>NZ_BAABKM010000002.1:0-300000 GCF_039543825.1 Nocardioides conyzicola | reverse complement strand
CGGCCTCTGCGAGAACGAGTCCTACTGGGAGCGCTGGCGCGAGCGCACCGGCACGACGTACGCCGAGATGCTCGCCGAGGAGGGCTGGACGCCGGTCTACCTGCGCGCCAACACCGGCCTCGGGCTGCGCGAGAACGGCGCCGCGCTCTCCTCGCTGATGCAGCGCCTCGTCGAGGCCTGGCCCGTGCCGGTGGACCGCGTCGCCCTGGTCGGCCACTCCATGGGCGGCCTGATCCTGCGAGCGGCCGGGGCCGTCGCCAGCGAGGTCGAGGAGCCCTGGACCGACCGGGTCTCCGACATCGTCACGCTCGGTACGCCGCACCTCGGCGCGCCGATCGCACGCGGCATCGGCCACGGCAGCCGGGGGCTGTCCCGGCTCCCGGAGACGGCGGCGTTCGGCCGCATCCTCGACTGGCGGTCGGTCGGCGTGCACGACCTGGTCGCCGGCCTCGCCGAGGACGTCCCGCCGCTGCCGCACGCGCGCTACCGGCTGGTGGCCGCCACGCTGACGGCCCGGGAGCGGCACCCGGTCGGCCACGTCCTCGGCGACCTGCTGGTCCGGCCGCCGTCGGCGTACGGACGCGACCGGTACGGCCAGGAGCTGTTCCCCGACGCCACCGTGCTGCACCTGGGGCGCACCGACCACTTCGGCCTGCTCAACCACCCGGAGGTCCACACGGCCCTGCGGGAGTGGCTGGCATGACCGGGTCCGGCGAGACGGGCCGAGCTGAAATCCGCTGTTGGCGAACAGGGGGTGGTTGCCCGTGGAACTGTCGGCTCTTGCGGCTAGGGTCGCTCCCGTGACCCAGTACTCCAGCTCCGCCTCGCACCCGGGGACTCATCAGCCGCAGCTCAACGGCGGCGGCGGGATGAACGACCTCGACGGACACATCTACCAGCGCCTCCTGCGCGAGCGGATCGTCTTCCTCGGCTCGGAGGTCCGCGACCAGAACGCCAACGCGATCTGCGCCCAGCTGCTGCTGCTGTCGGCCGAGGACCCCGAGGCCGACATCTTCCTGCACATCAACAGCCCGGGTGGCTCCGTCGACGCCGGCATGGCGATCTACGACACCATGAACTACATCCCCAACGACGTCGCGACGGTCGGCATGGGCCTCGCCGCGTCGATGGGACAGTTCCTCCTCTGCGCCGGCACGAAGGGCAAGCGCTACGCCCTGCCGCACGCGCGGATCATGATGCACCAGCCGTCGTCCGGCATGGGCGGCTCCGCGTCCGACATCAAGATCCAGGCCCAGCAGTCGCTGCACATCAAGCAGGTGCTGCTCGACCTGATCGCCGAGCACACCGGCCAGACCCGTGAGCAGGTCGAGGCCGACGCCGACCGCGACCGTTGGTTCACCGCCGAGCAGGCCAAGGACTACGGCCTGGTCGACCAGGTCGTCAAGAGCGCCCGCGAGGCCGCCGACGAGGGCCGTCCGGCCCACACCAGCAAGAACTGAACGGGGACACCGATGAACTACTACATCCCGCAGTGGGAAGAGCGCACCTCCTACGGCTTCCGCCGCATCGACCCCTACGGCAAGCTCTTCGAGGACCGCATCATCTACCTCGGCTCGCCGATCTCGGACGACGTCGCCAACGCGGTGATCGCGCAGCTGATGTGCCTGGAGTCGATGAACCCCGACCAGGACATCCAGATCTACATCAACAGCCCGGGTGGCTCCTTCACCGCGCTGACCGCGATCTACGACACGATGAACTTCATCAAGCCCGACGTGCAGACGGTGTGCATCGGTCAGGCGGCCTCGGCCGCCGCGATCCTGCTCGGCGCGGGTGCCCGCGGCAAGCGGATGGCGCTGCCCAACAGCCGGATCCTGATCCACCAGCCCTACACCGAGGGCACGTTCGGCCAGACCTCGGACATCGAGATCCAGGCCAACGAGATCCTGCGGATGCGCGAGCTGCTGGAGAAGATGATCAGCGACCACAGCGGCCGCTCGATCGAGCAGGTCAGCACCGACATCGAGCGCGACAAGATCCTGACGGCCGCCCAGGCGGTCGAGTACGGGCTCATCGACGCCGTGATCGAGTCGCGCAAGGGTGTCCCGGCACTCGCCTGATGTCGACGTGTCCGTGTCCCGCCCCTGAACGGGGGTGGCACGCGGTACCGTCGGGGGGGCCCTCGGGTCCCGGACCTGCTCCACTGCTGCACCAGCTCGAAGTACCGGGCTCGACTTACCGGAGGATGACCGCCCGTGGCACGTATCGGTGACGGAGGCGACCTGCTGAAGTGCTCTTTCTGCGGGAAGAGCCAGAAGCAGGTCAAGAAGCTCATCGCCGGACCCGGCGTCTACATCTGCGACGAGTGCATCGACCTCTGCAACGAGATCATCGAGGAAGAGCTCAACGAGGGCACCGAGGTCAGCCTCGACGAGCTGCCCAAGCCACGGGAGATCTTCGAGTTCCTCAACTCCTACGTGATCGGCCAGGAGCAGGCGAAGAAGTCGCTCGCGGTCGCCGTCTACAACCACTACAAGCGGGTGCAGGCGGGCGTCCAGCCGCTGTCGGGCAAGCACAGCAAGGAAGAGGTCGTCGAGGTCGCGAAGTCCAACATCCTCGTGATCGGACCGACCGGCTGCGGCAAGACCTACCTCGCGCAGACGCTCGCCCGGATGCTGAACGTGCCCTTCGCGATCGCCGACGCCACCGCGCTGACCGAGGCCGGCTACGTCGGTGAGGACGTCGAGAACATCCTGCTCAAGCTGATCCAGGCCGCCGACTACGACGTCAAGAAGGCCGAGACCGGCATCATCTACATCGACGAGATCGACAAGGTGGCCCGCAAGGCGGAGAACCCCTCGATCACGCGCGACGTCTCCGGCGAGGGCGTGCAGCAGGCCCTGCTGAAGATCATCGAGGGCACCACCGCCTCGGTGCCGCCGCAGGGGGGTCGCAAGCACCCCCACCAGGAGTTCATCCAGATCGACACCACCAACATCCTGTTCGTCGTGGGTGGCGCGTTCGCCGGGCTCGAGCACATCGTCGAGCAGCGGGTGGGCAAGAAGACCCTGGGCTTCACCGCCGAGGTCCGCGGCCAGGTCGAGCGCGACGCCGAGGACCTGCTCTCGCAGGTGCGGCCCGAGGACCTGACCAAGTTCGGCCTGATCCCCGAGTTCATCGGCCGGCTCCCGCTCATCGCCAGCGTGACCAAGCTCGACCGGCCGGCGCTGGTGCAGATCCTCACCGAGCCGCGCAACGCGCTGGTCAAGCAGTACCAGAAGCTCTTCGAGCTGGACGGGGTCGAGCTCGAGTTCACGACCGAGGCGATCGAGGCGATCGCGGAGAACGCGATGGAGCGGGGCACCGGCGCCCGCGGCCTGCGCGCGATCATCGAGGAGGTCCTCCTCCACGTGATGTACGACGTGCCCTCGCGTGGCGACGTCGCCAAGGTGATCGTGACCGGCGAGGTCGTCACCGACGGGGTCGCCCCGACGCTGGTGCCGCGCGAGACCGAGAAGAAGAAGAAGTCCGCGTAAGCGGACGCGGAAGACCACGCCGACCTAGTCCATCTGGGTCATTTGTGGCCCGACGGGCCTCAGGGGTTTGGCGACACCGGTCCGGACCGCAACACTCTCCTCGAACGGCCGGGTCCTCGTCGGTCGTCACTCGGGAGGGTCTGGCATGCGTTCGGAGCACCGTGCCCCGCTGATCGCCTCGATCGTCGTGGTGCTCTCCTGCATCGGCGTGATGGTCTACTCCGCGCGCACCGACGCCCTGGGCGGGCTGGCCCGGCACACGCCGATGGGGCTCATCGCCGGCGCGGTGCTGCAGCCGTTGCCCGCGCCCGCGCCCGCCGCAGCCGCTGACGCGCCGCTGCCGGCGAAGCGGCTGCCGCACCACGCCGCTGCGCACCCCGCGAAGGCGGCGACACCCGCGCCCGCGTCGAAGCACCGCGTCGTGACGCGTGGCGTCCGCCGTCACCATGACCACGAGGCTGGCCATCACCACCGCCACGGCGTCGGGCGTCACCACGCCCGTCACGAGGCCCGTCCCGAGGCCCGTCGCCACGGACACCACCACGGACACGCGCACGAGCACGCCGGGCGCGGCCACGCGGACCACGGCCGTCCCGCGCGCGGGCACGGTCACCACCGCGGTCACCGCGGCCGGCACTGAGCCGGCCGCGCGAGGTCAGTCCTCGACCGGAGCCAGCTCCGCCTCGACGGTGAGCTCGGTCGCGCCCTCGACGGGCGTGAACACCAGGTCGCCGACGATCTTGCCGGTCCGGCGCAGGTCGTCACCCGCGAGCTCTGCCGCCGCCACCAGCGGCCGCGGGCCGCGGATCTCCACGCGCGACAGCTGGGCCCGCATCGAGACCTTCGCGGTGGACTTCGCACCGCGGATGCCGACCAGCGCGGCGGCGACGGCGTCGAGCGCGATCCCGTCGGTCGCGGCGGCCGAGCCGAGCTCGGCGACGGTCGGCCAGGCGGCGCGGTGGATCGAGGTCCCACCGAGCTCGGCGGAGCGCCACCACGACCAGACCTCTTCGGTCACGTAGGGCAGGAACGGCGCGAGCAGCCGCAGCTGCACGTCGAGGGCGATCGCCAGGGCAGCCCGGGCGGAGACGGTCGCGGCGCCACCGTCCTCGTCGTACGCGCGCTCCTTGACCAGCTCGAGGTAGTCGTCGCAGAACTCCCAGAAGAACTTCTCGACGGTCTCGAGGGCGCTGGTGTAGTCGTAGGCCTCGAACGCGTCGGTGGCGGCGGTGACCACGCCGGCCAGCCGGCCGAGCAGTGCGCAGTCGATCGGCTCGGAGACCTCGAACGGGTTGACGCCGCTGGCCCCGACCTCGCCGAGGACGAACTTCGAGGCGTTGAGCACCTTCATGGCCAGCCGCCGGCCGACCTTCATCTGGGTCTCGTCGAACGGCGAGTCCAGGCCCGGGCGGGCCATCGCGGCGCGCCAGCGGACGGCGTCCGCGCCGAACTTGTCGAGGATCTCGGTCGGCACCACCACGTTGCCCTTGGACTTCGACATCTTCTTGCGGTCCGGGTCGAGGATGAAGCCGGAGACCAGGGCGTGCGACCAGGGCGCGACGTGGTTCTCGAAGTGGGCGCGGACCACGCGGGAGAAGAGCCAGGTCCGGATGATGTCGTGCGCCTGGGTGCACAGGTCCATCGGGAAGACCCGCTGCCAGAGGTCGTCGTCGGACTCCCAGCCGCCGGCGATCTGCGGCGTCAGCGACGAGGTGGCCCAGGTGTCCATGACGTCGGGGTCACCGATGAAGCCGCCCGGCCTCCCGCGCTGGTCCTCGCTGTAGCCGCCGGGGGCGACCGTCGACGGGTCGAGCGGTAGGTCGGCCTCGCGGGGCAGCAGCGGGTGGTCGTAGTCGGGCTCGCCCTCGGCGTCCAGCGGGTACCAGACCGGGAACGGGATGCCGAAGAAGCGCTGACGGGAGATCAGCCAGTCGCCGTTGAGCCCGCCGACCCAGTTGTCGTAGCGGTGCTTCATGTGCGCCGGGATCCACTGGATCTCGGAGCTTCGGTCGATCATCTCGGCGCGCAGGCCGGCGTCGCGGCCACCGTTGCGGATGTACCACTGTCGGGTGGCGACGATCTCGAGCGGCTTGTCGCCCTTCTCGTAGAAGTTCGTCATCCGCTGCGTGGGCGTGGGCTCGCCGTCCAGGTCGCCGGACGCGCGCAGGGCGGCGACGACCGCCTCGCGGGCGGAGAAGGCGGTCTTGCCCTTGAGCTCCTCGTACGCCGCGGCCGCGGCCGGCGCGCTCAGCCACTCGGGGGTCTCGCGGGACATCCGGCCGTCGCGGCCGATCACGGTGCGCACGGGCAGGTCGAGCTCGCGCCACCAGGTGACGTCGGTGAGGTCACCGAAGGTGCAGCACATGACGAGGCCGGAGCCCTTGTCGATCTCGGCCAGGGGGTGGGCCACGACCGGGATCGCGACGCCGAAGACCGGGCTGGTGACCGTGGTCCCGAAGAGCGACTGGTAGCGCTCGTCGTCGGGGTGGGCGATCAGCGCCACCACGCTGGGGATCAGCTCGGGGCGGGTCGTCTCGATGTAGACGGGCTCGCCGTCCGGGCGGTGGAAGGCGACCCGGTGGTAGGCGCCGGCGTACTCGCGCGCCTCGAGCTCGGCCTGGGCGACGGCGGTCTGGAAGGTGACGTCCCAGAGGGTCGGCGCCTCCTGGAGGTAGGCCTCGCCGCGGGCGAAGTTGCGCAGGAACGCGCGCTGGCTGACGGTCTGGGCCTTCGGGCCGATCGTCGTGTAGTGCTGCTTCCAGTCGACGGAGAGGCCGAGGGTGCGCCACAGCTGCTCGAAGACCTGCTCGTCCTGCTCGACGAGCCGCTCGCAGAGCTCGATGAAGTTGGGCCGGCTGATCGGGACCTGCTTCTTCGGGTCCGGCTTCTCCGGCGGGGTGAAGTCGGCCTCGTAGGGCAGGGACGGGTCGCAGCGCACGCCGAAGTAGTTCTGCACCCGGCGCTCGGTGGGCAGCCCGTTGTCGTCCCAGCCCATCGGGTAGAAGACGGACTTGCCGCGCATCCGCTGGAAGCGGGCGATCAGGTCGGTGTGCGTGTACGAGAACACGTGACCGACGTGCAGGCTGCCGCTCACGGTCGGGGGCGGGGTGTCGATCGAGTAGACGTTCTCGCGCGGCTGGGTGCGGTCGAAGGCGTAGGTGTCGTCGGCCTTCCACCGCTCGCTCCAGGCGGCCTCGAGACCCTCCAGCGCAGGCTTCGGGGGTACGACGACGGCGCGTCGATCAGCGCTGGTCGTGTCCGTGGCCTGGTCCTGGATCTCGGTCATGTCCGAAATCCTAGGGCGCGGGTCGTCCGGCCGAGAAACCGGTTGTGACGGTAGCCACCCGACTGGCTGACTTCGGTCATGGTTTCCCGCATCGAGTTCACCGACGACCCCGATCGATTCCTGGCCGCGGTGGGCGCCCACCTCGCGGCCGAGCCGGTGATCACCACGGTCATCGCCACGGTCACGCGCCGGCTGGCGCGGAGCGGCGGCGGCGACGGGCCCTACCGCTGGTGGGCGATCGTGCGCGACGAGCAGGGTGAGGTCGTCGGGGTCGCGATGCGGACGGCGCCGTTCGCGCCCCACCCGCTCTACGTGCTCCCGATGCCCGACGACGCCGCCGTGGCCCTGGCCCGCGCGCTGCACGGGCGCGGCGAGGAAGTCGCCGGCGTCAACGGGGCGTTGCCGGCGTCGCGGCTGCTCGCGGAGGAGTACGCCCGGCTGTCCGGGGGAGTGGTCCGGGTGCACGAGCACCTCCGCCTCTTCGAGCTCGGCGACCTGGTCGAGCCGCCCGCGCCGTCCGGTCGGCTCCGCCAGGCGACGCGCGACGACGCCGACATCTGCCTGGCGTGGTTCCTGGACTTCGCGGCCGCCGCGGCCGAGCAGGCCGGCCGGAGCGACCCCCACGCGATGGAGGAGTTCTCCCTGGAGGACATGGTCGGGAGGATCGACGACGGCGTCATCTGGCTCTGGGAGGACGAGACCGGCGAGCCGGTGCACCTGACCGGCGCCAACGTGCCGGCCAACGGCGTCACCCGGATCGGCCCCGTCTACACGCCGAGGGACAAGCGGGGCCGCGGCTATGCCAGCCGCGCCGTTGCGGAGGTCTCCGGGCAGTACGTCGAGCAGGGCGTGCGCTGCTGCCTCTTCACCGACCAGGCCAACCCGGTCTCCAACCACGTCTACGAGGCGATCGGCTACCGCCCGGTCGTCGACATGGTGAATCTGCTGGTGGGATGACCAGTCCCTAGACTCGACCCACGATGAGTGAGACCCCCGACGCACCCCGGCTGGCCGAGACCTTCGACGAGGTCGAGGATGCCCTGCTGTCCCGCTGGCCGGAGACCAAGCTTGAGCCGTCCCTGGACCGGATCCTGGCGTTCACGGAGCTGCTGGGCGACCCCCAGCACGCCTACCCGGTCATCCACCTGACCGGCACCAACGGCAAGACCTCCACCTCGCGGATGATCGACACCCTGCTGCGCGCCCTCGACCTGCGCACCGGCCGGTTCACCAGCCCGCACGTCGAGCGGATGACCGAGCGGATCTCGATCGACGGCGAGCCGCTGGGCGACGAGGAGTTCGTGCGCGCGTTCAACGACGTCGCGCCGTACCTCGACCTGGTCGACCGCGAGCAGGACCACCCGCTGTCCTTCTTCGAGACCGTGGTCGGGATGGCGTACGCCGCGTTCGCCGACGCCCCGGTCGACGCCGCCGTGGTCGAGGTCGGCATGGGCGGGTCGTGGGACGCGACCAACGTCGCCGACGGCGCCGTGGCCGTGATCCTGCCGATCGCGATCGACCACGCCCGCTACCTGGGCGACACCGCCGTCCAGATCGCCTTCGAGAAGGCCGGGATCATCAAGCCCGGCGCGGCCGTGGTGATCGCCGAGCAGACCCCCGACGTCGCCGCGGTGCTCCAGGAGCGCATCGACGAGGTCGGCGCGACCGCGGTGCGCGAGGGCATCGACTTCGGCGTGGCCGCCCGCACGCCCGCCGTCGGCGGCCAGATGCTGTCGCTGCAGGGTCTCCGCGCGCGGTACGACGACGTCTTCCTCCCGCTCTACGGCGCCCACCAGGCGCAGAACGCCGCCGTGGCGCTGGCCGCGGTCGAGTCCTTCCTCGGCAGCGAGCAGGAGCTCGACGCCGAGCTGGTCCGCGCGGCCTTCGCCGAGGTGACGTCGCCGGGGCGTCTCGAGATCGTCCGGCGCAGCCCCACGGTCGTCCTCGACGCGGCCCACAACCCGCACGGCGCCGAGGCGCTGGGTGCGGCCCTCGAGGACTCGTTCACGTTCAACCCGCTGATCGGCGTGGTCGGGGTGATGGCGGACAAGGACCAGGAGCAGCTCCTGGTCGCCCTGGAGCCGCACCTCGCCCACGTCGTGTGCACGCAGAACTCCACCGACCGCTCCCTGCCCGCCGAGCAGCTCGCCGTGATCGCCCGCGAGGTCTTCGGGGAGGACCGGGTCTCGGTCACTCCGCGGCTCGGCGACGCGATCGAGGCCGCGGCCACGCTGGCCGAGGCCGGCGCCGCCTTCGGCGCAGGCGTCGGGTCGGGGGCCGTGCTGGTCACCGGGTCCGTCGTCACCGTCGGAGAGGCCCGCAGCCTGCTGGTGCGCTCGGCCAGGACAGATCGCCGATGACGGACGAGCGACAGCGCTCCCCGCGCCGCGGCATGTGCGCGGCGGTGCTCAGCCTCGAGGCGATCACCCTCGGCCTGACGACCCCGGTGATGATCACGATCGCCGACGTCGGCGCCGGCACCGCGGTCGCGATCGGCGTCGGCCTCGCGGTGGTCTGCCTGCTGCTCGCGGGCATGCTCCGCGCCGAGTGGGCGTACGCCCTCGGCTGGGCCGTCCAGGTCGCCGCGATCGCGCTCGGCTTCGTGATCCCGCTGATGTTCGTCCTGGGCGGCATCTTCGCGCTGCTGTGGGGCTCGGCCTACCTCCTCGGCCGCCGGATCGAGCGCGAGCGCGCCGCGGCGTTCGCGGCGTACGACGAGACGGCCCCCTCAGAGGACTGACGTCACGGCCGCCAGCGCGCGGTCGAGCTCGTCGTCGGTGACCCCGCCGAAGCCGACCACCAGCCCGGTCAGCCGCGCCGAGCGGCAGTAGTCGGACAGCAGGTTGACCTCGAACCCCGCCCGGCGGGCCGCCTCCCGGGCGCGCACCGCGTCGGCCTGGGGGAGCAGCCAGGTGGAGTACATCCCGGCGAGCGGCCCCGCGAGCTCGGCGTACGGCGTGAGCGCGGCGGCCACCCGGGGAGCCCGGTCGGCGTACACGCGGCGAGCGGTCCGCACCACCTTGTCGACGTACCCGTCGCGCAGCAGGGCGAGGAACGCCCGCTGGACCGGCCACGGCGCGCCCTCGTGGGTGATCGCGCGACGGGCGTTGATCGCGTCGAGGTACGCCGGGGGCGGCACCAGCCAGCCGAGCCGCAGGGACGGGGCGACCGACTTGGCGGCCGTGCCCAGGTAGGCGACCCGGTCCCGGTCGAGGCTGGCCAGGGCCGGCACGGGTGCGACGTCATAGCGGAACTCCGAGTCGTAGTCGTCCTCGACCACCACCGCGCCCGCGGCCCGGGCGGCGTCGAGCAGGGCGACCCGGTCGGCGGCGGGCAGCACCCGGCCGAGCGGGTGCTGGTGCGCCGGCGTGACGTAGGCGGCGACGACCCCGGTCAGGTCGGTGACCGCCGCCAGGGCCGGGAGGTCGCGCACCTCGCGGGCCACCCCCCGGACCGTCTCCACCGCGGCCCGGTAGCCGGGGTCCTCCAGGGCGACCGGGCCGGGCGGCAGCACGGACAGCAGGTGCCGGAGCCCGTCGGTGGTGCCGTTGGTGACCACGACCTCGTCCGGGTCGAGGGAGAGGCCCCGGGTCCGGCCGATCCGGTCGGCGAGGGCGACGCGCAGCTCGGGCAGGCCGCGCGGGTCGTCGTACCCCCGCGGCGGCCGGGCGGTCGACACCTCGCGCCAGGCCCGGCGCCACCCGGCCGCGTGCCGGGGGTCGATCCAGGGGGTGCCGGCGTCGAGCCGGACCAGGTCGCGGACGGGTGCCCGGGCAGGCCGACGAGGCGAGGCGCTGGCGGTGGCGCCGCCGGCCGCGACGTACGTGCCGGACCCGCGCCTGGCCTCCAGCCAGCCCTCGGCGAGCAGCTGCTCGTAGGCGTGCTCGGTCACCGAGCGGCTGACGGCGAGGTCGGCGGCCAGCGCCCGGCTGCTGGGGAGCCGGTCGCCGCGGGCCAGGGTCCCGGCGACGACGAGCTCGCGGATCGCGCCCGAGAGCTGGACGCCCAGCGGTCCGGGGGCGGTGCGGTCGAGCACGACCGGGAGGGTGCTCATCTGAGTGTCCTGTCGAACTGGTGTCGGATTGGCCCGTGCGTGCAGGCCACTTCACCGTCAGGCTAGACCCATGACGCTGAGCCCGACACTGCCTCCGCTCTCCCCGACACCGCGCACCACGGTCGGCCGCGGCCGCAACCGGATGGTGGAGGACCGCGCCGAGCTGCACCGCCTCCTGGCGGACGCGCTCATCGCCCACCTCGGCGTGACAGTCGCCCGCGACGGGGTCAGCCACCCGCTCGTGCTGCCGGCGGCGTACGCCGTGGACCTGGACGGCCCCGACCTCGACGGCACCCTCTACCTGCACGGCTCGGTGGCCGCGGGCTGGCTGCGGACCGCGACCGACAGCACGGTCTGCGTCACGGTGACCGAGCTGGACGGGCTGGTCGCCGCGCGCTCCGCCTTCCACCACTCGATGAACTACCGCTCCGCCGTCGTCATCGGCGCCGCCCGCCTGGTGGACGACGAGGACGAGCGCCGCCGCGCCCTGGACCTGATCGTCGACCACATGATCCCGGGACGCTCGGCGACGCTGCGGGCCAGCACCCGCAAGGAGCTGGCCGCGACGGCCGTGCTCGCCGTGTCCTTGCACGAGGCGTCGATGAAGTCGCGGGGCGAGGGTCCGGTCGACGACGCCGAGGACATCGAGGCCGGGGTGTGGGGCGGCGTCATCCCGGTGCGGCGGACGGCCGGCGACCCGGTCCCGTCCGACGACGCCAGCGGACCGGTCCCGGCCGACGTCGTACGACGGGCCGCGTCTCTATAGGCTCCGGGCTATGACCCAGCGCACCCTCGTCCTGCTCAAGCCCGACGCCGTCAAGCGCGGCCAGGCCGGTGAGATCATCCGCCGCATCGAGGCCAAGGGCTACGCCCTGGTGGCGCTCGAGCTGCGGTCCGCGACGCCCGAGGTGCTCGCCGAGCACTACGCGGAGCACGAGGGCAAGCCGTTCTACCAGCCGCTCGTCGACTTCATGCTGTCCGGCCCGGTCGTCGCGATCGTGCTGGAGGGCGAGCGGTGCATCGAGGGCTTCCGCTCGCTGGCGGGTGCGACCGACCCCACGGTCGCCGCTCCGGGCACGATCCGCGGCGACCTCGGCCGCGACTGGGGACTGAAGGTCCAGCAGAACCTCGTGCACGGCTCCGACTCGCCCGAGTCCGCCGAGCGCGAGATCGGGATCTGGTTCCCCGGCCTGTAACGGTTTCGGGAGGGCGCCTCAGGGCAGCCTTCCGGCATGGAGCTCCAGCCTCGGGATGCGCCGCTCCCGCCGTTCTTCGCCGCCGTCCGGCGCCGACACCCGGACGTGGACATCGTCCTCCTGCCGCCCGAGCAGCGCGCCGCCGAGCCGGTCCAGCAGGTGGAGCAGGCCACCGAGCAGCAGCTCGCCAACGCCTTCGACCTGGCCACCGGCATCGCCACGAAGGCCTGGGCCGAGGCCGTCGGTGACGGTCAGGTGCCGGAGACCCGCTTCGCGTTCGGCGACGACCCGACCAGCGTCGAGGCGCGCGCCCGGCTGGCCGGGCGGCTCGGCGAGTCGCCCCTCGAGACGCTGGCCGCCGCGCTCACCCGCGACGGGTGGGAGCTCGCCTACCGGGCGGGCGCCGTCAGCCAGCTGATCGGCCGGCGCGCCACGATGCACCTGCGGGCGACGTACGCCGCGGCGTCCGGCAGCTTCGTCCTCACCGCCACCTCCACCTCCCTGCCCGTCGGCGCCGACCGGGCCCGCGAGCTGGCGAGGCGCTGATGGCCGATCCGTTCACGATGGCGGTGCCGCTCACCATGGGCACCACGGCCCGGGCGTGGGACGAGCGCCACCTCGATCTCGAGGCCGCGGCCGGCCAGGTCGCCGACGCACCGACCGCGGGCTTCACGTCGGGGGTCGCGGGCGCGGCCGCGCGGTTCGCCAGCACCTGGCAGCGGCACGTCAGTGATCTCGGCGCGACGGCGGAGACCCAGGCCGACGGCCTGCGGGCCAGCGCCGCCGACTACGCGCGCACCGACCAGCTCGTCGCCTCCGACCACCTGCTGCTCGACGACGCGCTCCGGGAGGAGCGGTGACCGGCGTCGTCACCCTCCCGCCGCTGCCGCGGGAGGTCCCCGACCTGGAGGCCGACCCCGCCGGCATCCGCGAGTACGCCGCCGACCTGCTCGCGGCCTCCGCCCAGGTCGACGACCTGGGGTCGTTCGTGGCGGGCGACGCCCGGATCACGACGTGGACCGGGCTCGGCGCCACGGCGTACCACGACGGAATCCGGCCCACCGGCCGTCTGGCCGACGCGATGTCCCTGGCGCTGCGCACGGTCGCGCGCCGGGTCGACCAGCACGCCGCCACGCTGCAGTCCCTGCTCGATCGCCGGGGCAGGCTCGTCGACGAGCGCGCCCAGCTGGTCGCGACCATCGACGCCCTGCGGGACCGGGTCGCCGCGGCGACCGTCGACGACGCACCGGCGATCCAGGCGGCGTGCGACGACTGCGCGAGCCGGGTGGCGACCTACGAGACCGACCTGGACCGATGGATCACCGACCTGATGGCCGAGGAGGAGGCCATCCAGGAGGCGTTCGCGCGGGTGCTCACGCTCGACCAGGTCGAGCGGAGGTACGGCGGGGCCGACGACCCGGCGGACGCCGCGCTCCACGCGATGCCCGGTCCGGACGCGTCGTCCCGCGAGGTCAACCGCTGGTGGGACAGCCTCGACCACCAGCAGCAGCTGGCGATCATCGCCGCGTCCCCGGAGTCGATCGGCAACCGGGACGGCATCCCGCCCTGGGCCCGCGACGCCGCCAACACCGTCTCGCTGGAGCGTGACCTGGCCGACTGGGGCCACCTCGAGGACCAGGGCCTGCTCACCGACGACGAGCGCCAGTGGCTCGACAACGCCCGCGCCGCGCAGCAGGCGCGGGAGACGATCGAGGGCGGCATCGACCCGCAGACGCTCGACCAGGTCTCCTCGCAGCTCTACGTCTACGACCCGACCGCCTTCGACGGCGACGGCGCGGTCGCCATCGCGGCCGGCGACCTCGCGACCGCCCGCGACGTCGCGGTCACCGTGCCCGGCTTCGGCACCGACGGGCAGAGCGCGCCCTACCAGGCCGACCGGGCGCTCGACCTCTACGAGGCCACCCGCAGCGTCGACGGCACCGCCGGCGTGGCGTCCATGTTCTGGATCGGGTACGACGCGCCGGACAACCTGCCCTGGGAGGGCGAGGGCTGGGACGCCGCCGGTGTCCTCAGCGAGGACATGGCGACGGCCGGCGGCGATCGGCTGGCCGACATGATCGACGGGCTCCGCGACTCGCGGGACGGCGATCCCGCGCACCTGACGGCGATCGGCCACAGCTACGGCTCGACGACCACCGGCCATGCCGCCCACGACGAGGGCATCCCGGTCGACGACCTGGTCTTCGTCGGCAGTCCGGGTGTCGGCGGCGACACCGACGACGTGGGGGACACCGGGGTCGACCCGGGCCACGTCTGGGCCGGCGCCAACTCGCGCGACCCCATCGCGGACCTCGGCAACCACGGATGGGTCCACCTGGAGTCGGTCCTCGGGGGAGCGGGCCTCGGCGACGACCCGGCGGAGGACGACTTCGGGGCGATCCGGTTCGAGGCCGAGTCGACGACCCGTCCCGACCACCTCGACTTCGGCGAGCACTCGAAGTACTTCGACCACGGCAGCGAGTCCCTCTACAACCTCAGCCAGATCGTCAGCGGCAACTACGACGCCGTCCTCACCGCGGACCCGGTCACCGACCCCTGGTACGCCGGTCCGCAGGACCCGGAGTGGGACCGCGACCCGACGGAGCGCGACACGCTGGACGAACCGTGAGCCGACGCCGGGGGCGGCGCTGGGCGTCGGCCGCCGCGATCGCCCTGGTGCTGGCGGTCACGGCGTGCGCCGGCCTCGGCGACGGCGGCGCCGACCACGAGGACGCCGAGAAGGCCCTGCTCGGCCAGCGGGACGCGGTCGAGGAGACCGCCCAGGGCCTGGTGGCCGCCAGCCAGGACGTGCTCGGCGGGGAGGTCCTGGAGTCGCGGGGCCGCTGGGAGGGGTGCACCAGCCGGTTCCCCGAGGGCTACCAGGACTTCCGCTACATCGCCGACGTACGCCTGCAGGCCCGGCCCGGCACCCCGGAGGACGTCGGGGCCGACCTGCGGACCATCGCCGAGCGCAGCGGGTACGCCGTGCGGGGCTCGTCCGCCGGCGACCGGGTGCGCGTCGACGACGGTGCCGTCGCGGCGGACCTGATGGACATCCCCGACCTCGGGGCCGAGGGCGACGTGCTGATCCGGCTCGCCGCCGGCCCGTGCGTCGCCGTGCCCCAGGACGACTGGCCGGACTGGATGAGCCGGGACGACCCCGGCCCGGACGTGGGCTGATCGCGAAATCCGCAGGTGAGGCCGCGTGTCCTCCCCGGTGCTGGGCGTCCCCGTTCGTAGCCTGTTGTCACTTCTTCCCCACAGGCAACAAGGCGACACGATGGCTAACAGCTTCATCGGCCGCGACATGGCCGTCGACCTCGGCACCGCGAACACGCTGGTCTATGTCCGCGGCAAGGGCGTGCTGCTCGACGAGCCGAGCGTCGTGGCGATCAACGAGAGCACCGGAGACATCGTGGCCGTCGGCCACGAGGCCAAGCGGATGATCGGGCGCACGCCCGACAACATCACCGCGATCCGCCCGCTCAAGGACGGCGTGATCGCGGACTTCGAGGCCACCGAGCAGATGCTGCGCTACTTCATCCAGCAGGTGCACCGCCGCCGCTACTTCGCCAAGCCGCGGATGGTCATCTGCGTGCCGAGCGGCATCACCGCGGTCGAGCAGCGCGCGGTCAAGGAGGCCGGCTACCAGGCCGGCGCCCGCAAGGTCTACATCATCGAGGAGCCGATGGCAGCCGCGATCGGCGCCGGGCTCCCCGTCCACCAGCCGACCGGCAACATGGTCGTCGACGTCGGCGGCGGCACCACCGAGGTCGCGGTCATCTCGCTCGGCGGCATCGTCACCAGCCTGTCGATCCGCACCGCCGGCGACGACCTGGACCAGGCGATCGTCGCGTGGATGAAGAAGGAGCACGCGCTGATGCTCGGCGAGCGCACCGCCGAGGAGGTCAAGATGACCCTCGGCTCCGCGTTCCCGGTGACGGACGAGCCGGAGGCGGAGATCCGCGGCCGCGACATGGTCTCCGGCCTGCCGCGCACCGTCGTGGTCTCCAGCGCCGAGGTGCGCCAGGCGCTCGAGGAGCCGCTGCACGCGATCGTCGACGCCGTGCGCAGCACCCTCGACCAGACGCCGCCCGAGCTCGCCGGCGACATCATGGACCGCGGCATCGTGCTCACCGGCGGCGGCGCCCTGCTCCGTGGTCTCGACGAGCGGCTGCGGCACGAGACCGGCATGCCGGTGCACGTCGCCGAGAACCCCCTCTCGTCGGTCGCGATCGGTGCGGGCAAGTGCGTCGAGGAGTTCGAGGCGCTCCAGCAGGTGCTGGTCAGCGACCGCAGGCGGGTGGGATGAGTCTCAACCGGCTCGACCGCCGCAAGGAGCGTCGGTGGCGCGGCTCCGACGACGACCAGCAGCGCCCGCGGCGCGGGCTGCTGGTCGCGCTGGTGCTGGCCTGCCTGACGGTGATGAGCCTCGACTCGCTCTCCTCCTCGCCGGTCGACCCGGCCCGCCGCGCCGTCGGCGAGGTCTTCGGGCCCGTGGAGGTGGGGACGAGCGCCGCCGTACGCCCGTTCACGGCTGTCCCGCGCTGGTTCCGCTCCAAGGACTCGATGCAGCAGGACCTGCTCGACCTGCAGGCCGAGAACTCCGACCTGCGCTCCCAGGTCGCGACCCAGGACTACGACCGCAACCGCCTCGAGGAGTACGACGGCCTCACCGCGGCCGCCAAGAGCCTCGGCTACTCCCTGGTCCCGGCCCGCGTCGTCGGGATGGGCGCCTCCCAGTCCTTCTCCCGGACCGTCACCATCGACGCCGGCTCCGACGCCGGCGTGCACCCCGACCTCACCGTGGTCAACAACGACGGCCTGGTCGGCCGCGTCCTGCGCGTCACCCGCACCACCGCGACCGTGCTGCTGATCGTGGACGCCGACTCCGTCGTCGGCGGCCGGGTCGGCCGGAGCATGGAGGTCGGCTTCCTGCACGGCCGCGGCGTGCTGGGCGGCGACGGGCGCCTGGACCTCGAGCTCGTCGACGACACCGCCGTACCCGCCAAGCACGACACCGTCGTGACCTGGGGGAGCGAGGCCGGCGGCCCGTACGTCGCCGGCGTCCCGGTCGGCCGTGTCACCAGCGTCTACAGCAGCCTGCGCGAGACGGCGCAGCGCGCGGTCATCGACCCGTACGTCGACTTCGGTGCGCTCGACCTGGTCGGGATCGTGGTCCCGTCCGGCACCGACAGCGACCGCTCCGTGATCGAGCCCGAAGGGAGCCTCCAGTGAACCTCCTCCGTGCCGTGGTCGCCGCCGCCGCCGTCGGCGTCGCCCTGGTCCTCCAGGTCTCCTTCTTCCCGCACCTGGCGTGGGACGGGATCGTCCCCAACGTCTGCCTGCTCGTCGTCGTCGGCGCCGCGTTGACCCGCGGCCCGGAGTTCGCGGCCGTGCTCGGGTTCGCCGCCGGTCTCGCCCTCGACCTCGCGCCTCCGTCCGACCACCTCGCCGGCCGCTGGGCGCTGGCCCTCGTGGTCGTCGGGTACGTCGCCGGCCGGGTCCGCCGCGAGACGCAGCCGACCGCTGGCACCGTGGTCGCGACGGTCGCCGCGTCGTCCTTCGTCGGCACCTCGGTCTTCGCCCTCTCGGGGCTCGTCCTCGGCGACCCGATCGGCATCCCCCAGATGCTCGAGGTGGTGCTGGTCGGCGTGCTCTGGGACGTCGTGCTCACGCCGCTCGTGCTGCCGCCGGTGATGGCGATGTTCCGTCACCTCGAGCCGGACCGGTCGCTCGCCTGATGTTCCCCCCCAAGTCGGCGCAGCGCACCGGTCGCCTGCGGCTCTTCGTGATCCAGGCGCTGGTGTTCTCGCTGTTCGCCACGCTCTTCGTGCGGCTCTACTACCTGCAGGTCGTCGGGGGCGAGGAGTACCACGCCCAGGCCACGTCGCAGTCGGTCCGCGAGGTCGTGGTCCAGCCGCAGCGGGGCCTGATCGTCGACGACATGGGCCGCCCGCTGGTCGCCAACCGCACGTCGTGGGTGGTGTCGATCGACCGCAGCGTCCTGGCCAAGCTCAGCGAGCACCAGCAGCGCGTGCTGCTCGAGCGGGTCGCCGGGGTCGTTCGCGTGTCGGCGCCGCGGATCCGCAAGCTGCTGGTGACCTGCGGCGAGGAAGGCTCGGAGTCGGGCGTGTGCTGGAACGGCTCGCCGTACCAGCCGGTGCCGGTCGCCGAGGACGTCAAGAAGGCCGTCGCGCTGCGGGTCCTCGAGCAGCCGGAGGACTTCCCGGGCGTGCTCGCCGAGCAGCAGAGCGTGCGCGCCTACCCCTCGCCGTACGGCATCAACCTGGCGCACGTGCTCGGCTACCTGAGCCCGATCACCGAGGACGAGCTCGACCAGTCCCGGAAGGACGACGACACCTCGGTCAACGGCGCGTCGTCGGTCGGCCGGGCCGGGATCGAGAAGGAGTACGACCGCTGGCTGCGCGGCATGCCCGGCTACAAGAGCGTGGCGGTCGACTCGATGGGCCGCGTGCTCGGCGACGACGGTGAGGTCGCGGGCAAGCCCGGCGACACGCTCGTCACCAGCATCGACGCCAAGCTCCAGGGCACGGTGGAGCGGCAGCTCGCGAAGACCATCGCGAAGGCGCGAGAGACCTACGACCCGGTCACGCACAAGAACTACGTCGCCGACTCGGGCGCCGCCGTCGTGATGGAGGCCAAGACGGGCCGGATCGTCGCGATGGCCAGCCAGCCGACGTACGACCCGGAGACCTGGGTCGGCGGCATCACCAAGAAGCAGCTCGCCCGCCTCTACTCGGCCGCCGCCGACAACCCGCTGCTGAGCCGGGCGACCCAGGGCCAGTTCGCCCCCGGCTCGACGTGGAAGCCGATCATGACGGTCGGCGCGCTCAACAACGGCTTCACCCCCGACACCCGTCTGGACTGCTCGTCCGGGCTGCAGGTCGGCAACCGCTGGTTCAAGAACTACGAGTCCGCCGCGCACGGCTTCATCGGCTTCGACCAGGCGCTGCAGCTGTCCTGCGACACGTTCTTCTACCGGGTCGGGCTGAAGTACTGGCAGCAGTACGGGTCGGACCCCCAGAACGTCGACGCGAAGGACCCGCTGGTCGACGAGGCCAAGGACTTCGGCTTCGGCAGCGAGACCGGGGTCGACCTGCCCGGTGAGGCCACCGGCCGGATCGCCGACCGGCACTGGAAGCTGGGCTACTGGAAGTCGATGAAGTCCTACTACTGCAAGATCGACAAGGACGACTCGGCCACCTCCGACTTCCTGCGGCTCTTCGCGCACGAGTTCTGCCTCGAGGGCAGCTACTACCGTGCCGGCGACGCCGTGAACTACTCGATCGGCCAGGGCGACACCATCGTCACGCCGCTCCAGCTCGCGCGGGCGTACGCCGCCCTCTCCAACGGCGGCACGCTCTACGAGCCGCGGGTCGCGAAGGCCGTGGTCAGCGCGGACGGGACGACCATCAAGAAGATCAAGCCGAAGGTGCAGGGCAGGATCGACGCGTCGGCCGCGAGCCTGCGCTACGTCGACCAGGCGCTGCTCGGCACCCCGAAGGTGGGCACGCTCGCCTGGAAGTTCGGCGGCTTCCCGCTTGACCGGGTCCACATCCGCGGCAAGACCGGCTCCGCCGAGGTCCAGGGCAAGCAGTCGACCTCCTGGGTCGCGACGTACGACGAGAACTACGTCGTGATCGCCATGGTGACCCAGGCGGGCACCGGGTCCGGCACCACCGGCCCGGCCGTCCGCGCGATCTGGGAGGCGCTCTACGGCATCAAGGGGACGACGGTCGACCCGAGCAAGGCCGCGATCCCCGGCACCACGCCGCCGGCCGGGCTGCCGACGTTCATGGCCGACGGCTCGATCCTGCCGCCGAGCTCGGCGAAGGAGAACTGACATGAAGGTGCCCCGGCTCGACTGGATCCTGACGCTGGCCGTCCTGGCGCTGGTCACGCTCGGCACGCTGCTCGTGTGGTCGGCGACCAGCCACCGCGAGGACCTCACCGGCGGCGACACCACGGCGTACCTGCGCAAGCAGCTCGTCAACGTCGTCATCGGGCTCGTGCTCATGGTCCTGGTGCTGGCCACCGACCACCGGTGGGTGCGGATCATCGCCCCCCTCGTCTACCTCGGCTCCGTCGTCGGGCTGGTGCTGGTGCTGGCCATGGGCAGCACCGTCAACGGGTCCCAGTCCTGGCTGCAGCTCGGCGGCATGTCGATCCAGCCGTCGGAGTTCGCCAAGCTCGCGGTGGTCGTCGGCATGGCGCTGTGGGTGGCCGAGCGCGCCGACGCACGGCGGGGTCGCGCCGGCGGCAGCGTCGGCGACGTCGTCGGGATGCTGGTGATCGCCGGCGTGCCCACCGTGCTGATCCTGCTGCAGCCCGACCTGGGCACGATGCTGGTGCTCTCCGCGACCGTGCTGGGCGTCGTCGCCGTCTCGGGTGCCCCGCGCCGCTGGCTCGCGCTGCTCGCCGCCGGCGGCGTGACCGCCGCGGTCGCCGCGGTGGCCGGCGGCTTCCTGAAGCAGTACCAGATCGAGCGCTTCCTCGCGTTCACCAACCCCGACCTCGACCCGCGCGGCGCCGGCTACAACGTCGAGCAGGCGCGCATCGCGATCGGCAGCGGCGGGCTGACCGGCGAGGGCCTCTTCAGCGGCTCCCAGACGCGCGCGGGGTTCGTCCCCGAGCAGCACACCGACTTCGTCTTCACGGTCGCGGGGGAGGAGCTCGGCCTGATCGGCGCGGGCGTGCTGATCGCGCTGCTCGCGGTGGTGATCTGGCGGGCGCTCGCGATCGCGGTCCGCACCGACGACGTCTTCGGGCGGCTGGCCGCGGCCGGCATCGCCTGCTGGTTCGGCTTCCAGGCCTTCCAGAACATCGGGATGTGCCTGGGGATCATGCCGGTGACCGGCGTACCTCTCCCGTTCGTGTCGTACGGCGGCAGCTCGATGTTCGCCGGCATGCTGGCGATCGGGCTGCTCCAGAACATCCACCTGCGCGCCAACGCCGCTCCCGCGGCTCGGCTCGGCACCGCTCCTCGGGTGCTCGTCCGATCCTGACGACCCAGCGGCGACTCCGCTACGGGTTGATGGCCAGGAAGACGAAGGCCGCCAGCAGGGACAGGTGCACGAACCCCTGCAGCGACTTCGACCGGCCGGGCACGACGGTGAGGACCGAGACGATCACCGACACCAGCAGCAGCACCATCTGGGTCGGCTCGAGGCCGAGCACCAGCGGGCCGTCCAGCCAGATCGAGGCGATCGCAATGGCGGGGATCGTCAAGCCGATGCTCGCCATCGCCGAGCCGTAGGCGAGGTTGAGACTGGTCTGCACCCGGTTGCGCGCGGCGGCCCGGCCGGCCGCGATGGACTCCGGCAGCAGCACGAGCAGGGCGATGACGACACCGACGAACGAGTGCGGGAAGCCGAGGAAGTCGACGCCGTCCTCGATCGGGTAGGACTCGACCTTGGCCAGCCCGACCACGGCGACCAGGCCGAGGAGCAGGAGCGCCAGGCTGGCCAGCGCGGCCCGGTCGCTCGGGGGGTCCGCGTGCCCGTCGCCGTCCAGGTCGACCGGCCCGTCGACCGGGCGGTCCACGGAGCCGGAGCCCGGGCCGGTCGAGACCGGGAGGAAGAAGTCGCGGTGCTTGACGGTCTGGGTGAAGACGAAGATGCCGTAGAGACCCAGCGAGGCCACGGCGGCGAAGGTGAGCTGGGCGGAGGAGAACTCCGGCCCCGGGTGGGACGTCGTGAAGCGGGGCAGCACCAGCGTCAGGGTCGCGAGCGCCACGACGGTCATCAGTGCGGAGCCGGCTCCCTCGGGGTTGAAGACCGCCATCCGGTAGCGCACCGCGCCGATGAGCAGGGACAGCCCGACGATGCCGTTGAGCGTGATCATCACGGCGGCGAAGACGGTGTCCCTGGCCAGGGCGGACGTGTCGCCGCTGCCGCCGACCATCAGCGTCACGATCAGCGCCACCTCGATGACCGTGACGGCGACCGCGAGCAGCAGCGAGCCGAAGGGCTCGCCGACCCGGTGCGCGACCACCTCGGCGTGGTGCACGGCGGACAGCACGGCGCCGATCAGGAAGATCCCGACCGCGACCGCCGCCACCGTGCCCGGGTGGCGGCCCCACGCGAGCGCCAGCACCACGAGGGCGGCGACGGGGGCGAGGGTGGTCCAGCTGAGCCAGGCGGATCTCTTCGTGCTCATGGCCGCAACCCTACGGACCGCGATGTCTCACCCGCGTCGGGTGACTCCCCGACAATGGCGTGGACCTAGCGTCGCGATCGTGACGACGGCTCCCTCCTCCGCCCCGCCTGCCGTCAGGTGGGAGGGAGCGGGCGCACTCCGCGGGCTCCTCCTGGCGCTCCCGGCCGCGGCCGTCGCCGTGCACGACGTCCAGCTCGCGGCGCTGCTGGCGGTCGGGGTCATCCCGGCCGGGATCCTGCCGTTGGCGCCGCGACGTCGTGGGAGGCTGCGGGCCGCCGTGGTCGGCTACCTCGCGGGCGCCTCGATCGTGCTGGGGTCCGCGCTGGCGGTCTGGCCCCCGCTCGCGGTCGCCGGCCTCTTCGTGGTCGCCGTGCTCGCAGGACGGGTCGCCGCGGACCAGCCCGCGGGTGCGCTGGTGCTGAGCCTGTGCCTGCCCCTGATGGGAGCGGGCCTGAGCTACCCCGGGGTCCGGAGCTCCTGGGACCTGGGCCTGACCCTCGTCCTCGGCTCGACCTGGGCGCTCCTGGTTGCGACGTGCTGGCCCGAGCGACCTCCGGCATCGGCTGCGGCAGCGCCTCCGGCCCCGACCCGCGCCGTGATGGCGCGGTTCGGCCTCCTCGCGGGTACGACGGGCGCGGTCTGCGCGGCGATCGGGTTCGGGCTCGACCTCGAGCACGTCGGCTGGCCGGTGATCGCCGGGCTGATCGTGATGCGTCCGGTGCCGGACGTGCAGCGGATGCGGTCGGTGGACCGGATCGCCGACGTAGTGGTCGGCGCGCTGCTGGCCATCGGCCTGGTCGCGACCGACGCCCCGGCCTGGGTCTTCGGCGCCGCGATCGCGCTGGTCGTCGTGGCGGCCACCGCAACGGCTGCCAGTCGCTGGTACCTGACCCCGGCGTACACGACGTTCCTGGTGTTCGTCCTGCTCCTCGCCACCGACCCGGAGGATGCCCGCTCGCGCTTCTGGGAGCGGGTCCTCGAGACGGCGCTCGGCATCGGCGTGGCCGCGCTCGTCGCCCTCGTGCTCGCGCCACTGGTCGTCCGGCTGCGGCGGCCGCGCACGTGACCGACACAATGGGGTCATGCCCGACTACGGCCAGGAACTCCAGTTCGGCACCTTCCTCACCCCGGACGCCGCTGGCGCCGACCGGGTCGTGGAGCTCGCGTTGCTCACGGAGGCGGCCGGGCTCGAGCTCGCGACGATCCAGGACCACCCCTACCAGGCACGCTTCCTCGACGCCTGGGCGCTGATCGCCACGATCCTGGCCCGCTCGTCGTCGCTGCGGGTCACCACCAACGTCAGCAACCTGCCGCTGCGGCCGCCGTACGTCCTCGCGAAGACGGTCGCGAGCCTCGACGTCCTGAGCCGCGGCCGGGTCGAGCTCGGCATCGGCGCCGGCGCCTTCTGGGACGCGATCGTCGCCGCCGGCGGACCGCGTCGTACGCCGGGGGAGGCCCTGGCCGCGCTCGACGACGGCATCGAGATCATCAAGCAGACCTGGCGCGCCGGCCCCGCGCCCCTGCACGACGTCGAGATCTGGGTCGGCGCGATCGGGCCGCGGATGCTGGCCCTGACCGGTCGGGTCGGTGACGGCTGGCTGCCGAGCCAGTCCTACGTCCCGCCCGAGCAGCTGGCCGAGCGCAACGCGCGCATCGACGAGGCCGCGCTCGCCGCCGGTCGGACCCCGGCGCAGGTGCGGCGCCTCTACAACGTCAACCCGTCCGGCGACCCGGGCTGGCCGGAGTGGCTGGCCGAGCTGACCCTGACCCACGGGACGAGCACGTTCATCGTGGCCGGCGACGACCCGGCCACCATCCAGCGGTTCGGCACCGACGTCGCTCCGGCCGTCCGCGATCTGGTGGCGGCCGAGCGGGCGGGGTCGCCACGCCCCGCGGGACCGCAGCCGGTCGAGGTGCGATCCGGCGACGCCGTTCGACCGACGGTCGATGACGGCGTACGCCGGAGCGGCGTGTCGCCCTGGGACGAGTCGACCCGTCCGACGTACGACTCCCCGCACCCGCCGCTGGCCTGGTCGGCCCAGGAGCGGGCCACGGGTCAGCACCTCGTCGACGTGCACGACCACCTGCGCTCGGAGCTCGAGCAGCTCTTCGACCTGATCTCCCAGGTCGAGGCCGGGACGCTCGACGCGGGCGCGGCCCGGTCGCTGATCAACACGATGACGATGCGGCAGAACGACTGGGCGCTCGGCGCCTACTGCCAGTCCTACTGCCGGGTCGTGACGACGCACCACACCATCGAGGACACGTCGATGTTCCCGCACCTGCGCGCCAGCGACGCCGGCCTGGTGCCGGTCATCGACCGGCTCGAGGAGGAGCACCACGTGATCGCGGGGGTCCTCGACGGGGTCGACCGAGCGCTGGTCGCGGTCGTGTCCGAGCCGGACGGCCTGGCGCGGCTGCGGGAGGCGGTGGACCTCCTCTCGGACACGATGACCTCGCACCTGTCCTACGAGGAGAGCCAGCTGGTCGAGCCGCTGGCCCGCTACAGCTTCTACTGACGGCTACTTGCAGTAGCCGAAGGTGACCGGGCTGCCGGCCTTGATCTGCGAGTTGTAGGACAGCCCCTTGAACGTCCACGTGCCGGTGCCGGCCGTGAAGGAGATGGACTCGACCCCGTAGTAGCTCGACGGGATCGAGGTCAGCCAGTAGCTGGACGCGGAGACTCCAGGGGTGGTGTGGTCGATCGTCCCGCGCCAGGTGATCCAGTCGGTCGAGGTCGTCGAGACCGTGACGTTGGTGCAGTAGCCGGCACCCCAGTCGCTGGCGATGGAGACGCTCACGGTCGCGTCGGTGTAGATGTCGCCGGTCGTGTTCTTGGGCGCGCAGAAGCGCCAGCTCGCCGGCGTACCGGCCTTGATCAGCTTGTTGAAGGCGACGCCCCCGGCCTGCCAGGCGCCGGTCGTGGCGCTGAAGCCGACCGACGAGACGTTGGTGAGGTCGGTGGGCGCCGCGTTGAGCCAGTAGACCGCGGCGGTGAGGTTGGGCGTGGTGTGGTCGATCGTCGCGCGCCACTTGATCCACGTGGTGGAGGTCGTGGAGACCGTGACGTCCGCGCAGTAGCTCGTCGAGTCCTGGTTGCTGAGGGTCACGGTGGGGGTCACGTCCGTGTACGGCGCCGCTGCGGCGGTCGGCGCGCAGTAGCCGAACGTCGCGTCGGTGCCCGACTTCACGTACTCGTTGCTGCCGCTGCCCTGGACCACCCAGGTGCCGGTGCCGGCGTCGAAGGAGACGGTCGCGGAGTTGTTGATGTTGGTGGGCGCGGCCGCCAGCCAGTAGACCGGGTCGGTGACGCCGGACGTGCTGTGCCCGATGGTGACCTTCCAGTGGACCCAGTTGACGGCGGCCGTCGACACGGTGACCGTCGCGCAGTACGACTGCGGGTCGGAGCTGGTGACGCTGACAGAGGCGTTGGCGTCGGTCAGGCTGCCTGCCGGCCGGTTGGCGCAGTAGCCCCAGGTGTAGGACTGGCCGGCGCCCAGTGCGGCGTTCCAGTCGACGCCGCGGACGCGCCACACGGTCGCACTGAAGCTGACGGTCGTGGCGTTGTACGACGACGCGATCGTCGTGGCGTTGTACGGCGCCTGGGAGATGTTGAGGCTGACCTCCCACTGCACCGCCTGGGCGGAGTGGTTGGTCACCACCACCGTCGCGCAGTACGACGTCGCGGTCTCGCTCGTGAGGGTCTGCTGGTAGGAGACGGGGTTCTGGGCGACCGACGCGGCCGTCGTGCTCGCGAAGAGGTCGGCGGCCTCGATGTCGCCGAGGTCGGCGGCCCGTGCTGGAACCGCCGTGACCACGAGTCCGGTGACCGCGGCGAGGGCCACGGCGCGGGACGCGATCGGCATCACCCTCGGGGTGTTGCGACGGTGACGCTTGCGCCTGCGCGGTCCGCGCCAGCTGTCGTCGGGAGGGTCCTCGTCGTCCTTCCGCTTGAGCACGGCGGCGGCCGTCATGATCCCGGCGAGGACGGCGAGGATCAGCGGTGAGCCGAGGATCCGCAGCATCCTGCCGCCCTGCGGGACGTGGACGACGACCTTGCCGCGGATGTCGCTGTTGCGCGGGTGCCACGGGTCGACATGGTCGTTGTTGTCGCCCTGGGTGATGTGGGTGCCGTCGGGCCCGGTGTCCACCACGCGGTGCACGACGTTGAGGCCGGCACCGGCCTGGCCGGCCGGGATGCCGTAGACGATCGGGGTCCCGACCGGGTAGTCGTCGGCCCGCCAGGTGACGACGAGCTCCTGCGGGTCGTAGGTGGGCAGCATCGACTGCCCCGAGACGACCGTGACCCCGAGGTGCGGCGGTCCCCACGGGGTGGGGATCGCCAGCACCAGGACGAGCAATGTGCCGGACCATCTGAGCAGGCTGAAGAGGCGGCGCAGCCACGGTCTGCGCCGCCTGGTCCGGATCTCCAGCTCGACCACGCGGTGGGTCGGCCGGGGTCAGCCGGAGATGACGACAGCCAGCCCGGTGACGTCCGCGGCCATCACGGTCGTGCTGGGGGTCAGCTCCAGGTTCACCGCGGCAGCGGGGGTTCCGCTGTCGCTCGCCACCGTGCCGTCGACCTCGTCCAGGGAGGCGTTGCTGGAGGCGCCCGGACCCTTCACGGTGACAGTGACGTCCTGGCCGATGCAGGCGGCGGCGAGGCCGGACAGGGTGATCGTCGCGACCTTGTAGCCGCCCTCGGTGCTGTCGTACGACGTGGTGTAGTCGACGTCGATGCTGGAGTCGCAGCTGGCGACGACCGTGGTGCCGGCTCCGAGGTCGGTCGAGTTGACCGATCCGATGCTGGCGGCCGACGCGACGACGGCTGCGGTGACGGCGCCACCGGCGCCGAGTGCGAGCAGGAGTTGCTTGGACATTCTGGGTGCGTACCTCTCGTTGTTGCCCCCACTGGGGCACCCTTCGGAGAGCGCGCGCACATGCTCGGACGACCGCCACCCCAGCGCGGCATGCGGGTCACATGCAGCGACTCTCCCTGTGTCGTGCAGGCCCGTCCGAGCTACGGTCCGTTCTTGCTGGCACTGGTCTAGCACCGCAATAGCGGACGGTGTGGGTCCCGCTGGGTTTCTTTACCCGGGCTCACCCGGACGAGCGATCTCGCTTGTCCACAGGCGGAACAGCAGGTACGCCGAAAGGGCGTCGAGCAGGTGCCAGGCGGCGTGTCCCTGGAGCAGGGAGTGCGGGTCGCACCACAGCGACTTGGTGACGTTCCAGATCGTGAAGGCGACGAGGATGGCCGCGAGCGAGGCCGCGCCCCAGCGCAGGTCGGTCCGCGGCACGGCCTCGGGGGAGCGTCCGGCCCGGAGCCAGAGCCGTACCTCCAGCACGACCGCCGTGAGCAGCAGCGCCGCGAAGGCGACGTTGCCCGCCTGGTCCACGACGGGCACCCGCCCGTCGTACAGCCCGACCAGCTCGCACGCCGCGACGAAGAGCAGGAAGAGCTGGGCGAAGAGCACCTGTCCCTGCCGGTACCAGCGCATCAGCGCGTAGGCGGCCGCGAACGCCGCGACGAGGTACATGCTCAGCAGGTCGAAGTCCCCACCTCGCTCCGCCTGGGTCGCGTGCATCGCCGCGCTCGCCGGGCCGAGGACGACCACCACGCAGGCGTACGCCGTCGCGAGCCCGCCGTGCGTCGGGAGGACGTCACCCAGCTGGTCGCGCCGGCCCGCCCGCCACGCCACCAGCAGACCGGCCACGACGAACCCGATGTTGGAGTAGGAGTTGGCCCGTTGCTTCACCCACCCGTCGCGCGCCGCCTCGCAGAAGTTCGCGCCGCGCCCCACGTCCGGCCCCAGCCAGCCGTTGCCGATCGCGAGGACCAGCAGCCCGATCGAGGCCACCGCCGTGAGTGCTGCGTACGCCAGTGGGCGGAGGGACCGGGTCGGCATGTGCCGACCCTAGGGGGTCTTCGTGGTGGTCGCCGGTGGATGAGGTGAGAGGCGCGCCAGCGCCGGGCCTCGAAACCTCGCTCCGACTGTCAGCGGGTTGCGGGTCCGTCCGGGTCGGCCGCCGATAGGCAGTTACGCGGGTAGGGCGCGCTCGGGTCGGCGTCGCCTCCCGGCCTTCCGGTAGCCCCACCGGTGGTTGAGGAGGGCCGCCAGGCCCGTCTCGAAACCCCAGAAAGCCGACCGCCTCCCTCAGGGAGGATCGTGATCGTTTCGTGACCTGGAACCCTGTGGATAAGGCGTTCTGAGGCCTCTGACTGTCGGTGGGCAGTGCTTGGCTAGTCGCATGACAGCGATGACCACACCCCACCACCAGGTGGCGACGGCGACCGTGCGGATGCGCGGTGTTGCCGATGCCGTGGTGGATGCGTCGGTGTGGTCCATGTCCTCTGGCGAAGCAGCGTCGACTCTGCTGGAGCTGACGAAGCTGGAGGCGCAGGTCGTGGAGCTCCGGGCCCGGGTTGCGCGGCACGCCGACGAGCTGCAGGTCGGCGCCGATGTCGGTGCGACGTCGACCGCGACCTGGTTGGCGCACCAGACCCGGATGACCCGGTCCGCCGCGGCGGGTGTGGTGCACCTCGGCTACGACCTGGACACCCACGACGTGATCCGGGACGCGCTCGCCGCCGGCGGCCTCCGCCCGGAGCAGGCGGTCGTGATCGTCCGGGCGGTCAAGGAGCTTCCCGCCGATCTGGACCCGGATCTGGTGATCCGCGCGGAGAAGCATCTCGTCGATGCCGCTGCTGAGCACGACGCGAAGACGTTGCGGATCCTCGGCCGCCGGCTCCTCGAGGTCGTCGCCCCGGACCTCGCGGACCAGCACGAGGCCGACCTCCTCGAGAAGGAGGAAGCCAAAGCCGCCCAAGCGACCCGGCTCACCATGACCGACGACGGCCACGGCAAGACCCACGCCCGGTTCACCCTCCCGACCGTGCAGGCCGCGATGCTCAAGAAGATGCTCCTCGCGATCGCCGCACCCAAGCACCAGGCCGCCACCCACGGACCCGGCGTCGAACGCCGCCCGGGACCCAAGCGGATGGGCCGCGCATTCGCCGAGCTCATCGAACGCATCAGTGCCAAGGACCTGCCCCAGGTCGGCGGCACCGACGCCACCATCGTCATCCACATCGACCTCGACGTGCTGACCGGCAAGCTGAACAAGGCGGGTGTCCTCGACACCGGCGAACGCATCAGCCCCCGCCAGGTCCGACGTCTCGCCTGCACCGCCCGGATCCTCCCCGTCGTCCTCAACGGCAAGAGCGAGGTCCTCGACGTCGGCAGAGCCAGACGCTTCTTCACCAAGGCCCAGCTGACCGCCCTGGGCATCAGGGACGGCGGCTGCCTCGCCGACGGGTGCGACTGGCCACCCTGGATGTGCCACGGACACCACTGGACCCGCTGGGCAGACGACGGCAACACCGACCTCTCAAACGGCGGCCTCCTCTGCCCCCGACACCACGCACGAGCCCACGACCCGACCTACGAGACGACCCACCAACCCGACGGCAAGGTCACCTTCCACCGCAGGTGCTAGGCTGGAGCGCCTTCATCCCGCCGCTGGTTCCTCACCGGTCGGCGACGTCCACGACCACCCGGGTGGGATCGGTGAGCGCGAAGACGCGGAACGGCCGCTGGGCGCCCGCCAGGCGGACGTACGCCTGCTGCTCGCCCTCGAAGACGCCGCCGGGTGCGATCTCGACGATCCCGGAGCCGTCGGCGCCGGGGACGCGCGTGCTGTCGTCGCCGTACGGCACGACGCCGGTGTCGGGCGGGAGGCCGAGCCCGCGCAGGTTGACGGAGAGGTACGTCGTGCCGCGCAGCGTCACCGGGTTGCCCGAGCCCTCGTAGACGGGGTGGGCGGTGTACTCCGCCCGCCAGCCGGGCGTCCCGGTGCCGCCGAGCTCGAAGACGATGCGGTCGAAGTCGGACTCGTGCGTGGTGCGTACGCCGGTCAGGGCGAGCCCGTTGCCCGAGCCGTGGCCGCCGTCGTCGGGCCCGGTGCCGGCCGCGAAGGGCGGCGCGCTCCCGTCGCTCCCGCCGCACCCGGCCAGCAGGGCGAGGGTGAGCAGGGCGGGAGCTGCCGCGTAGGTGCGCATGCAGGTGAGGACGCGCAGGCACCCGGGACGGTTGTCCAGCACCGCTGTCGGTGGCCTCTGGGAGAGTCTGCCTCGTGGACCTGGCGGTGGACCTGAGCGAGCGTGGGGACCGGGCGAGCGCGATCTACCGCGCGCTGCTGGAGGCGGTGCGGGTCGGCCGGCTCACGCCCGGCGACCGGCTCCCCCCGACGCGCGCGCTGGCGCAGGACCTGGGGGTCTCGCGCAACACCGTCGCGCAGGCCTACGAGCGGCTCGTCGCCGAGGGGTTCTTCCAGTCGCGGGTGGGCGCCGGCACCTTCGTCGCCGACCTGGCGACGCCTGCGCCGAGGGCGGGGCGGGCCGGCGTGCTCACACCACGGGCCGGCTGGACCTACGTGCCGACCCAGGTCAGCGGCCAGAGCGCGGCGCCGGCGTACGACTTCCGGGTCGGCATCCCCGACGCGTCCCTCTTCCCCTTCGACGCGTGGCGCCGTCTGCTCAACGCCGAGGTGCGGGCGGGTGCGCACAGCCCCGGCACGTACGCCGCGCCGGGCGGCCACCCCGAGCTCCGGTCCGCGATCGCGCGCTGCATCGGCCTCAACCGCGGTGTGACCGCCGACGCCGACGACATCGTGGTCACCCACGGCACCCAGCAGGCGCTCGACCTGATCGCGCGGGTGCTGGTCGCACCGGGCGACGTCGTGGTCGTCGAGGACCCGGGCTACCCCCAGGCCCGGGAGGTCTTCGCCTCGCACGGCGCGCGGGTCGTCCCCGTCCGGGTCGACGACGAGGGGCTGGTCGTCGACGAGGTGCCCGCCGAGGCGCGGGTGGTCTACACGACGCCGTCGCACCAGTTCCCCCACGGCCCGCCCCTCTCGCGGCGTCGCCGCGAGGCGCTGCTCGACCTGGCCGACCGGCAGGGCATCGCGATCGTCGAGGACGACTACGACAGCGAGTTCCGGTTCGTCGAGGGGCCGCTCGAGACCCTCCACGCGCTCGACCGGCACGGCCGCGTGCTCTACCTCGGCACCTACTCCAAGACCCTGGTCCCCGCGCTGAGGGCGGGGTACGTCGTCGTGCCCCCGTCGTTGCGGGACGCGTTGCGTGGCGCGCGTCAGCTCGCCGACGGCTACGGCGACCCCGCCGGCGAGGCGGCCCTGGCCCGGTTCATCGCCGACGGCCTGTTCGCGACCCACGTCAAGCGCGCCCGCGCGGTGTACGCCGAGCGCCGCGACCTGCTGCGCACCGAGCTCGACCGGCAGCTCGGCGACGTGCTGACCGTGGTGCCGTCGGCTGCCGGGCTGCACCTGACCGCGGTGTTCGCCGACCCGACGGTCGACGACGGGGCGGTCGCCCGGGCCTGCCGTGCGGACGGCGTCGCGCTCGACGCGCTCTCGGCGTACGCCGTCGGTCCCGGCAGGCGGGTGGGCCTGGTGCTGGGCTACGGGGCGCTGCGCCCGGCGTCGATCACGCCGGGGTTGGCGCTGGTGGCTCGACACGTCGCGCGTCGCGCGCCATCCAGATGAGGGCGGCCACCCCGACGACGAGCTGCGGGAGCAGGTTCTTGCCCATCAGGCCGAGCAGCAGCAACGAGGACGCGAAGGCGACCATCGCGCCGCGGCGCACCCACGTGCCGCGCGGCAGCAGCCGCAACGCGGCCGCCGTGCCGACGACGTAGACCAGCGCGAAAGCCCCCGTCACCAGCAGCATGGTCCGCTCGATCGCGACCCCGGTCAGCGCGACGCCGAGCAGGGTGAGCAGCGAACCGGCGGTGACGACGGCCAGCGACCGGCGCGGGACCTCCCCGGCCGTCGAGCCACGGGCGAACCACCCCGGGAGCGAGCCGTCGCGGCCCAGCGCGGCGCCGAGCCGGGCGCTGCCGGCGAAGTAGGCGTTCATCGCGCCGAGCGAGAGCAGCACCGCGACCACGGTGGTCACCGCCCGCGCCGGCTCGCCGAAGCCCAGCACCAGCAGGTCGGAGAGCGGCGCGTTGCTGCTGTCGTCACCGAGCACCGCCACGGTCGCGAACGCGACGCCGAGGTACATCACGCCCATCACGACCAGGGCGATCGCGGTGGCACGGGTGATGTCGCGCGCGGGGTTGCGGTACTCCGACGACAGCGACGTCACGACCTCCCACCCGGCGAACGCCCAGATCAGCAGCGCCATGGCCGGCGCGATCGCGGACCAGCCGTGGGGCGCGAACGGCGTCAGGTTGGCGGTGCTCGCGTGGGGGAGCGAGACCAGGGTGGCCACCATCAGCAGCGCGGCGAGCGCGGCGGCGATGACCAGCTGGACGCGGCCGGAGATCCGGATGCCGTACCAGTTCATGATCGCAACGGTGCCGATCAGCACCCCGGACGTGAGCAGCTGGGTCTGCCGGCCGCCCCCGAGGCTGTCGGCGACGTACGCACCGGCGAAGCCCGCGGCCGCCGGGGCGCCCAGCGGGATCGCGAAGTAGAAGCACCAGCCGGTCACGGTGGCGGCGCGGCTGCCGAAGGCGCGGCGGGCGTACGTCGCGACGCCGCCGCCGTCGGGGTACCGGGCGCCCAGGGCGGCGAAGGTCGTCGCCAGCGGTATCGACAGCAGGACCAGCACCAGCCAGGCCACCAGCGAGGCCGGCCCGGCCTCCTGGGCGGCCAGCCCGGGCAGGGAGATCACGCCGGTGCCGAGGACGGCCCCGAGGGTCAGCGCCGCGCCCTGCGAGACGCCGAGCCCCCCGTGGGTGACGGGGTCGTCGGCGGTGATCGGGTCGGGGGTCAGCGAGGTGGTCACGTGGGCCAACGTAGGGCCGCCGGGACGGCCCGCGCTGGGCCATTTCGGGGCGGTCTGGATGGGCCGCTCAGCTGCCGGCCGAGATCTTCTCGATCAGGGCCGTCGTGGAGATCGCCGGGGTGCGGGTCAGGTAGACGACCTCGCAGATGTCGCGGAACTCGTCGAACCGGCCCTCCCAGTCGTCGCCCATGACGAGCACGTCGGCGCCGTACTGCTGGATGTACTCGCGCTTGAGCTCCAGGCTCTCCTCGACGAACACCTCGTCGACCGCCTTCAGCGCGGCCACGATCGCGAGCCGCTCCGACTGGCTGAAGACGGGCTCGCGGCCCTTCTTGCGCATGTTCAGCTCGTCAGCGGATACCCCGACGACCAGGCGGTCGCCGAGCGCTGCGGCGCGCTCGATCACCTTGAGATGTCCGACGTGGAAGACGTCGAACGTGCCGAAGGTGATGACCGTGCGAGACATGCCGAGAAGTCTGTCACGACCGGACGTGGGGAAGGATGGCGGGGACATGGCTTCCACCTTGACGATGATCACGCCCGATCCCGAGGCCGACGTACGCCGTCGGCAGGGTCTGCGACGGATGCGCTCGCTCGCCGTGGGGCTGCTGCTGCTCGCCGCCGTCGTGTACGTCGTGACCCTGGTGGTCGAGGGGGGCCAGGACGGGTTCTGGGGCTTCGTGAACGCCGGCGCGGAGGCATCGATGGTCGGTGCGATCGCGGACTGGTTCGCGGTCACCGCGCTCTTCAAGCACCCGCTCGGCCTGCCCATCCCGCACACGGCACTCATCCCGAAGCGCAAGGACGAGCTGGGACGGTCGTTGGAGGAGTTCGTAGGGGAGAACTTCCTCCAGGAGGCGATCATCCGCGAGCGCGTGAGCTCGGCGACGATCTCGCTGCGGGTGGGCCGCTGGCTCGCCGTGCCCGAGCACGCACGCAGGGCCGTCGACGAGGTCGCGGAGGTCGTCGGGGACGCGCTGGGCCGGATCCGCGAGGACCACGTCGAGGAGCTGGTGCGCGACGTGCTGGTGCCGCGCTTCCACGCCGAGCCGATCTCGCCGCTGATCGGCAGCCTGCTCGAGGAGACGGTCCGCGACGACCTGCACCACGGGCTCGTGGACCTCGCCCTCGACGAGCTGCACGGGTGGCTGGTGGCCAACCCCGAGGTCGTGGCCGAGATCCTGGGGGAGCGGGCCCCCTGGTGGGCGCCGACCCGCCTCAACGACGCCGTCATCACCCGGCTGCACCGCGAGCTGGTCGCCTGGGTCGACGACATCCGCGACGAGCCGCGCCACCACGCCCGGGTCGCGCTCGACTCGATGCTGGCCAAGCTCGCCGACGACCTCCTGCACGACCCGGACACCCAGCAGCGCACCGAACGGCTCAAGGCCCGACTGCTCGACCAGCCGCAGGTCGTCGCCTCCGGCGTCTCGCTCTGGAACGCCCTGCGGAGCAGCCTCCAGGCGTCTCTCGCCGACGCGGACGGCCCGCTCCGCACCCGGCTGGTCGCCGAGACGACCGCCTTCGCCGAGCGCGTCGTCGCGGACCCCGCCCTCCGCGCGCGCTTCGACGGCCTCGCCGCGGACGCCGCCGTCTACGCGGTGGAGCGCTACGGCAGCGAGGTGACCGCCATCATCACCGCCACCGTCGACCGCTGGGACGGCAAGGAGGCCTCCCGCCGGATCGAGCTCCAGGTCGGCCGCGACCTCCAGTTCATCCGGATCAACGGCACCATCGTGGGTGGCCTGGTCGGCGTGCTCATCCACACGGTGTCGGTGCTGATCAGCTGAGCGGTCATCGTCGAGTGACGCGGATCGGCCCTCCAGGAGCTGTCCTGAGGGCCGTTTCACGTCACTCGACGGTTGCGGAGCACAATGACCGCATGTCCGAGCCGTACGACGTAGCCATCCGCGACCAGTCGATCCGGCTGGGTCAGTTCCTCAAGCTCGCCAACCTGGTGGAGAGCGGGGCCGAGGCCAAGCCGGTGATCCAGGACGGGCAGGTGACCGTCAACGGCGAGGTCGAGACCCGCCGGGGGCGTCAGCTCGTGATGGGTGACGTGGTCACCCTCGGCCCGCAGTCCGCGCGCGTCGCCGACGAGAGCGCGGACGACGGGCTGCCCTGGTAGGTCAGCCGACCGACAGCAGGTCCACGACGAAGATCAGCGTCTCGCCGGGCTTGATGACGCCGCCCGCGCCGCGGTCGCCGTACCCGAGGTGCGGGGGGATGACGAGCTGGCGGCGGCCGCCGACCTTCATGCCCTGCACGCCCTGGTCCCAGCCGGCGATGACCTGGCCGGCGCCGAGGCGGAACTGCAGCGGGGTGCCGCGGTTGTACGACGCGTCGAACTCCTCACCGGTGGAGTGCGCGACGCCCACGTAGTGCACGGAGACGGTCGAGCCGGCGGCGGCCTCGTCGCCCCCGCCCTCGGTGATCTCGGTGACCACGAGGTCGGCGGGCGGTTCGAAGTCGGGGAAGTCGATCTCGGGCTTGTCCATGGCGTCCACCCTAGCCAAGGTCCGGCCTCACCCGATCGGGTGTACTGGCTCACAGGGATGGGGATAACCCGTTCGCCGCGACACCGGTGCTGACAGACTTCCGGGGTGAACCCCCTCCCACGCTCGGGCCGTCTGGATCTCGGGCTCGTCAGCGGCTTCAGCGTGCTGGCGGCGCTCTCCTTCATCTCGGTCTCGTGGGACATCCAGCTGACGACCGCGATGGTCGCCGCGCCGATCGTCGCCTCGTTCATGACCCGGGCCGACCGCACCGGGCTCGTCGCCCTGGTCGCCGTGGCCATCTCGGCGCTCGGCGGGACCTGGCTCGGCGTGCCGTACACGTTCGACTACTGGTTCCGGGTCAGCATCTGCGCGACGCTCGCGGGTCTCGCGGTGCTGTCCGCCCTGCTGCGCGACCGCCGCGAGGCGCGGCTGCAGCGGATGACCGTGATCGCCGAGACCGCGCAGCGGGCGGTGCTGCGCTCGATGCCGAGCGCCATCGGCGCGCTGGGGCTCGCCGCACGCTACGTCTCGGCCAGCGCCGAGGCGCTGGTCGGCGGCGACCTCTACGAGGTCGCGGCCACGCCGTACGGCGTGCGCGTGATCGTCGGCGACGTGCGTGGCAAGGGCCTGGAGGCGGTGCAGACCGCGGCCACCGTGCTCGGCGCCTTCCGGGCGGCGGCCTTCTCCGAGCCCGACCCGGTCGCGCTCGCGAAGCGCATCGACGAGACGCTGTCGCGGATGCTCGGCGCCGAGGAGTTCGTGACCGCGATCGTCGGCGAGTTCCAGGAGGACCGCGTGACCCTCGCCAACTGCGGCCACCACCCGCCGATCATGGTCGACGGCGGCGGTGCCTCGGAGATGGACACCGGCGAGCCCACCGTGCCCCTGGGCATGGGCTCCGAGCCGGTACTCAGCGAGCACGCGTGGCCCGCGGGTGCCCGGATGCTCTTCTTCACCGACGGCCTGGTCGAGGCGCGGGACCGCAGCGGCGAGTTCTTCCCGCTCGACGACTTCGCCGACGAGCTCGGCGAGGGCACCGTCGAGGAGGCCCTCGACGCCCTGGTCGCCCACCTGCTGGCCTACGCCGGCCAGGAGATGAACGACGACATGGCGCTCGTCCTCGCGGAGAGCGCGCCCCAGTAGCAGCTCAGGTCTGGCGCACGTAGCTGTCGAGCTGGTCGCGCTCGAACTCCAGCTGGTCGATGCGGTGCTTGACCACGTCGCCGATGCTGATGATCCCGACCAGCTGACCGTCGTGGACCACCGGCACGTGCCGGATCCGGCGCTGGGTCATGGTCTTCATCAGCTCGTCGACTTCTGCGTCCGGGTCGCAGGTCTCCACCGCCGCGGTCATGATCGCGGCGACCGTGTTGTTGACAACGGTGCCGTCGTTGTGGAGGTGGCGGACGACGTCCCGCTCGCTGACGATCCCGTCGAGCGTGGAGCCGTCGGAGCTCACGATCAGGGCGCCGACGTTGTGCTCGGCGAGCTTGGCCACCAGCTCGCGCACCCCGGCGTCGGGAGTGATCGTCACGACCTCGTGACTGGTCTTGGCGTTGAGCACGTCACCGATGCGCATGCTTCGACGGTAGCCGTGACGGGGCTCACATGTAAGGGGTCAGTCGCGCCGGTGCGACCGCAGGTCGGAGACCGAGCCCGGCCCCTGGCGACGCGAGTCGGGGTCGTCGTCGTCATCGGGCAGCGAGCCGAGGAACGACAGCGCCGCCTCGTGCAGGTGCCCGTTGGACGCGAGCGCGTTGCCGCCGAAGGGCCCGTCGGTGCCGTCCAGCGAGCTGAACCGGCCGCCCGCCTCGCGCACGATGATGTCGAGCGCCGCCATGTCGTAGACCTGCAGCTCCGGCTCGGCGGCGAGGTCGACGGCCCCTTCGGCGAGCAGCATGTAGGACCAGAAGTCGCCGTACGCCCGGGTGCGCCAGCAGCGCCGCATCAGCGACTCGAAGTCGTCGAGCCGGTCCCGCTCGTCCCAGCCGGACAGCGAGGAGTAGGACAGTGAGGCGTCCTCGAGCCGGCGTACGTCGGAGACCTGGCAGCGCGTCGCCTTGAGCAGCGAGCGGCCGGTCCACGCGCCGTTGCCCTTCGACGCCCACCACCGGCGCTGCAGCAGCGGTGCGGAGACGACGCCGAGCACGACCTCGTCGTCGACCGCGAGCGAGATCAGGGTGGCCCAGACGGGCACGCCGCGGACGAAGTTCTTGGTGCCGTCGATCGGGTCGATGATCCACCGCCGCTGGCTGTGCCCGGTCGAGCCCTGCTCCTCGCCGGTGATCGCGTCGCGGGAGCGGGCCCGGGAGAGGGTGCGGCGGATGCTCTCCTCGACCGCCTGGTCGGCGTCGGTGACGGGCGTCAGGTCCGGCTTGCTCATCACGTGCAGGTCGAGCGCCTTGAACCGGCTCTCCGAGATCGAGTCGGCGTCGTCGGCCAGGACGTGGGCGAGGCGCAGGTCGTCGGTGTAGTCCGTGGAAGTCGTCGGCACGGGCTCACACTATTCTCATCAACCTGGTGCAACCTTCACCTATGGAGATCAACGGACTTCCGTTGCACCCGTTGGTGGTGCACGCAGCGGTCATCTTCGGCCCGATCGCAGCCCTCGTCGCGCTGGCGTTCCTGGTGCCCCGGTGGCGGCTGAAGCTCCGGTGGCCGATGGTCGGCTTGGCCGTGGTCGCGACCCTGTCGATCGTCGCGGCCTACCTCACCGGCGACAACTTCCTCGAGCACAAGCCCGAGCTGCGCTCCAGCCCGCAGGTCCAGACGCACGAGGACCGGGCCGGTCAGCTGCTCTGGGTGACGATCGCGTTCGGCGTGATCGCCCTGGCGGCCGGCTGGTTCGCCACCCGCACGGGTGCGCTCCGGATCGTGCTCGACCTGCTGCTCGCGGTCGCCGCGGTCGCCACGCTGGTGCTGGTCTTCCTCACCGGCGAGGCCGGCGCCCGGGCCGTCTGGGGCTAGTAGAGAGGTTCGCTCCGGGCCGCCAGCAGGCGCCGGAACGACTCGACCCGCAGCGGGTCCGCCGTACCTGCCGCCACCGCCTCGTCGAGCCCGCACTCCGGCTCGTCGCTGCCGTGGGTGCAGCCGCGCGGGCAGTCCTCGGTCATCTCGTCGAGGTCGGGGAAGGCCTCGATCAGCTTCTCGGGCTGCACGTGCGCGAGCCCGAACGACCGGATGCCCGGGGTGTCGATGATCCACCCGGCGTCGTCCGGGAGAGCGAGCATGAAGGCCGACGTCGACGTGTGCCGCCCGCGGCCGGTGACCGCGTTGACGACGCCGACGTCGCGGTAGGCGGTCGGCACCAGCGCGTTGACCAGGGTGGACTTGCCGACCCCGCTCGAGCCGACGAGCACGCTGATCCTGCCGTCCAGCGCCGCGCGCACCGCGGTCAGGTCGCCGCCGCGCTCGGTCACCACCCACGGCACCCCGAGCGAGCGGTAGGTGACCAGCAGGGTCTCGGGGTCGGCCAGGTCGGCCTTGGTCAGGCACAGCAGGGGCTGCATCCCGGCGTCGTACGCCGCGACGAGGGCGCGGTCGATCAGCCGCGGCTGGGGGTCGGGATCGGCGAGAGCGGTGACGATGACCAGCTGGTCGGCGTTGGAGACGATCACCCGCTCGACCGGGTCGTCGTCGTCGGCCGTACGCCGCAGCGTGGTGACGCGCTCGTGCACCTCCACGATCCGCGCCAGCGAGCCGTCGTCCCCGGTGGTGTCACCGACGACCCGGACCCGGTCACCGACGACGACCCCCTTGCGGCCGAGCGGCCGCGCCTTCATCGCCATCACCTTGTGGCCGTCGAGGAGCAGCGTGTAGCGGCCCCGGTCGACGGTGACGACGACCCCGTCGACGGCGTCGTCGTAGGTGGGGCGGTCCTTGGTGCGGGGGCGGGTACGCCGGCGGGGACGGTCGTAGTGCTCGATGTCCTGGTCGGAGTACCGGTTCGTCATGGGACGACGAGCCCCGACCAGAAGCCCGCGAAGTCGGGGAACGTCTTGCCGGTCGTGGCGATGTTCTCCACGAGCACCCCGTCGACCGCGGCACCGACGATGACGCCCGCGTGGGCCATCCGGTGGTCGGCGTACGTGTGGAAGACCCCGCCGTGCAGCGGAGCGGGCCGCAGGCTCAGCCCGTCGGCGTGCTCGGTGACGTCGGCGCCGAGGGCGCCGAGCTCGGCGGCGAGGGCGGCGAGCCGATCGGTCTCGTGCCCGCGGATGTGGCCGATGCCGCGCAGGTGCGACGGTGAGTCGGCGAGCGCGCAGAGGGCGGCGATCGCGGGAGTGAGCTCGCCGACGTCGTGCAGGTCGACGTCGATGCCGTGCAGGCTCCCCGGGCCCGTGACCCGCAGGCCCTCGTCGACGAGCTCGACGGTGCAGCCCATCTCGGTGAGGATCCCGCGCAGCGCGTCACCGGCCTGGGTCGTCGCGTGCGGCCAGTCGCGCACCGTCACGGACCCGCCGGACACCGCGGCCAGGGCGAGGAAGGGCGCCGCGTTGGAGAGGTCGGGCTCGATGACGTGGTCGATCGCCTTGATCGGACCAGGAGCCACCCGCCAGCGGTTCGCATCCCCGTCGTCGACCTCGACGCCGTGCTCGCGCAGCATCGCGATCGTCATCTCGATGTGGGGGAGCGACGGCACCGGCTTGCCGTCGTGGCGCACGTCGACGCCCGCGTCGTAGCGGGCGCCGGCCAGCAGCAGCGCGGAGATGAACTGCGACGACCCGCTCGCGTCGACGACCACCACGCCGCCGGGCACGGAGCCGGTGCCGTGCACGTAGAAGGGGAGGGTGTCGCCGTCGATCGAGACGCCCAGGTCGCGCAGCGCGTTGAGCACCTGGCCGATCGGGCGCTGCCGCATGTGCTCGTCACCGTCGAAGGACACCGAGCCGCGCGCGAGCGCTGCGACCGGGGGCACGAACCGCATCACGGTGCCGGCCAGGCCGCAGTCGACGACCGCGTCCCGGTCGAAGACGCCGGGTGTCACGAGCCAGTCCTCGCCCGACGTGTCGACCGTCGAGCCGAGCGAGGTCAGCGCCGCGGCCATCAGGGAGGTGTCGCGCGAGCGGAGCGCCCGCCGTACGACGGAGGGTCCGTCGGCGACCGCCGCCAAGATCAGCGCGCGGTTGGTGATCGACTTGCTGCCGGGCAGCGTGACGACGACGTCCACGGGCTGCGTCACCCGCGGCGCGGGCCACGGTTCGAGGGGGTTCGTCACGCGCGACAGCCTAGTGGCGGCCGAGCGGTCAGCCGATCCGCGCCCGAGCCAGCTTGGCCTCGCGACGGGCGTCGTGGGCCAGCCGCTTGGCCTCGCGGCGCGCGTCGCGTACGCCGTGCCGGGCCCGCCAGGCGACGCCGGGCTTCCCGTCGGTGTCGCCCGCGGCGATGATCAGGCCGCCGACGACCGACAGGTTCTTGAAGAAGTGCAGTCGCTGCTGGGTGCGCTGGGCCGGGTCCTCGATCTCCCAGAACCGGTGTCCGGCGGCGGTGGTCGGGATCAGGGACGCGACGAGCACGGCTGCCGAGATCCGCGGAGCGCGGCCGGTGGCCAGCGCCAGGCCGGCGCCGATCTGGACGGCGGCGTTGATCTTGACCAGGGTCTCGGGGTCCTCCGGCAGCGGGATGCCGGCCTTCTTGGCGAGCGGCACGAGGCGGGAGGTGACCGGGTCGGCCTTCGCGGCCGTGCCGGAGGAGTTCTTGAGGGCGGTGGCGGCGCCGACGACGAAGATCGACGCGAGCATCGGGCGGGCGATGAGTCTGCTGACGGTCATGCCTCGTGTTTACCCCAACGGGGGCAATGGCACTCCCACGGTGGTGTGCGGCACCACCGGGACGCCTCCCAGCCCGAGGCCGAGCCCGACGGCGACGCCGTCCGGGCCGACCGAGACGTCGGCGCTCAGGTCGACGAGCGGCGGCGTGGACGGCTGCTCCGTCGGCGGCCGGCTCGGCTCGGCCGTGGGCGGGGTCGTCGGGTGACCGCCGCCGGTCGGTCCCGCCGAGGGGCGGGTGGACGGCTCCGACGAGGGTGCGGGCGCGGACGCACCGGTCCGCGGCGTCGCGGCCGGGGCGTCCTCGGCCGCAGGACCGGCGCCGCGACGATCGCGGTGGAGCGGGCGGTCCCGACCGGGTGCGACGGACGGCGTGCCCGCGCCGGCCGGACCGCTGAGGGCCGGGGTGTCCTCGGCGCTCGGACTGCCGTCGCGGTCCTGGTTGAAGGTCATCACCGACGCGGCCACGACCGCAGCCGCCGCGACGCCGGCGACGGCCGCCGTCGGGCCGTGCGCGAGCACGGCGTCGCGAGCCCGGCCGAGGAGCAGCGCCAGCCCGGTGGCGCTGACGCTGCCGGTCGAGGCGACGTACGCCGCCGCGGCGCTGCCCAGGAGCAGCGGCGCGAGCACGGCGCGGAGGTTGGAGTTGACCTCGGTGAGCTCGAGGTAGAGAGCGGTGCACGCGCGGCACTCCTGCAGGTGCTGCTCGACCCGGGCCGCGTCACGCCGGGAGAGACCGCCGCGCACGTAGGCGCCCAGCTCGGCGCGGGTGCGCTCGCAGGTGTCGTCCTCGTTGTCGGCGGCGTGCATCGACAGGTAGGCCTGGCGGAGCCCCTCGCGGGCCCGGTAGGCGAGCGCGGACACCGCGTTGGGGGTCATCCCGAGCAGCGGGGCGACCTCCGCGGGCTTCTGCTCCTCGACCTCGGTGTGCCACAGCACGAGCTGCCAGCGCTCCGGGAGCGAGGCGAAGGCCCGCGCGGCCGCGGCGCTCTCGAAGCCCTCGACGGCGGTGTCGCGGAAGGGGACGCCGGGGTCGAACGGGGTGAGGTCGTCGGTCGTGTGCAGGCGGGCCGTCGAGCGGATCCGGTCGACGTGCAGCCGGCGTACGGCGGTCAGGAGGTAGGCGCGGAAGGCGAGGTCGGGACCACCGCCGCGCTGGAGGACCCCGAGCACCTTGGTGAACGCCTCGGACACCAGGTCGTCGACGTCCGGGCCGGGGACGAGCTGCCGGCCGAGCCGCCGCGCGGCGTCCACGTGGCGGGCGAAGAGCTCGCCGTACGACGCGACGTCTCCCGCGCGCACGGCCGAGATGAGTTCGGCATCGCTGCGCTCGTCGAGGGTCGAGACGGAGGGGCCCACGCAGGCTCAACGCGCCAGCGCGCGAAAGGCGACGAAATCTTTTTCGAGATTCGCGTCATGGCCCGGTACGCACGCCGTCCCATCGCCGGCAGACCGAAACCTTGGGGGAGCCACCGTGGACTGGAACGCGACGCGCAAGCGAAGCACGACCACGGGCGATCCCGAAGCAGGACGGGAGCTGTCCTTGGAGCTACGAGCGGCCCTGCCGCCACGCTTCGAGGCAGTGGGGGAGGTCCTTGCTTCGGGATCGGTTTCGGTCGCCGCCTGCGAGGTGCTGGGCGGCGTGCTCGCCCGCGACGGCGTCTCGCTCGCCGAGGCGCTCGACGACCTCGCCACCACCTGGCGCCTGGTCCGGGGCGCCGAGCCCGACCACGCCGAGGTCCGCGCGCTCGCGGTGGCGTGGAGCGACGCGACCCTGGGCTACCTGCACAACGTGTCGTGCACCGACCCGCTGACCGGGCTGGCCAGCCTCGCCCACCTGCGCACCTGCCTCGGCGATCTCTTCCGCGCCGGCCCGGTCCACGAGACGCACGCCCTGGTCGTGGTCGCGGCCGACGCGGCCCGCGACGCCGAGCAGCTCGGTGAGCCGCTCGCCCGGGCGATGGAGGACGCCCAGGTCGGAGCGACGGTCCGGGGCGTCTTCCCGGGCAGCGAGACCATCGGGCACATCGCCCCCGGCCGTCTGGTCGTGCTCGCGGAGCGCGACGCGCGCCTGCTGCGCCGCGTCGACCTGCTGACGCGGATGCTCGAGCGCGCCGGGCCGCCCCGGCCGCGGGTGTGGATCGAGGGCCTGCCCGACTCCGACCGGTCGGCCGCTCTCCTGCTCGACGAGCTCACCCGTCTGTAGCCGCCTCTAGAGTGACCGCATGTGCGGCCGCTACGCGTCGAGCAGACGCCCCGAGGACCTCGTCGACGAGTTCGACATCGTCGAGAGCCGGATCCAGGACGCCCTCGACGCCGACTACAACGTGGCGCCGACCAAAGAGGTGTACGCCGTCGTCGAGCGGCCGCCCTCCAAGGACAGCCCGGAGCCACCGGAGCGCCAGCTCCGCGTCCTCACCTGGGGCCTGATCCCGGCCTGGGCGAAGGAGCCGTCGATCGGCAACCGGATGATCAACGCTCGGATGGAGACCGTCGCCGAGAAGCCGGCGTACAAGCGGGCCTTCGCGAAGCGGCGCTGCCTGCTCCCTGCTGACGGCTACTTCGAGTGGTACCCGACGCAGGAGCTCACCGCATCCGGCAAGCCGCGCAAGCAGCCGTTCTTCATCCGCCCGCAGGACCACGGGATCCTGGCGATGGCCGGGCTCTACGAGATCTGGCGCGACCCCGACAAGGCCGAGGACGACCCGGACCGGTTCCGGTGGACGTGCACCGTGATCACCACCGAGGCCGAGGACTCGGTCGGCCACATCCACGACCGGATGCCACTGATGGTCGAGCGCGACCGCTGGGACGCGTGGCTGGACCCGCGCCACGGCGGGGACGTCGAGCTGCTGGTCCCGGCGGCCCCGGGCAGGCTCGAGGCCTACCCGGTCTCGACGCTGGTCAGCAACGTCCGCAACAACGGCCCGGAGCTGCTCGAACCGCTGCGCCTGGAGGACTCGTGAGTGCCCTGGAGCGCCGCATCGCCACCCCGCACGGCGAGGCCCGCCTCGTCGTACGCCGGGCCCGCGGCGCGGTCGCCACCCTGCTGCTCAGCCACGGTGCGGGCGGCGGCATCGACAGCCGCGACCTCGCCGCGCTCGCCACCGACCTGCCCCGCAACGGCGTGACCGTCGTGCTCCTCGAGCAGCCGTGGAGGCTGGCCGGCCGCAAGGTCGCCACCCCGCCCGCCACCCTCGACGCCGGCCTCGTGGCGGCCGCCAACGCCCTGAAGACCCGGACCCCGCTGGTCGTCGGCGGCCGGTCGGCGGGTGCCCGGTCCGCGGCGCGCTGCGCCAAGCAGCTCGGCTCCTCGGGGTGCCTGGCGCTGGCCTTCCCGCTGCACCCGCCGGGCAAGCCGGAGAAGTCGCGGCTCCACGAGCTGCGGGACGCCCGGGTGCCGACCCTGGTCGTCCAGGGAGAGCGGGACCCGTTCGGCCGGCCCGAGGAGTTCCCGGCCGATCTGGACCTGGCCGTCGTACCCGCCGCCGACCACGGCTTCACGACTCCGGCCCGGGCCGGGCTCACCGAGGCGGAGGCGATGGGGATCATCGTCGAGTCCACGCTCGAGTGGATTCTGCGTGAGGTCACGGGGACCGGCGGGTAGCGGCAGCGGGAATGACCGGCGCGTGTGTCGCGTTCCATGAGCATGCAGGCACTGCTCGAACGCCCCACGGGGCTACTCTGGGAAGCGATGACCGACCCTGCCGAGACGACCCCTGAGGTCGTCGACATCGAGACCGAGACCGAGGCCGACCGTTCGGCCCGCTTCGAGCGGGACGCGCTGCCGTTCCTCGACCAGCTCTACAGCGCCGCGATGCGGATGACCCGCAACCCGTCCGACGCCGAGGACCTGGTCCAGGAGACGTTCGCCAAGGCGTACTCCTCCTTCCACCAGTTCCGGCCCGGCACCAACCTCAAGGCCTGGCTCTACCGGATCCTGACCAACACCTTCATCAACAACTACCGCAAGAAGCAGCGGCAGCCGCAGCAGTCGATGTCCGAGGACGTCGAGGACTGGCAGCTGCACCGCGCCGAGACCCACGCCTCGACGGGCCTGCGGTCGGCCGAGACCGAGGCGCTCGAGCACCTGCCCGACTCCGAGGTCAAGGACGCCCTGCAGCGGCTCCCCGAGGAGTTCCGGCTCGCGGTCTACCTCGCCGACGTCGAGGGCTTCGCCTACAAGGAGATCGCCGAGATCATGGACACCCCGATCGGCACCGTCATGTCCCGGTTGCACCGGGGCCGGCGCCAGTTGCGCGACCTGCTCTCGGACTACGTCCGCGACAACGACCTCCTCACCGTCGGCCGCGACGGGGGCAAGTCATGAACCACGAGCACGGCACCGACCCGTCCGCCAGCGACTGCGCCGAGTTCCTCGACCGCATCGTCTACTTCATCGACAACGAGCTCGACGAGGCCGACTGCTCCGCGGTCCGGGTCCACCTCGACAGCTGCAACCCGTGCCTGGAGAAGTACGACCTGCAGCGCACCGTGAAGTCCGTCGTGGCCCGGTCGTGCGCCGAGGTGGCGCCCGACGACCTGCGCCAGCGGGTGCTCTTCAAGATCCGCGCCGTACAGGTGCAGATCCGCGAGGGATAGCTCCTCGGCGTACCGACGAAAGAACCCCCGAACCGACGGTTCGGGGGTTCTGTCATGTGGTGCGCTCAGGCGTTGGGACGCTTGCCGTGGTTGGCAGCCTTCTTCTTGCGAGCGCGACGCTTGCGGCCGGTCTTGCCCATGGTTTTCCTCCTGATCGAAACGAATCGGCCCGGAGGCCAAGGGTCATCCTCTCAAACGTGGGTCCAGGTGGGAAATCGACCTGACTCCTCGGGCACTTCATCAACTTCTGTGGCCGTGCAGTGACGCAGGAGTTCAGGGATACCCGGTTAACCGGGTATCCCTGGCCCGCTCACAGCCGCCCCAGGAACCGCTCGCCGTCGACGACCAGCCGGGTGATCTCGCCGGTGCCGACGACCTTGCCGCCGATGTTGCGCGCGGCGACGGTGAAGCGGTGCAGGCGCCCGTCGACGTACGTCGCCGACGCGGTGACCTCGACCTCCTGGCCGACCTTGCTCGCGGCGAGGTGCTCGAGCTCGACGCGGGTGCCGACGCTCGTGGAGCCGGCGGGCAGGGTCGGGTCGATCGCGGCGCAGGTCGCCGCCTCGCACCACGCGAGCAGCCGGGGGGTGCCGAGCACCGGCAGGCTGCCGGAGCCGACGGCGATCGCGGTGTCGTCGTCGGCGACGGTGAAGGTCAGGGTGGCGTCCACTACAGGTCCTTCGCGTAGGCGATGAGGTCGACACCCGGCTGCGGGGACCAGTCCCGCTCGGGGATGCGGTGGTAGCCGAGGCGCTCGTAGATCCGGTGCGCCGAGCTCATGCTCGCGAGGCTCGAGAGCACGATGCTGCGGAAGCCGAGCTCGCGGAAGCGGTCGAGGACCAGCCGGGCGAGCGCGTCGCCGACGCCCATCCGTCGGGCGTCGGGGGAGACCGCGAGCATCCGGAACTCGCCCTCGCCGTCCCGGCCGATCTCCCGCCACGGCGAGTCCGGCAGGGCGATCGTCACGCTGCCCCGGACGACGCCGTCCACCTCGGCCACCCACAGCTCCGCCTCGCGGTCGCGCCGGGCGGCGTCGCGCAGCAGCGTGACGTAGCGGTCGTCGGGGCCGTCGGTGAACTCGGCGTACGCCGCGACCGTGATCTCGCCGACCGCCTCGAGGTCCTCCGGCCGGGCCCGCCGCACGACCGGCCCGTCGTGCGGCTCAGACACCGAAGCTGGCGCGCGGGTAGACGGCCTCGACGTCGGTGACGATGTTGACCAGGTAGGGCACCCCCGAGGCGAACGCGCGGTCGAGGGCGGCGCCGATCTGCCGCGGGTCGGTGACGGTCTCGCCGCCGCCTCCCAGCGCGCGCACCACCCCGTCGTACGACGTGCTGGGGGAGAGGTCGGCGATCACGTCGTAGCCGTAGAGCATCTGCATGGGCCCCTTCTCCAGGCCCCAGGCGGAGTTGTTGCCCATCACCATCACGACCGGCAGCCGGTGGCGCACCAGCGTGTCGACGTCCATCAGCGAGAAGCCGGCGGCGCCGTCGCCGAGCAGCAGCACGACCTGCGAGGAGGGCCGCGCGATCCGGGCGGCGATCGCCGCACCGAGTCCCGCGCCCAGGCAGCCGTAGGGGCCGGGGTCGAGCCAGCCGCCGGGCCGCTTCGGCTCGACGAACTTGCCCGCGAAGCTGACGAAGTCGCCGCCGTCACCGATCACGACCGCGTCGTCGGCCAGCCGCGGCAGCAGCTCGCCGTAGATCCGGGCCGGGTGGATCGGGTCGGCCTCGGCGCCGAGTAGCGCGGCGTCGCGGGTGACGGCGGCGGACACGGCGGCCTGCAGGTCACCCACCCACCCGGACCAGTCCGGTCGGTGCGCGGCGCCCTGGATCCCGGTGAGCAGGCCGTCGAGGACCGAGGTCAGGTCGCCGTACGCCGAGGCGGCGAGCTCGGCGTGCCCGGAGACCTGGCCGGCGGAGTCGGCCACATGCACCACCTGGGCAGGCGTGGCACCGTCCTTGCCGCCGAAGACGCCGTACCCGAGCCGGAAGTCCAGCGGGGTGCCGACGACGACGACCAGGTCGGCGCCGCCGAGGGCGGTGCTGCGGGCCTTGGTCACGAGCAGCGGGTGGCCGCCCGGCACGATGCCGCGGCCCATGCCGTTGGTGATGGTGGGGACGCCGACCGCCTCGACGAAGCGGAGCGCCGCCTCCTCCGCGTGGTCGGCCCACACGTCGGTGCCGAGGATCAGGACCGGTCGGCTGGCGCCGGCGAGCAGCGCCGCGATCCGCGCGACGGCGTCGGGGTCGGGGTCGGCACCCCGCACGGGGCCGACCTCCGGCACCGGGCCGGTGGCGCTGTTGAAGAGCTCGTCCATCGGCACGTCCACGAAGACCGGGCCGCGGTGGGACGACCGGGCCGTCACGAAGGCCTCGTCCATCCCGGCGAGGACCTCGCCGGCCGTCGGGATGGTCCGGGCGAGCTTGGAGACCGGCGCGAAGATCGGCGGCTGGTCGAGCTCCTGCAGGGCGCCGGTGCCCCAGCGGCCCTGCGGGGCGCGGCCTCCGACGACGACCATCGGCGAGCCGGCGAACTGCGCCTGCGCCACCGCGCTCAGCCCGTTGGTGACGCCCGGTCCGGCGGTGAGCACGGCGAGACCGGGCACCCGGGTCAGCTTGCCCGTGGCCTCGGCGGCGAAGGCGGCCGTCTGCTCGTGGCGTACGTCGAGCAGCGTGACCGGCTCGGCGGCCTTGACCGCCCCGTCGTAGAGCGGGAAGACGTGCGCACCGGAGAGCGTGAAGAGGGTGTCGACGCCGTGGGCCTGCGCCACCGCGATCGCCAGCTCGCCGGCGTGGCCGGTCAGGTCGTTGTCGGGCATGCCCGCAGGTTACTCACCCGTAGTGACCAGGTAGGCGTGGTTGGTGCTCTTCAGCGCCTCCACCACCACGAGCAGGAGGTCGGAGCGCACCTGCGGCGGTCGGCTGCCCAGCGAGAGCTGCAGGTAGAGCGCCCGGAGGAAGGCCTCGGCGTTGCCGCCGGCGAGGTAGGGGTCGCGGTCGTCGTACGACGAGCGGATGCCGGCCGACGAGGCGATCCGGGCGATCCAGGGCTCGAGGACGCGCAGCGGGACGATGTTGCGGCGGAGGATGGCGACGGTGGCGAACGCCAGCCGGTCGCCCTCGCCGCTGCTGAAGAGCCGGTCGACCGGCAGCAGCAGGCGGTCGGCGATCACGTCCAGCAGGACCGTGAGCTCGGGGGTGGCCAGGTGGGGGGAGCGGGCCAGGATCGCGATCGTGTCGGCCCCGTGCGAGACGGCGTGCGCCCATCCCTTGCCGGGGACGTAGCCGCGCAGGTCGCGCTCGCGCAGGAGCCAGGTCGTCAGCCGGTCGCCCCACTCCAGGATCCGGCTGCCCGGCAGCAGTGGCCGCACGTTGTCGCGGGCGATGCACTCGCCGAGCACGAGGGCCGAGAAGCTGCGGCGGAAGACCGTGTCGGTGTCGCGCTCGCCGATGCCGACGAGCAGCCCGCTGGCCATCCCGTCGCCCAGGCCGACGAGCAGGTCGTCGTACACGCCACGCTCGATCCAGGTCATCAGGGCGGGGTACGCCGTACCGTCGCGCAGGGCCGGATCGGGGTCCCCGAGCATGCGGGTGAGCTCCGCGGTCAGCTCGTCGAGCGGGCGGTCGGAGGGGACCGCGAGACCCTCGGCATGCACCTGCCGCCAGTATGACCCGGACATGGAGGCCATCCTGCCAAAGCCTGGTCTGACGTCCAGTGGGGGTCCCCGTGCGCCCTAGTGTTGGCCGTGTGCCCTCCTTGACCGACCTCGTGCGCAGCCACACGGAGCTCGACGCGGACGACGTCGCGTGGCTCCAGCTGCTCCAGGCGGACTGGCAGATCATCGCGGACCTGTCCTTCGCCGACCTGGTCCTGTGGCTCCCGGACCGGGAGGGCAAGGGCTTCTGGGCGGCCGGTCAGATGCGTCCGACGACCGGTCCGACGGCGTACGTCGACGACGTGATCGGCACCTTCGTGCCCGTCGGTCGCCGGCCCCTGATCGACGCGGCGTACGCCGAGGGTCGGCTGGTCCGCGAGGGTGACCCGGAGTGGCGCGACGACGTGCCGGTGCGGGTCGAGACGATCCCCGTACGGCGGGCCGGGCGGGTGATCGCGGTCGTCGCGCGCAACACCAACCTGCTCGGCGTACGCACCCCGAGCCGCCTGGAGCTCTCCTACCTGCAGTCCGCCGCCGACCTGACCCAGATGATCGCGCACGGGTACTTCCCGGCCGCCGGGCAGCGCAGCGACCACGCCGACACCCCGCGCGTCGGCGACGGGTTCCTCCGCGTCGACGCGGCCGGTCGCGTCGTCTACGCCAGCCCCAACGGGCTGTCGGTCTTCCGCCGGCTGGGCCACTCGGGCGACCTGACCGGGCTGTCCCTGGCCGACACGACCCGCGAGCTGGTGCCGCCCCGGCGACGGCCCGACGAGGAGACGCTGAGCGCGGTGCTCGGCGGGCGGGCGCACCGCGACACCGAGATCGGCACGGACGGGGTGGCGCTGATCGTGCGCTCGATCCCGCTGCGGCCGCAGGGTGACCACATCGGCGCGCTGGTGCTGGTGCGCGACGTCACCGACCTGCGCCGCCGCGACCGTGAGCTGGTCACCAAGGACGCCACGATCCGGGAGATCCACCACCGGGTGAAGAACAACCTGCAGACCGTCGCCGCGCTGCTGCGGCTCCAGGCGCGCCGGATGGACAACGAGTCGGCCCGGCTCGCCCTCGAGGAGGCGGTACGACGCGTCGGGTCGATCGCGATCGTGCACGAGATCCTCAGCCAGGCGGTCGAGGAGCGCGTCGACTTCGACGAGATCATCGACCCGCTCGGGCGGATGGTCACCGAGGTGAGCGCGGTCGGCAGCCGCGTGCGGGTACGCCGTACCGGCACCTTCGGCGTGCTGCCCTCCGAGTCGGCCACGGCGCTGGCGATGGTCCTCACCGAGCTGCTCCAGAACGCGGTCGAGCACGGCTTCGACCCCGACGACGCGGACCTGACCGGCGAGATCGTGCTGACCGCGCAGCGCCTCGTCGGCCGGTTGCACGTCACGGTCGACGACGACGGGCGCGGCCTCCCGGCCGACTTCGACCTCGACGCGTCGAGCAGCCTGGGGCTGACGATCGTGCGCACGCTCGTGGAGTCCGAGCTGGGCGGCCAGCTCGAGCTGGGACCGCGTCCTGGTGGACGGGGCACCCGAGCCGGGCTCGACCTGCCGGTGGAGTGACCTCCGCTACGCGGTGCGGACCCGCGAACGGGCGTTGCGGCGCTTGAGCGCGCGGCGCTCGTCCTCGCTCAGCCCACCCCACACGCCGTGGTCCTGCCCAGCCTCCAGCGCCCACGCGAGGCACTGTTCGCGCACATCGCAGCGTCGGCACACCTGCTTGGCCTCCTCGATCTGGAGGATGGCCGGGCCGGTGTTACCGATCGGGAAGAACAGTTCCGGATCCTCGTCGAGACATGCGGAACGGTGGCGCCAATCCATGGCTGGGGGGCCTTCTTTCGATTGAGAGTCAATGAGTGGTCGGACAGTGGGCGGCTCGCGTCAGCAGCATGGGCATGACGAAACCGGCTCGTCGTCGAGCACTGCGTCCAGACTGGCAACCTTTTGACCGTTAAACAACCCCTTGACATGGTCTTGTCCGTCACAGCAGCCACACACTGGTGCTGCCGTCGGGATCGTCGCCGTGCTCTTCTAGGCTGCACCGGTGAGCCTACGCCCGACCACCAACCGCCCGGCCCCTCTCGTCGTCGCCGCGTCGCTGGTCGTGGTCGAGGGGTTGCTGCTGCTGGTCTTCGCCGTGCTCGAGATCGCGCACCTCGACGCCGACCGGGTCGCGATGGGCGCCACGACCGGCATCTTCTTCGTCGTGTACGGCGCCGGCCTGCTGGTCTGCGCCTGGTCGCTGGTGCGCGGGCAGTCCTGGGCACGGAGCCCGGTCGTCCTGACCCAGCTGATCGGGCTCGGCGTCGCCTGGAGCTTCCGGGGCGGCGACACCACCGGCGTCGCCATCGCGATCGCGGTCGTGGCCGCGCTCGTCCTGGTGGGGATCTTCCACCCGGCCAGCCTCGAGGCGCTCGCCGACGAGGACCCCGACCTCGACCGCTGACCGGTCTAGCTCTGCTCCTCCAGCGAGGTGCGCAGCTGCTCCAGGGTGCGGTTGAGCAGCCGGGAGACGTGCATCTGCGAGACGCCGATCTCCTCGGCGATCTGGGACTGCGTCATGTTCTTGAAGAAGCGCAGCAGCAGGATCTTCTTCTCGCGCGGCGCCAGGCGGTCCAGCAGCGGCTTGATCGACTCGCGGATCTCGACGTGCTCGAGACCCTCGTCATCGATCCCGATGGCGTCCAGCATGCTGGCGTTGCCGTCGTCGTCGTTGTCGCTCGCGTCCAGGGAGAGCGTCGAGTAGGCGTTGCTGGACTCGATGCCCTCGACGATCTCCTCGACCGTGCACCCGATCGTCTCGGCGAGCTCGCGCGGTGTGGGGGAGCGGCCCAGGCTCTGGGTGAGCTCGGCGCTCGCCGTACCGATCTGCATCCGCAGCTCCTGGAGCCTGCGCGGCACCCGGATCGCCCAGCCCTTGTCGCGGAAGTAGCGCTTGATCTCGCCGATGATCGTCGGGGTGGCGTACGTCGAGAACTCCACGCCGCGGTCGGTGTCGAACCGGTCGACCGACTTGATCAGTCCGATCGTGCCGACCTGGACCAGGTCCTCGAGCGGCTCGCCGCGGTTGCGGAAGCGGCGGGCGCAGTGCTCGACGAGCGGCAGGTGGAGGTGCACCAGGCTCTCGCGGGCCATGGCGCGGCTCGCCTCGGAGCCCTCCTCGTCGCGCAGCACCGCGAAGAACTCCGCACTGCGCTTCCGGGTCAGCTCGATGCCGGTGAGGGCCTCGTCCGTCCCGTCGTCCGAGATCGTCATGTCAGTGACCGGGCTCCAGGTGGGTCACCGACGACGTCATCGACAAGGTGATCGTGAACGCTGAGTCGGTCGCTTCCGCGCTGGCCGTGGTCGCCAACGTCGTCAGCACCTGCCAGGCGAAGCTGTCGTAGTCGGGCTCGATGGCGCCCTCGATGGTGCCGGAGACGCTGACCGTGAGCTCGCCGGGATCCTGGAAGAAGCTGCACAGGAGGTCGCTGTCGGGCTCGGCCTCGCCGAGGACCATCGCGCACGCCTCGCCCACCGCGATGCGGAGGTCCTCGATGTCGTCGATCGGGAAGTCCAGACGGGCGGCCAGGCCGGCCGTCGTGGTGCGCAGCACGGAGGCGTACGCCCGGTCCGCCGGCACCCGCAGCTCGACGTCGGCACGGCGTACGCCGCCCGTCGCGGTCGGGCCGGAGGTCACGCCGATCGATGCCATGTGTCGTCCTTGCGCTGTCGTCGAGGTGGGTCGGAGATCCGGTCCGGAAACAGTAGCGGGACCGGTCCTCGGGTGTGGTGGTACCCGGGGACCGGTCCCGCTAAGCGCCGGTCTGGAGCGCTCCTCACATCCGCCAGCGCGCGCAGAACCGGCGTCTCGTCCGTCAGCTGAGGCGAGCGGAGTCGAGGATCCGCGCCGCGAGCGCGGGGTCTGCACTGACAACCAGGTAGAGCTGATTGGTCTCAGGACTGTAGATACCGGAGACAGAACGACTGTTGAACGCCTGCACCCTGCTGCTCGAAAGACGTCGCACGGTGACGTCGCCTTGCGTCGCCTTTTCGTCCTGCTGGCTCACCGACGCCAGCTCCTCCCCCGTCGGGCTGGGATCGGCCGACATCTCGAAGACGATGGTCTGGTCGGGCGGCGTCCGAGAGATGCACGCATCGTCCCAGTGAGACAGCCGGACCACCGTGGATCCGGCGAGTGCGGCATCGCCGCACCGATCCTGGTCGACTCGGGGCCAGCCGTCGGTCTCGGCCAGGACGAGCATCGGCCCGGACTGTTCGGGGACGGCCGTCGTGGACCTTCCGTCGCTACCACCGGCCACGGGCTCCCTCGCATCCCTCATCGACCATCCAAGTACGGCGGCGATGCCAACCCACACCGCAAGGACCCCGGCCGCCCCGCTGACGGCGATCCGACGGCGACCGACGCGGCGTCGTGCGGTCGCGGCCATGTCGTGATCCGCCCTGATGTCGCTCACGGCGTTGCGCAGGACCTGAGCCATCCGCTCGTCGCTGATCGTCATCGGAAGTCTCCCTCGAGCGAGCTGATCCCGCGCGAGACGCGAGATCTGACGGTGCCCTCGCGGACTCCGGTCAGCGTCGCGATCTCCTGGTAGCTGAGGTCTTCGTAGTACCTGAGCACCACGGCGACTCGCTGGTCGCGCGGCAATCTCGCCAGGGCAGCAAGAATTGTCACGCGGTCCGAGATCGTTGATTCGTGGCCGGGTACGGGCGTGCTCACCATCTCCGCTGGATCGACGACGGTCACGCGCCTGTCGCGTCGCCATCGCGACACGTTCTGGTTAACGATGATGCGCCGCGCGTAGGCGTCCGGCCCTTCGAGCCGGCTCACTCGACTCCACCTCGCGTACATCCGGGTGAGCGCGTCTTGGACGAGATCCCGCGCCAGGTCGCTGTCTGCGGTGATGAGCGTGGCGAACCTCAGCAGAGCATCCTGACGAGCCCGCACCCAGTCGTCGAAGGATTCGCTCGACGACGACGCGTCGTGGGGCGCGCCTTCCGCGACCGATCCCGCTCCCACCATCAGCTCCATGCTTTGGACAACGCTTCGGGCCGCTGTCTTGTTGCGTCCATTTCGGGTCAAGAACGGCTGCGGTCAGGATCCGGCGGTGCTCGCAACGTCCGAATCGACCAGACCCGGCTCTATGGGTTCCGCAATCAGACCTGCGCTCGAGGAGGTAGCCGCCCCAGTGGTCGGCCCCGCCCAGCAACGTGGACGTGGCCCTCCTGGCGCATGTAGTGCGAGGACCGTGACGTCGGAGCTCCCCTCAGCCCCGCTCGGTAAGCGCCGCGCTGGGAGGCTGGAGGACAGAGGAATGACAGACGCCCCCTCAACCCGACGTGGGCTGAGAGGGCGTCTGTCATCAAGCCAAGGGAGCAAGATGCTCACAGCCAGCCTGCTTCGACGTCCGTCCGTCGTGAGCGCAGACGGTCACGCCTTCGCAAGCTCAGGCGTGCTTGAGACGAAGAAGGCTTGAGCGGAGCTCAAGCCTTCTTCGTCTCCCAGAAGATCTCGGCGATCTCGTCGATCTTCGCGAGCAGCTCGTCGGCCTTGCCGGCGTCGAGCTCACCCTTGGTGCCGGAGGCGCCGGCGAGCTTGGTGGCCTCGTTGACCAGGGTGTGCAGCTGCGGGTACTTCTCGAAGTGCGGGGGCTTGAAGTAGTCGGTCCACAGCACCCACAGGTGGTGCTTGACCAGCTCGGAGCGCTGCTCCTTGATCAGGATCGCCCGGGTGCGGAAGTCGGGGTCGTCGTTGTCGGCGACCTTGGCGATGATCGCCTTGATGGACTCGGCCTCGATGCGCGCCTGGGCGGGGTCGTAGACGCCGCAGGGAAGGTCGCAGTGGGCGGAGACCTCGAGGGTGGGGGCGAACAGCTTCGCGAACATGCGGGTCCTCTCTCATCTTCTCTTCGGTTGTCTGAAGTCTTTCACTGGGACACTACCCGCATGTCGAGGTGGGGATTCGCGATGGTCAGTGGGCGATCGATGACCCCGGCGCTGCGCGCAGGCGACCGGCTCCTGGTCTCCTACCGGCGCGTCGCCCGCGAGGGCGACGTCGTGGTCGCGCGCTTCCCCGACGGCACGCTCGCGGTGAAGCGCGCCGCCGAGCGGCGTACGACGCGGGACGGGTCGCCGGCCTGGTGGCTGCTCAGCGACAACCCCGCCGAGGGGGTCGACTCGCGGCACCGCGGCCCGGTGGCCGCGACGGACGTGATCGCCGTCACCGTGGCGAGAGTCTGGCCCCGCCCGCGACGGCTGTGACCGTGTGCCAGACTGATTCGCGGGGAAGATCCCCCGAGGCCTGACGAGTTCCGCGCACCACCCCTGCGTGTCGAGCCGGGCCCCTCCCCGTCGTACGTTCACCCTTCTGGAAAGTCAGAGCTGTCATGGCTGAAGCACCACATCCGTTTGCCGGCGACCCGGTCTTCGACCTGCACGTGGGCGGGAAGATGGAGGTCCGGTCGACCGTCGCGCTCGCCGGCGCGGACGACCTCTCGCTCGCCTACACGCCGGGCGTGGCCCGGGTGTGCGAGGCGATCGCCGAGGACCCGTCGATGACCCAGCACTACACCTGGGTGCCCAACGTCGTGGCCGTCGTCTCCGACGGCACCGCGGTGCTGGGCCTGGGCGACATCGGGCCTGCCGCCGCGATGCCGGTGATGGAGGGCAAGGCCGTGCTGTTCAAGCAGTTCGGCAACGTGGACGCCGTCCCGATCTGCCTGGCGACCACGGATGTCGAGGAGATCATCGAGACCGTCGTCCGGCTGGCGCCGAGCTTCGGCGGCATCAACCTCGAGGACATCTCCGCGCCGCGCTGCTTCGAGATCGAGGACCGGCTCAAGGCGCTGCTCGACATCCCCGTCTTCCACGACGACCAGCACGGCACCGCCGTCGTCGCGCTCGCGGCGCTCACGAACGCCCTGACGCTCACCGGCCGCAGCCCGGAGTCGACCCGGGTGGTCATCTCCGGCGCCGGTGCCGCCGGCGTCGCGATCGCCAAGATCCTGCTCGAGGCCGGCATCACCGACCTGGCGGTCACCGACCGCAAGGGCATCGTGCACTCGGGCCGCCACGACCTGACGCCGGTGAAGCGGGAGCTCGCCGAGATGACGGCCGACAAGACCGGACGCACCGGGACGCTCGCCGAGGCGCTCGACGGGGCCGACGTCTACCTCGGCGTCTCCGGCGGCACCGTGCCGGAGGAGGACGTCGCGCGGATGGCGCCCGACGCGATCATCTTCGCGATGGCCAACCCGCACCCGGAGGTGCACCCCGAGGTCGCGCACCGGCACGCCCGGGTCGTCGCGACCGGCCGGTCGGACTTCCCCAACCAGATCAACAACGTGCTGGCCTTCCCGGGCATCTTCCGCGGTGCGTTCGACGCGCACGCGACGTCGATCACCGAGGGCATGAAGCTCGCCGCCGCGGAGGCCATCGCCGGCCTGGTCGGCGACCAGCTGTCCGAGGCGTACGTGATCCCGTCGCCGTTCGACCCGCGCGTCGGTCCCGCCGTGTCGGCCGCTGTGGCGGATGCCGCACGACGAGACGGTGTCGCGCGGCGATAGGCCCCCGGTACGTTCGAGGACATGTTCGCCGTCTACGCCGACCGCTTCTCCCAGGAAGACCCGCTCTCCGCCCTCCAGGTGGGGGAGCGCCCCGATCCCGAGGTCCCCGACGGGTGGACGACGGTGACGGTCAAGGCCGCGTCGCTCAACCACCACGACCTCTTCTCGCTGCGCGGCGTCGGGCTGCGCGAGGAGGCGCTGCCGATGATTCTCGGCTGCGACGCCGCCGGTCTCGACGAGGACGGCAACGAGGTCGTCGTGCACGCCGTGATCAGCGACCCCTCCTGGACCGGCGACGAGACCTTCGACCCGAAGCGGTCCCTGCTGTCCGAGCGCTACCAGGGCACGCTCGCGGCCAGGGTCGCCGTACCCCGGCGCAACGTCGTGCCGAAGCCCCCGTCGCTGTCGTTCGCCGAGGCGGCCTGCCTGCCGACGGCCTGGCTGACGGCGTACCGGATGCTCTTCACCCGCGGTGCCCTGCGCGCCGGTGAGACCGTGCTGATCCAGGGAGCGGGTGGCGGGGTCGCGACCGCCGCGATCGTGCTCGGCCGGGCCGCGGGCCTGCGGGTCCTGGTCACGAGCCGCGACGAGGGCAAGCGGGCGCGGGCGCTCGAGCTGGGCGCGCACGAGGCGTTCGAGTCCGGCGCCCGGCTGCCGGTCAAGGTCGACGCCGTCATCGAGACGGTCGGCCGTGCGACCTGGTCGCACTCGATCCGGGCCCTGCGTCCGGGCGGCCGGATCATCACGTCCGGTACGACGTCGGGGCCGAACCTCGACGACGCCGAGCTGACCCGGATCTTCTTCCTGCAGCTCAGCGTGATCGGCTCAACGATGGGCACGCGCGACGAGCTCGCGGCCCTGGTGTCGATGCTCGACGCCACCGGTGCCCGGCCGCTGATCGACCGGACCCTGCCGATGACCGAGGCGCGCGAGGGATTCGCCGCGATGCTGGATGGCGAGCAGTTCGGCAAGATCGTCTTCACGCTGTGACGCATCTCGTCACGGGCGCGGGCTCCGGCATCGGCGCGGTGCTGGCGCACCGGCTGCTCGAGCGCGGCGAGGAGGTCACCGTGCTCGCTCGTTCGGCCGAGCGCGCCGAGGAGATGGCAGCCGACCTGTCGGGCGCCGAGGTGCTGGTCGCCGACCTGGCGTGGCCGGAGTCGGTCGAGTCACTGCAGCTGCCGGAGTCGCTGGACTCGGTCGTGCACGCCGCCGGCGTGGTCGAGCTCGGCCCGGTCTCCGAGCTGAGCGCCGACGCCTGGGCCAGTCAGCTCCAGGTCAACCTGGTGGCTCCTGCGGCGCTGACCCGGGTCGCCCTGCCCGGTCTGCGTCGGGCGCGCGGCACCGTCGTCTTCGTCAACTCCGGCGCCGGTCTCACCGCTCACCCCCAGTGGTCGGCGTACGCCGCCTCCAAGCACGGCCTGCGCGCCCTCGCGGACTCCCTGCGCGGCGAGGAGGCCGCCGCCGGCGTACGCGTCACGACGGTCTACCCCGGTCGCACGGCGACGCCGATGCAGGAGAAGGTGCACCAGCAGGAGGGCAAGGCGTACGACGCCGCCGCCTGGATCCGTCCCGAGACCGTGGTCGACGCGATCCTGCACGTGCTCGACCTGCCGCGGGACGCGACGATCAGCGACCTGACGGTGCGTCCAGGAGCCTGACCAGCCGCTGCGGGGCCTGGAACCGGTAGGACTCGGTGACCAGCTCGGCGACCTCGGTCCAGTCGGTGTCGTCGCCGAGGACCATCCCGATGATCGTGGGCGACCACGGCGGCTTGTAGAACGGCAGCCCGGCGTGGGTGAGGGCGAGCAGCTCGTCGCCGGCCGCGCGGAACGTGAGGACGGTGCGGATCGCGTCGTCGCCGGTGATGTCGCGGTACGCCGACTCGTAGCCGGGCTGGGCGACCATCACGTGGGCGAAGGTCGCGGTCCGGACGCGCCAGCGCACGCCGGTCCAGGCATCCTCCTCGACGACCTCGGGAAGGCGGGCGGCGATCGCACCGATCCGGCGTACGACGGCCGCGTCGGGCTCGATGCGCCGTGCCACGCTCAGCCGAAGGACATCCGGAAGTCGGCCTGGCGGAAGGACGCGAGCTGGCGGGCACCGCGCATCCAGCCGAGCGGCCCGTCCGGGGCGAAGTCCCAGTGGCCGCGGGCCGGGAACGCCTTGGCCGAGCCCTGGAGGACCGCGGTGCGCTCCTCGCCTGCGGTGTCGTCGATGCCGGGCTGCCAGGTGGTGCCCTTGAAGGGGACCCGCGGGATGGCCCGGCTGACGTCGGTGAACGTGGCGGTCGCGATCGGCTTCCGCGCGAGCGACGCCGACCAGGTGGTCGACGACAGCGGCCCGCGGTGGCTGGTCTCGAGGTCGAAGTCGCAGAGCCCCTTCGGGATCGCCCACAGCTCGCGGCCACCGGCGACCGAGGCGGGGGAGTCGACCCAGATGTCGGTGATCGACACGCACCGACCGTGCTGCTCGGTCGGGACCAGGCGCGCGACGAGGAGCTCGGAGTAGGTCAGCGGGCTGCCGGGCTCGTAGGAGACGAAGGCCGCGCCGTACGTCCCGGCGGGGCGGAGCTCGTCGACGCCCTCCCGCAGCCGGAAGATCGAGAGCCAGAGCTGCCCGACCATCTGCCACGGCGCCGCCGGGTAGGCGACCTCGCCATCGGGTCCGGACGAGGTGATCCACGCGGTCTGGGTCATGGAGGCATCCTGCCGCACCGGACGGGCAGACGAAAGTGTCAGTTGAGTGACAGAATCGCCGGCATGCAGACCCAGCGGATCACCAGCCGTGTCGAGACCTCCGAGCCGCGCTTCGTGCCGTACCCGAGGCCCGGCGCCGACGCCCCGCACGTGCTGATGGTCGTCCTCGACGACATCGGCTTCGCCCAGCTCGGGTGCTTCGGGTCGGGCATCGCGACCCCCCACATCGACCGGCTCGCGGCCGAGGGCCTGCGCTACAACCGCTTCCACGTCACGTCGGTCTGCTCCGCGACCCGGGCGGCCCTGCTCACCGGGCGCAACCACCACGCCGTCGGGATGGGCGTCACCCAGGAGGCGGCGCTCGGCTTCCCGGGCTACACGGGCCGGATCCCGAGGTCGGCCGCCACCCTGGCGCGGGTGCTGCGCGACCACGGCTACAACACCCTCGCCGTCGGCAAGTGGCACCTGGCGCCCAAGAACGAGTACTCCGCCTCCGGCCCCTTCGACCGTTGGCCGCTCGGGCAGGGGTTCGAGCGCTACTACGGCTTCCTCGGGGCGGAGACCAGCCAGTGGGCGCCGGAGCTGGTCCGCGACAACACCCACATCGACCCGCCGTACACGCCGGAGGAGGGCTATCACCTCACCGAGGACCTGGTGGACCAGGCGATCCGGATGGTCCAGGACCAGCAGCAGGCGGAGTCGCGCAAGCCGTTCTTCCTCTACGTCGCGCCGGGTGCGGCGCACGCCCCGCACCAGGTGACCGAGGAATGGGTGGCGCCGTACGCCGGCCAGTTCGACGACGGCTGGGAGGCCTGGCGGCAGCGGGCCTTCGACCGGCAGGTCGCCGAGGGGATCATCCCGGCCGACACCGTGCTGCCCGAGCGGCCGCCGTGGATCCCGGACTGGGAGACCCTGCCGGCGGACCAGCGGCGGCTGTTCGCCCGCTACATGGAGGTCTTCGCGGGGTTCGTCACGCACACCGACCACCACCTCGGGCGCCTGTTCTCCTACCTCGAGGAGCTCGGCATCGCCGAGGACACGATCGTGATGCTGATGTCCGACAACGGTGCGAGCGCCGAGGGCGGGACGACGGGCACGCTCAACGAGGCCGCCGGCTGGCTCGGCATGGCCGAGGACGTGTCCGAGTCGATCGCGCGCATCGACGAGATCGGCGGTCCGGACGCCTACAACCACTACCCCTACGGCTGGGCGTGGGCGGGCAACGCCCCGCTGCGGCTGTGGAAGCGGTACGCCTGGCTCGGCGGCGTCCGGACCCCGCTCGTCGTGCGCTGGGGTGACCGGCTGGCCGGCCGCGGCGGCGTACGCCCGCAGTTCGTGCACGCCGTCGACCTCTACGCCACGGTCCTCGACGCGGCCGGGATCGTGTCGCCCGAGACCGTCGACGGGGTGACCCAGCAGCCCGTCGAGGGGACCTCCCTGCTGCCGAGCTTCGCGGCGGCGGACGCCGAGGAGCACCGGCGGCTGCAGTACTTCGAGATGTTCGGCTCCCGGGCGATCTACCACGACGGCTGGATGGCGGTCACCGACCATGTGGCCAACCAGTTCGACGAGCGCGCGCACCTCGTCGGCAGCCACGACCACGACACCGACCGGTGGTCGCTCTTCCACCTCGCCGAGGACTTCTCGGAGTCGCGCGACCTCGCCGACGAGCAGCCCGGTCGGGTCCGCCGGCTGGAGGAGCTGTGGTGGGCCGAGGCCGGGCGCAACCAGGTGCTGCCGCTCTTCGAGTTCCCGGGCTCGATGGCGCACATGCACCCGGGCGAGTTCCCGCCGCCGACGGTCGGTCGCTACGCGCCGGGCGGCGGACCGGTCCAGGAGAGCCAGCTGCCCTCGCTGATGGGGGGCTTCGAGCTGACGGCGTCCGTCGTGGTGCCGGAGGGCGGCGCCGAGGGGATCATCACGGCGGTCGGTGACCGGCACGGTGGCTGGGCGACGTACCTGCTCGACGGTCGTCTGGTCGCCACCGTCGCCATGCTCGACCGCACCACCCGGCTCGCCGCACCCGTGCCGGTGCCGGCGGGGGAGCACGTGCTGAGCGTGCGCTACGTGCCCGGCCGCGAGCCGCGGCTGGAGCTGGCCGTGGACGGCGTCGACGTCGCGTCCGCGCCGCTCCCCGGGCTGGTCTTCTTCCCCAACCTGGGCTCGTCGGGTGCCGGCCTGCTCGTCGGCCGGGACCGCGGGATCGCGGTGGGCGCCGACTACCGCCCGCCGTTCGCGTTCACCGGGACCCTCTCACGGGTGGAGCTGCGCAGCGGCCGCCCCGGGGCGCGGCCGGACGCGGGCGCCGAGCTGCGGGTGGCGCTGGCCGGTGACTGAGGCCGGACGTCGCGAGACCCACAAGCGCAGCACGCGCGAGGCGCTCGCGGAGGCGGCGCTGCGGCGCTTCGCCGTGGACGGGTACGACGAGACGTCGGTCGACGCGATCGCGGCCGATGCGGGCGTCTCCGCGCGGACCTTCTTCCGCTACTTCGCCACGAAGGACGAGGTGCTCGACATGGGCCGCGAGGAGCGGCAGGCCCAGCTCCGGGCACGGATCCGCGAGCTGCGGGCCGGGGACTCGGGGCTCGACGGCCTCGACGTCGTACGCGCGGCGCTCGTGGAGCTCGCCCGCGGCTTCGAGTCCGACCGCGAGCGGGTGCAGCTGCGCCAGCGCGCCGCCGCGGCCTCGCCGGTGCTGCGCGGCCGGCTCTACGACACCTTTGCGTCCTGGGAGCACGTGGTCGCGCGCGAGCTCGGCGGGGACGCTGCGGCCCGGACCCTGGCTGCGGTCGGGTTCGCCGTCTTCCGCGCCGCGACGGCGACGTGGGTGGCCGACGGGGGCTCGCTGCCGGAGCTCGTCGAGCGCGGCTTCGCCGTACTGGGGTGAGGGCCGGGAGTTTTGTCGGTCGGCCGACAAAACTCCTGCTGGGACGACAAAGCATTATCGTCCAAGCGTGAGTTTCATCGGCCGACCGATGAAACTCGTCAGTCCTCTGGGTCGTCCAGCCGGGCCAGCCAGGTCGCAAACCGCTCGACGGCGGTCTCGAACTCCGGGTGCGCGTCGACGAAGCCCTGGAGCTGCTCGGCGAGCCACGCCAGGGTGACCTCCTCGTCACCCCGGCGCTTCTCGAGCTCCTCGATGCCGCGGTCGGTGAAGTACATCGGTCAGGAGAAGGCGCGAGCCACGAGGTCCTTCTGCTCCTCGGTGTGCCGCTTGACCGTGCCGACGGCGGGGGACGACGACTCGGGGCGGGAGATGAGCTCCACCTGGGCGTCGACGTGCGGCCACGTGTTGAGCTGGTAGTGCGGCCACGGGCCCATGTTGGCGGGCTCGTCCTGCACCCAGCGCACGGCCTTGAGGTGCGGGTAGCGGGCGATCTCGTCGCGGATCTCGGCCTCGGGGCGCGGGTAGAGCTGCTCGACCCGCGCGATCGCGAACCGCTCGCCGTCCTCGCGCTTCGCGCGCTCCACCATCAGGTCCCACGTCACCCGGCCCGAGCACAGCAGCAGGGTGTCGACCTTGTCGGCGTCGGCGGCGGCGTCCCTGATGAAGGGCTCGAACGTGCCGGACGTGAAGTCACCCGGGTGCGACGCGGCCTCCTTGCGCTTCAGCATCGACTTCGGCGTGAAGACGATCATCGGCTTGTGCTCCTCGCCGAGCGAGTGCTGGCGCAGGAGGTGGAAGTACGACGCGGGGGTGCTCGGCTGCGCGACCACGAACGCCTCGTCCGCGGCCATCGTCAGGAACCGCTCGATGCGGGCCGAGGAGTGGTCGGCGCCCTGGCCCTCGTAGCCGTGGGGGAGCAGGAGCACGACGCCGGACTGCTGGTTCCACTTGCTCTCGCCGGCGCTGATGAACTCGTCGATCACGGTCTGCGCGCCGTTGACGAAGTCACCGAACTGCGCCTCCCAGAGCACGAGGGCCTCGGGGCGGGCGACGGAGTAGCCGTACTCGAAGCCGAGCGCGGCGTACTCCGACAGGAGCGAGTCGTAGACGTAGAACTTCGCCTGGTCCTCGGTGAGGTTGGCCAGCGGGGTCCACTCGTCGGCGTTGCGGCGGTCGATGATCGTCGCGAAGCGGGACACGAACGTGCCGCGCCGCGAGTCCTGGCCGGCCAGGCGGACCGGGCGGCCCTCCATCAGCAGCGAGCCGAGGGCGAGGATCTCGCCGGTGCCCCAGTCGATCGGGCCGTCGGCGATCGCGGCCGAGCGGCGCTGCAGCTGCGGCATCACCTTCGGGTGGACGGTGAAGCCGTCGGGCGGGGTGACGTAGGCGTCGGCGATCCGCTTGAGGACCTCGCCGGACACGGCCGTGCGGGTCTCGCCCGACGGCTTGTCCGGGTAGTCGGGCACCGTCGTCCACTCGGACGGCTGCGTGCTGGCCTCGCGGACCTCGGTGAAGACGCGCTCCAGCTGCAGCTGGTAGTCGCGCAGCACCTGCTCGGCCTCCTCGATCGTGATGTCGCCACGACCGATGAGGGACTCCGTGTAGAGCTTGCGGACCGAGCGCTTCTGCTCGATCAGGTCGTACATCAGCGGCTGCGTGTACGACGGGTCGTCGCCCTCGTTGTGGCCGCGACGGCGGTAGCAGACCAGGTCGATGACGACGTCCTTGTTGAACGCCTGGCGGTACTCGAACGCCAGCCGCGCGACGCGGATGCAGGCCTCCGGGTCGTCGCCGTTGACGTGGAAGATCGGCGCCTGGACCATCCGGGCCACGTCGGTGCAGTAGAGCGAGGAGCGCGACGAGCCGGGGGAGGTGGTGAAGCCGACCTGGTTGTTGACGACCAGGTGGATCGTGCCGCCGGTGCGGTAGCCGCGCAGCTGCGAGAGGTTGAGCGTCTCCGCGACCACGCCCTGGCCGGCGAACGCCGCGTCACCGTGCACGAGCAGCGGGAGCACCGGGAACGCCGCGCCCCGGTCCAGCACGTCCTGCTTGGCGCGGGCGATGCCCTCCAGCACGGGGTCGACGGCCTCGAGGTGCGACGGGTTCGCCGCGACCGAGACCTTGATCTCGGCGCCCGAGCCGGCGACGAACTCGCCCTCGGCGCCGAGGTGGTACTTCACGTCGCCGGAGCCCTGGACGGTGCGCGGGTCGATGTTGCCCTCGAACTCGCGGAAGATCTGGGAGTACTTCTTGCCGACGATGTTGGCCAGCACGTTGAGCCGGCCGCGGTGGGCCATGCCGATCGCGACCTCGTCGAGGTCCGCCTCGGCGGCGGCCTCGCAGATCTCGTCGAGGACGGGGACGGTGGTCTCGCCACCCTCGAGCGAGAAGCGCTTCTGGCCGACGAACTTGGTCTGCAGGAAGGTCTCGAAGGCCTCGGCCTGGTTGAGCTTCAGCAGGATCCGCAGCTGCTCCTCGCGGGGCGGCTTGGTGTGCGGCTGCTCGACCCGCTCCTGGATCCAGCGGCGCTGCTCGGGGTCCATGATGTGCATGTACTCGATGCCGGTCGTGCGGCAGTAGGAGTCGCGCAGGATGCCGAGGATCGCGCGCAGCTTCATGAACCGGCGGCCCTCGCCGCCGAAGGAGCCGGTCGCGAACTCGCGGTCGAGGTCCCACAGGGTCAGGCCGTGCGACTCGATCTCGAGGTCGGGGTGGCTGCGCTGGCGGTACTCCAGCGGGTCCGTGTCGGCCATCATGTGGCCGCGCACCCGGTAGGCGTGGATCAGCTCGAGGATCCGGGCCTGCTTCGAGATCTCGTCGTCGTGCGACGTCGCGATGTCGTTGTTCCAGCGGATCGGCTCGTACGGGATGCGCAGCGAGCGGAAGATCTCGTCGTAGAAGTCGTCGCCACCGAGCAGCAGCTGGTGGACCCGCTTGAGGAACTCACCGGACTGCGCGCCCTGGATCACGCGGTGGTCGTACGTCGAGGTCAGGGTCATGACCTTGCTGATGGCGTTGCGGGCGATCGCGTCGGCCGACGCGCCCTGCCACTCGGCGGGGTACTCCATCGCGCCGACGCCGATGATCGCGCCCTGGCCCGCCATCAGGCGGGGGACCGAGTGGCTGGTGCCGATGCCGCCGGGGTTGGTCAGGGAGATCGAGGTGCCCTTGAAGTCGTCGACGGTCAGCTTGTTGTCGCGCGCCTTGCGGACGATCTCCTCGTAGGCCGTCCAGAACGCCGCGAAGTCCATGTTCTCGGCGGCCTTGATGGCCGGCACGAGGAGGGTGCGGGAGCCGTCGGACTTCGGGACGTCGATGGCGAGACCGAGGTTGATGTGCGCCGGGGTGATCAGGTTGGGCTTGCCGTCGACCGTCTCGAAGCCGACGTTCATCTCCGGCATCGACCGGACCGCCTTGACCAGCGCGTAGCCGATCAGGTGGGTGAAGGAGACCTTGCCGCCGCGGGCGCGGGCGAGGTGGTTGTTGATGACGGTGCGGTTGTCCCAGAGCAGCTTGACCGGGACCGAGCGGACCGAGGTCGCGGTCGGGACCGTGAGCGAGACGTCCATGTTCTGCGCCGTGCGCGCCGGCGCTCCGCGGAGCACGGTGTAGGTCGGCTCGTCCTTCGCCGGCGCGGGCGCGGCCGGGCGGGACTCCTTCGGCACCGGGCTGGTCGTGCCCTTCGCGGGCTCGGCCGCCTTGGTCTCCGGACGCGGCTTGGCGACCGGTGCGGGCGTCGGCGTCGGGTCGGGTGCGTGCTCCTGCGCGGGGGCGGTCTTCGCCGGGGCGGCCGGTGCCGCCGGCTTGGCCGGGGCGGGTGCCGCCGGGGCCGCCTGCTTGGTGGCGGTCGCCGTGCCGTTGCCGCCGTTGGCGTGGCCGTTCGTCTTGAAGTACGCGGCCCACGTCGCGTCGACGCTCCCGGGGTCCCGCTGGTACTGGTCGAACATTTCCTCGACGAGCCACTCGTTGGCGCCGAAGTCGGCGGACGGGAGCTCGGACTGGCCTGGGGACTGCGGCACGGCTTGATTCGCCTCTTCCGGATCGTGCACGGGGAGTGTCAGGTGTCAAGGCTAGACCCCCGCACCAGCAATTGCAGACCGTGGGGCGCGTTTGCGGCGTGGTGTGCCAAGGGCCACAACCTGACGTTGCAGACTTCCCACCGAACGGCACCTGCGATGGGGAGTTTCGGACTATGAGGCAACGGACCGGACGTGGGTCCTGGGCGCTCGCGGCGCTGCTGGTCCTCGGTCTCGCGACCGGCGGATGCAGCGGCGGCAGCGACGACGATCCCGGAGGGGGCGACCCGACCTCGGGCGCGTCGGCCGCATCCGAGGCCGTGGTCACGCACGCCAAGCTCGGTGAGCGGGCCGGCAAGCTGTCGCAGGCGCGACGCCAGCAGGTGGTCGACCAGGTGCAGAAGGTCGTCGACGGCTGGATGGAGGCCGCCTACCTCGGCGGCGACTACCCCCGCGCCGACTTCGCCGACGCGTGGCCGGGCTTCACCGCGGGAGCGAAGGCCGACGCCGAGCACGACGGCGACCTGATGAGCAACCGCGACCTCGGCGCCTCGATCGTCGGCGTCGAGCCGGTCAAGCGCGCGGTCACCGTCGACGTGCTCGCGGCGCACGGGCGCCCGGCCGGCGTGACCGCACACGTGCTGCTGCGGTTCACGACGACCGGCGACACCGTGAAGGACGTCCGGGTCGTCGGACGGCTCTACCTCACGAAGGGCAAGCAGGGGTGGCAGGTCTTCGGCTACGACGTCACGAAGGACGCGCGATGAAGCGGCTGGTGCGGGTGCTGACGATCGGTGCGGTGCTCGCGGTCGCGGCCCTCGTGGTGCCCGACTCGGCGGTGCAGAGCACCGAGATCGAGCTGGTGAAGGTCAAGCGTGCGGAGTCCGTCGACGTCAGCCCCGACGTGGTCTGGATCCTGGCCGTCGGCTCCGACGCACGCCCCGGCGAGGACATGACCCACACCCGCGGCGACGCGCTGCAGCTGGTCGGGATGAACACCCGGACGGGCGCGGCGACCGCGATCGGCATCCCGCGCGACTCGTGGGTCCCGATCCCCGGCCACCGCTCCAACAAGATCAACGCGTCGCTCTACTTCGGCGGACCGCAGCTCCTCGGCGAGACCGTCGGCAACCTGGTCGGCATCCAGCCCGACTACGTCTTCGTGACCCGCTTCGAGTTCTTCGAGGCGATGATCCACGACATCGGCGGCATCGACGTCGTCAACCCGATCGCGTTCGCCGACGACAACCTCAAGCCCAAGGGGTTCAAGAAGGGGCACCTCCACCTGGGTGGGTACGACGCGCTGGTCTTCTCCCGGATCCGCCACGACCTGATCCGCGGTGACTTCGACCGGTCGGCCAACCAGCAGCGCGTCCTGCGCGGCATCCAGTCGGCGGTGCGGGCCAAGGCGGACCGGCCGGGCTTCATCGAGCGGGGCGTCTACAGCGTCATCCAGCACATGCACACCGACCTGTCGCCGGCCGAGCTCTACCGGCTCGGCCAGGCGATGGCCCAGGTCGACCCGGGCAAGATCACCAACTGCGTGGTCCAGGGAAGCATCGGCGACATCGGCGGCGCCAGCGTGGTCCTGCCGTTCGTCGACCAGGCCCGCCGCTACGGCGACGACGCCCGCAAGGACGCCACGATCAAGAAGTGCTGAGGACGGACGTCGTCGCGGAGACGCCGAAAGCCGCAGGGAGTCCCTGCGGCTTTCGTGATGTGCCCCCGGCAGGAATCGAACCTGCGGCACCCGGTACCGGAAACCGGTGCTCTATCCCCTGAGCTACGGAGGCGTGCTGCCGCGGCGTACCCATCGATAGCGTCGCAGTGGCTGGGCAGAACCCTACAACCGACTCGCGGGCGCGGTGCAATCGGCCCGGTCGTCGCGCGGGCCGTCCACGGCGGATATCGATGCGAGGCCCGGGACGGCGCGCCGATACCCTTGCCGGGTGACTCCCGAGCAGCTCTCCACCGCGATCGTCGACGTCCTGACGACCCTGTCCGACGAGGGTGCGATCACCCTGCCGGACGGTGTCCCCACGCACGTGACGGTGGAGCGACCGCGGCAGAAGGGTCACGGCGACTACGCCACCAACGTCGCCCTGCAGCTGGGCAAGAAGGCGGGGATGAACCCGCGCGAGCTCGCCACCCTCGTGCAGCAGGGCCTCGAGGCGACCGACGGCATCGCCGGCGTCGAGATCGCCGGGCCGGGCTTCCTCAACATCACCGTCGCGGCGGCCGCGCAGGGCGTCGTCGCCGCACAGATCGTGGCGGCGGGAGCGGCGTACGGCGGCAGCGACGCCTTCGCCGGCGAGAAGATCAACCTCGAGTTCGTGTCGGCCAACCCGACCGGCCCGATCCACATCGGCGGCGTCCGCTGGGCGGCCGTCGGCGATGCGCTCGGCCGGATCTTCACCGCGACCGGCGCCCACGTCACCCGCGAGTACTACTTCAACGACCACGGCGCCCAGATCGACCGGTTCAGCAAGTCGCTGCTGGCCAGCGCCAAGGGGGAGCCCGCGCCGGAGGACGGGTACGGCGGCGAGTACATCCACGAGATCGCCGCGGCCGTCGTCGCCAAGGAGCCCCAGGTCAAGGACCTCACCGACGAGGAGGCCCAGGAGGTCTTCCGGGCCGAGGGCGTCGAGATGATGTTCGAGGAGATCAAGCAGAGCCTCCACGACTTCGGGGTCGACTTCGACGTCTACTTCCACGAGAACAACCTGCACCGGAGCGGTGCCGTGGACCGGGCCGTCGCCCGCCTGACCGAGCTCGGCAACACCTACGAGCAGGACGGCGCGCTCTGGCTGCGCACCAAGCAGTTCGGCGACGACAAGGACCGCGTGATCATCCGGTCCAACGGCGAGCCGGCGTACCTCTCGGGCGACCTCGCCTACTACCTCGACAAGCGCGAGCGCGGCTTCGACCGCTGCTTCATCATGCTCGGCGCCGACCACCACGGCTACGTCGGCCGGATGAACGCGATGTGCGCCGCCTTCGGCGACGAGCCGGGCAAGAACCTCGAGATCATGATCGGCCAGATGGTCAACCTGCTCCGCGACGGCCAGCCGCTGCGGATGTCCAAGCGGGCGGGCACCGTCGTCACCATCGACGACCTGGTCGAGGCGATCGGAGTCGACGCCGCGCGCTACGCGCTGACCCGCTTCAGCTCGGACTCCAACATCGACCTCGACCTGGACCTGTGGGCGAGCCAGTCCAACGACAACCCGGTCTACTACGTGCAGTACGGCCACGCCCGCACCTGCCGGATGATGGCCAACGCCGCCGACCTCGGCATGTCGCTGCCGGAGGACTTCGACCCGTCGCTGCTCTCGCACGAGAAGGAGCGCGACCTGCTGCGGGCCCTCGCGGAGTTCCCGCGGGTGGTCGCCAGCGCCGCCGAGCTGCGCGAGCCGCACCGGGTGGCCCGCTACCTCGAGGACACGACCGCCATCTTCAACCGGTGGTACGACACCCGGGAGTGCCGGATGCTGCCGCAGGGCGACGAGCCGGTCGCCCCGATCAACGAGGCCCGCCTGGTCCTCGTCGCTGCCGCCCGCACCGTGCTCGCCAACGGGCTCGGGCTGCTGGGCGTCTCCGCGCCCGAGCGGATGTGAGCGGATGAGCCACGAAGCCGGCTGGGCGCACGCGCCCGGAGCGATGCGCGGCCCGTCCTGGCTGCAGGCGCCCGCCGACCCCAACGCCCTGGTCCCGCACCTGTGGTCGCAGACGGCCCACAAGGTCGACGGCGAGCTGCACGTCGGCGGGCTCGCGGTCCCGGACCTGGTCGCCGAGGTCAACACGCCGGCGTACGTCCTCGACGAGGAGGACTTCCGGTCCCGCGCCCGCGCCTTCCGCGACGCGTTCTCGTCGTACGACGTCTTCTACGCCGGCAAGGCGTTCCTCTCCGTCGCGGTCGCGCGGTGGGTGGCCGAGGAGGGCCTCTGCCTCGATGTCTGCTCCAACAGCGAGCTGACCGTCGCGCTGCGGGCGGGCTTCGACCCGGCCCGGATCGGCTACCACGGCAACAACAAGACGCTGATCGAGCTGCGCCGGGCCGTGGACGTCGGGGTCGGCCGGATCGTCGTCGACTCCTTCGACGAGATCGAGCGGCTGGAGTCGATCGCCGTCGACGGGCTCACCGCCCGGGTGATGATCCGGGTGACCGCCGGCGTCGAGGCCCACACGCACGAGTACATCGCGACCGCCCACGAGGACCAGAAGTTCGGCTTCTCGATCACCAGCGGCGACGCCTTCGAGGCCGTACGCCGGGTCCTCGCCGCGCCCGGCATCGAGCTCCTCGGCCTGCACTCCCACATCGGCAGCCAGATCTTCGACTCCTCGGGCTTCGAGGTCGCCGCCCGCCGGGTGCTCGCGCTACAGGCACGGATCAGCGACGAGCTGAGCGTGACGCTGCCGGAGATAGACCTCGGCGGCGGCTTCGGCATCGCCTACACGACCCAGGACGACCCGGCCGACCCGGCGCAGCTCGCGACCGAGATGAGCAAGATCGTCGAGCACGAGTGCCGCGCGCTGGGGATCCCCGAGCCGCGGCTGTCGATCGAGCCGGGCCGGGCGATCGTCGGGCCTGCGATGTGCACCGTCTACACGGTCGGCACGGTCAAGAAGGTGCTGCTCGACGGTGGGGCCGTGCGCACCTACGTGTCGGTGGACGGCGGCATGAGCGACAACATCCGCACCGCCCTCTACGACGCCGACTACTCCTGCACGCTCGCCTCGCGCGCCTCCGACGCGGTGCCGGTGCTGGCCCGGGTGGTCGGCAAGCACTGCGAGGCCGGCGACATCGTGGTGAAGGACGAGTTCCTGCCCGGCGACGTCCGTCCCGGAGACCTGCTCGCGGTCCCCGGCACCGGTGCCTACTGCCGCTCGATGGCCTCCAACTACAACCACGCGCTGCGGCCCCCGGTGGTCGCGGTACGGGACGGGGTCGCGCGCGTCGTCGTACGCCGCGAGACTGAGGACGATCTGTTGGCGACGGACATGGGTGATCAGTAATGGAGAGCGACAAGCCCCTCAAGGTGGCGGTGCTGGGCTGCGGCTCGGTCGGCTCCCAGGTGGTGCGGCTGCTCGGTGAGCAGGCCGGCGACCTGGCGGCCCGGGTGGGTGCGCCGGTCGAGCTGGTCGGCGTCGCCGTACGCCGGCTGGACGCGCCGCGTGAGATCGAGGTGCCGACCGGCCTGCTGACGACGGACGCGATCGCGCTGGTCACGAGGGACGACGTCGACGTGGTCGTCGAGGTGATCGGCGGCATCGAGCCCGCTCGGTCGCTGATCCTCGCGGCCCTCGAGAGCGGCAAGTCCGTCGTCACCGCCAACAAGGCGCTGCTCGCCGAGGACGGCCCGACGCTCTTCGAGGCCGCTGAGAAGGCCGGCCGCGACCTCTACTACGAGGCCGCCGTCGCCGGCGCCATCCCGATCCTGCGCCCCCTGCGCGAGTCGCTCGCCGGCGACCGGGTCACCCGGGTGCTCGGCATCGTCAACGGCACGACCAACTTCATCCTCGACAAGATGGACACCTCGGGTGCCGGCTTCGCCGAGGCGCTCGAGGAGGCCCAGGAGCTCGGGTACGCCGAGGCCGACCCGACCGCCGACGTCGAGGGCTTCGACGCCGCCGCCAAGGCCGCGATCCTCGCGTCGCTCGCGTTCCACACCCGGGTCACCGCCTCCGACGTGCACCGCGAGGGCATCGCCGAGGTGACCGCCGCCGACGTCGCGTCGGCCCGCGAGATGAACAGCGTCGTCAAGCTGCTCGCGATCTGCGAGCTCCGCGAGACCGAGGACGGGCAGAGCGCCGTCGCGGTGCGCGTGCACCCGGCGATGATCCCGACCTCGCACCCGCTCGCATCGGTCCGCGGCGCCTACAACGCGGTCTTCGTCGAGTCCGAGGCGGCCGGGCAGCTGATGTTCTACGGCCCCGGCGCCGGCGGTGCGCCCACGGCGTCCGCGGTGCTCGGTGACCTGGTCACGGTCGCCCGCAACCGGATCGGCGGCACCCGCGGGCCCGGCGAGTCGGCGTACGCCGACCGCGCCGTGCTGCCGATGGGGGAGACCGTCACCCGCTACCACGTCGCGATCGACGTCGCCGACCGCGCCGGCGTGCTCGCCGCGGTCGCGACCGCGTTCGCGGAGCACGGGGTGTCGATCCAGACCGTCCGTCAGGAGGGCCGCGACGCCGACGCCCAGCTCGTCGTCGTCTCGCACGAGGCGACCGACGCGCAGCTCGCCGCGACGGTGGAGTCCCTGCGCGACATGGACATCGTCCGCGAGGTCACCTCGGTGATGCGCGTCGAAGGAGTTGCCGAATGAGCGGCCGGACCCACCAGTGGCGCGGTGTCATCGAGGAGTACCGGTCGCTGCTCGAGATCCCGGAGGGCACCCCGGCCGTCACGCTCCGCGAGGGCGGCACGCCGCTGGTGTTCTCGGAGTGGCTCTCCGGGCTGACCGGGGCCGAGGTCTGGCTCAAGGTCGAGGGTGACAACCCGACCGGCTCGTTCAAGGACCGCGGCATGACGGCCGCGATCTCGGTCGCCAAGCACGACGGCGCCCAGGCCGTGGTCTGCGCCTCCACCGGCAACACGTCCGCGTCGATGGCGGCGTACGCCGCGAAGGCCGGGCTCAAGCCGCTCGTCCTGGTGCCGGAGGGCAAGATCGCCGCCGGCAAGATGGCCCAGGCGCTGATCCACGGCGCCCAGGTGATCATGGTCCGCGGCAACTTCGACGACTGCCTCGGCCTCGCCAAGGGCCTCGCCTGGGACTACCCGGTCGCGCTGGTCAACTCGGTCAACCCGGTGCGCCTCGAAGGCCAGAAGACCGCCGCCTTCGAGATCGTCGACTTCCTCGGCGACGCCCCCGACTACCACCTGCTGCCGGTCGGCAACGCCGGCAACGTCTCGGCGTACTGGCTCGGCTACTCGCAGTACGCCGACGCCGGGCTGGCCACCAAGCGGCCGGTCATGCGCGGGTTCCAGGCCGAGGGAGCTGCGCCGCTGGTGACCGGCGAGCCGTTCCCCGACCCGGAGACGCGGGCGACCGCGATCCGGATCGGCAACCCGGCGTCGTGGAAGCTCGCCGAGGCGGCCCGCGACGAGTCCGGTGGTGCCTTCGCGTCGGTGAGCGACGACCAGATCCTGGCGGCCCAGCGCGAGCTCGCCGAGCGCGACGGCGTGTTCGTCGAGCCGGCCTCGGCCGCCGGCATCGCCGGGCTGCTGCAGGAGCTCGCCGGCGGTACGTCGTACCGCGGCAGCACGGTCGCCATCACGGTCACCGGACACGGGCTCAAGGACACCGTCACGGCGCTCGAGGGCCTCGCCGAGAGCGGCCGCCAGATCGTCGACACGGTCATCGACGCCGACGTGGCTGCGGCCGCTGCGGCCGCCGGACTCGACTGAGGCGACATGACGACCTTCGTCGACGGCCCGGTCCGGGTCTCCGTCCCCGCGACCTCGGCCAACCTCGGCCCGGGCTTCGACTCGCTCGGGCTGGCGCTGTCGATGCGCGACGAGCTGACCGCCGAGGTGACCACGAGCGGCCTGGACGTCTCGGTGACCGGTGCCGGCGCCGACGGCGTGTCCCGCGACGAGACGCACCTGGTGGTCCGCGCGATGCGGGCCGCCTTCGACCTGATGGGCACCCAGCCGCCGGGCCTCCGGCTGTCGTGCACCAACGTGATCCCGCACGCCCGCGGCCTCGGCTCGTCGTCGGCGGCGATCGTCGCGGGTGTGGCGCTGGCGCGGGGGCTGGTCGCCGGGGGAGCGCTGCTGGCGGACGACGCCGAGCTCTTCCAGCTGGCCGCGCGGATCGAGGGCCACCCCGACAACGTCGCTCCCGCCTTCTACGGCGGGTTCACGATCTCCGGTCGCGACGAGGACGGCGACTTCTACGCGGTCGGCTCACCCGTCGACCCGCGCGTCGAGGCCGTCGTCTTCGTGCCGCCGACCGGCGTCTCGACCGAGGTCGCCCGCGGGCTGCTCCCCGCCGAGGTGCCCCACGCCGACGCCGCCGCCGACGCCGGACGGACCGCCCTGCTCGTCACCGCGCTGGCGGGCCAGCCCGAGCACCTGCTGCGGGCGACCCGCGACTACCTGCACCAGCAGTACCGGCGCCCCGCCATGCCCGAGTCGCTCGACCTGGTCGACCGGCTCCGCGCGGACGGCGTACCCGCCGTCGTCTCCGGCGCCGGTCCGACGGTGCTGGCCTTCACCGACGCGTCCGGCGCGGACGCCCTGGTCGGCCGGTGCCCCGACGGCTGGGCCGGCCACCGGCTCGAAGTCGGGACCGCGGGCGCGCAGCTCTCCTGACGGGTGTATCTTGAGACCGCGCCGAGTTCTTCGGCGTGGCACCGTCGGCCGTGAAGCCGGCATCGTGCACCCTCTTCCTCGTGATGTGGCGGCCTCATGCCGCCCAGCAGCCCGACGGCCTCGAACCCGAGCGCCACGGCGGGCGGGGAAGCACTGACCAGTACGCCGCCGGCCCGAGGCCGGATCGGCACTGAACGTGGGAAGGACCTCACGTGACGGAAACCATCGAAGGCTCCACCGGCTCGAACAGCTCTGACGCGGGCGCGGACAAGCCCGCCAAGAAGCGCGGCGGCGGCCTCAACTCCATGCTCCTCGCCGACCTGAAGTCGATGGCGGCGGGCCTGGGCGTCTCGGGCGCAGGCTCGATGAAGAAGGCCCAGCTCGTCGACGCGATCAAGGCGCAGCAGTCCGGCGGCTCCCGTTCGGACGCGCCGGCCGCGGCTCCCGACAAGGCGCCGGCGAAGCAGGCGCCCGAGAAGGCGGCGCCCGAGCGCGACCAGGGGCCGGCCCCGACCAAGGTCACCCAGCAGGACCGCTCCGAGCGCCGGCAGCAGGCGCGCGAGCGCCAGCAGCCGCAGCAGGACCAGCCCCAGCAGGACCAGCCGAAGCAGGACCGCGGGCGCCAGGACAACCAGCCCAAGCAGGACCGCGGGCAGCAGGACAACCAGCCCAAGCAGGACAACCAGCCCAAGCAGGACCGCGGGCAGCAGGACAATCAGCCCAAGCAGGACCGGAACCAACAGGACCGCAACCAACAGGGCCGTCACCAGCAGGAGCCCAAGCAGGACCGGGGCCAGCAGGACCGGCAGCAGGACCGCGGCCAGCAGGACGGCCAGCAGGACCGGCAGCAGCACCAGCCCCAGCAGGGCCAGGGCGACCAGCAGGGCGACGACCCCGAGGGCGACGTCGACGGCAGCCGCCGCAACCGCCGGCGCCGGGGTCGCGACCGGGACCGCACCGCTCGCCCGGTGGGCGCGGGCACCGGCACGGGTGGGCAGCGCAACGAGCCCGACACCACGATCCTCGAGGACGACGTGCTGGTGCCGGCCGCCGGCATCCTGGACGTGCTCGACAACTACGCGTTCGTCCGCACCAGTGGCTACCTCGCCAGCGCCGACGACGTCTACGTCTCGCTGTCGATGGTGCGCAAGTTCGGCCTGCGCCGCGGCGACGCGATCGTCGGCCAGGTGCGCCAGCCCCGTGAGGGCGAGCGCAAGGAGAAGTTCAACCCGATGGTCCGCATCGACGCCGTGAACGGCGCCGACCCGGAGGTCGCGAAGAACCGGGTGGAGTTCTCCAAGCTGACCCCGCTCTACCCGTCCGAGCGGCTGCGCCTCGAGACCGGCGCGGACAACCTGATCGGTCGGGTCATCGACATCGCCGCGCCGATCGGCAAGGGCCAGCGCGGCCTGATCGTGTCCCCGGCCAAGGCCGGCAAGACGATGGTCCTCCAGTCGATCGCGAACTCGATCACGACCAACAACCCGGAGTGCCACCTGATGGTGGTGCTGGTCGACGAGCGGCCCGAGGAGGTCACGGACTTCGAGCGCTCGGTCAAGGGCGAGGTCATCTCCTCGACGTTCGACCGGCCGCCGGCCGACCACACGACGGTCGCCGAGCTGGCGATCGAGCGGGCCAAGCGCCTCGTCGAGCTCGGCCACGACGTCGTCGTGCTGCTCGACGGCATCACCCGCCTGGGGCGGGCCTACAACCTGTCGGCACCGCCCAGCGGCCGGATCCTGTCCGGCGGCGTCGACTCGGCCGCGCTCTACCCGCCGAAGAAGTTCTTCGGCGCCGCGCGCAACATCGAGAACGGCGGCTCGCTCACGATCCTGGCGACGGCGCTGGTCGAGAGCGGCTCGAGGATGGACGAGGTGATCTTCGAGGAGTTCAAGGGCACCGGCAACATGGAGATCCGGCTGCGCCGCGACTTCGCGGACAAGCGCCTCTTCCCGGCGATCGACGCGATCCAGTCCGGCACCCGCCGGGAGGAGCTCCTGATGAGCGAGGAGGAGCTGGCCATCGTCTGGAAGCTGCGGCGCGTGCTCTCCTCCCTGGACGGTCAGCAGGCCCTCGAGCTGCTCCTGGAACGGCTCAGGAAGTCGCACACCAACATCGAGTTCCTCATGCAGGTCCAGAAGACGACCCCGACCGTGTCCAGTCGGGATGAGTAGACCAGCTCCCGTGTGACGCCGTCTGCGACGGGCCACGCCGAGACGGAGTGGCCCGTCGCACTCAGATGGTGCCTGCTCGGGCTAGGCTGCCAGCGCACATCAATGGAAGGGGACCCGCGTGGCTCGGATCCTGGTCGCGGACGACGACGTCGACATCCGCGAGCTCGTCGAGTTCAAGCTCTCGACCCTCGGGCACGACGTGGTCGCGGTGGCGGACGGGGCGGCGGCCATCGAGGCCTGCCAGGCCCAGCGACCCGATCTCGCGGTGCTCGACGTCATGATGCCGGGAGTGTCCGGGCTGGACGCGATCCGGGCGATCCGCGCCGACCCCGCGCTCGCCGACCTGCCGGTGATCCTGTTGACGGCACGGGCACAGGAGTCGGACGTCGAGACCGGCTTCGACTCCGGCGCCGACGACTACATCACCAAGCCGTTCAGCCCCCGCGAGCTCGCCTCGCGCGTGCAGGCGCTGCTCAGCCGCACTGCGACGTAACCGCTAGGTAGCCGCAAGGTCCGCCGATGCGGTGGATGCGCCTCCCGCCGCCGGTAGCCTGATCTCCGGGGAGGGGTGCTTGCGCGCCCCATGGAGCACTGGGGGGTGTTCTCGAGCAATGTCCGGTCGTCCGGTGGCGCGCGTCGTCTCGTCCGTGTTGACACGGGTCGGGCTGCTCGGTGCGCTGGCAGCCGCCGTCGCCGTGATCGGCGTCGTGGTGTCCGCGGTCAGCGTCACCCAGCTCACCGACGACCTCTCGCCCGCAGCCGCGGCCAACCAGGCCGTCTACCAGGACCTGACCGACATGTCGGCGGCCACCGAGTCGTGGTCCGGGGTGGGCCTGCCGGCGGCGGCCGACGACTACCGCCAGGCGACGCTCCGGCTCAGTGCGCACGAGCAGGAGGTGCGCTCGTACGCCGACGGCGACCGTTCCCTCGAGGCCGCCGTCCAGGCCCAGGAGGAGTCCGCGCAGGCCTGGATCGACGGGTACGCCGAGCCGCGGATGGCCGCCGCGGGTGGCACCGCCGCGACCGGCAAGGAGGTCCGCGCCGGCAACGCCGCGTTCGACGCCGTGCGCACCGCCCACCTGGCCAGCACCCAGGCGTTCGACAGCCGGGTCCGTGCGGCCAGCGCCGGGGTGTCGATGCGGCTGCGCGGCACCGTGCTCGCCGTCCTGCTCGTCGCGATCGTCACCGTGGCCGTGATGACCCGGTCGCGGCGCCGGCTGCTCGCCGAGCTGTCGACCCCGCTGCTGGCCCTGGAGAAGGTCGTCCAGCGGATGGCCCGCGGCGACTACGAGGTGCGCGCCGCGCCCGCCGGTCCCAAGGAGGTCCAGTCGGTCGCACAGGCGCTCAACGACCTGGCCGACGCCCAGACCAGGGCGCGCGCCGTGGAGATCTGGATCCAGCGCGAGCTGCGCACCCTCGACACCGCCAAGGACGACTTCGTCGCGAACGTCTCCCACGAGCTGCGGACCCCGCTGACGACGATCAGTGGCTACCTCGAGCTGGTCGCGGAGGAGTTCGAGGAGCAGATGCAGCCCCGGCACGAGCGGATGCTCGACGCAACCCGACGCAACGTCGCCCGGCTCAAGATGCTCATCGACGACCTGCTCACCCTCCAGGCCGCCGAGGGCAGCAACCACCAGATGGAGCCGGTCGACCTCCCGGCGCTGATCCGCGACGTCGTGATGGACGTGAAGATCACCGCCGCGCGTCGCAGCATCCGGATCGGCGTGAAGTCGCCGCAGGTGGACGTCTCGGTGCTGGCCGACCGCGCGATGCTGCACCGGGCGTTCCTCAACATCGTCTCGAACGCGGTGAAGTTCAGCCACGACGACGGCATCGTCGACGTCGTCATCACCACCAGCCGCGGTCAGGTCGAGATCGCGGTGACCGACCGCGGCATCGGCATCCCGTCCGGCGAGCTGGACCGTCTCGGCACCCGGTTCTTCCGGGCGTCCAACGCCGTGACCAACGAGATCGCCGGCACCGGCCTCGGCGTCCGCATCATGCAGACGATCGTCGACCGCCACGCCGGCGCCGTCGTGATCGACTCCGAGGAGGGCGTCGGCACCACGGTGACCGTGCGGCTGCCGGTGCAGGCCGCGCCCCCGCAGCTGACGGTCGTCACCCCGCCGGCGGTGCTGTCCATGGTCGTCAACGAGCCCCAGCCGGAGCCCGCCCCGTAGCCCCGGACCCGGGGAATGTTGTCGATTACCCAAGCGTTTGGACCCATGGCAGACTTGTCTGTCGGCTCCGGTTCACGCCTCCTCGTAGGGAGTGGGCGACCCGGCGCACCGAGAGGACACCCCATGAAGAAGGACATCCACCCCGAGTACAACGTGACCGAGGTGACCTGCACCTGCGGATCGACGTTCACGACGCGCAGCACCGTCGCGTCCGGCGTCATCAAGTCCGACGTGTGCTCGCAGTGCCACCCGTTCTACACCGGCAAGCAGAAGATCCTCGACACCGGCGGCCGCGTCGCCCGCTTCGAGGCCCGCTACGCCAAGAAGGCCGCTGCAGCCGACAGCAAGTAGCTGCTTCCGAGCGCCGGTCCCCGCCACGTGCGGGGACCGGCGTTCGTCATTTTCCCGGACCGTCCACGAGGAGAGCCGATGTTCGAGGCCGTCGAAGGCATGCTCGCCGAGCACGAGGAGATCGAGACGCGGCTCGGCGCGCCCGAGACGCATGCCGACGCCCGGCTCGCCAAGCAGCTCAACCAGCGGTACGCCGCGCTGTCGTCGATCATCGGCGCCTGGCGCGACTGGCAGGCGATCGGTGACGACCTCGGCGCCGCCCGCGAGCTGGCGGCCGAGGACGCGGCGTTCGCCGAGGAGGTCGAGGCGTTGGTGCCCCGGCTCCACGCCGCCGAGGAGCGGCTGCGCCGGCTGCTCGTCCCGCGGGACGAGACCGACGACAAGGACGTGATCCTCGAGGTGAAGTCGGGGGAGGGCGGCGAGGAGTCGGCGTTGTTCGCCGGCGACCTGCTCCGCATGTACACCCGGTACGCCGAGGGTCGTGGCTGGAAGGTCGAGATCCTCGACGCCGCCGAGTCCGACCTCGGCGGTTACAAGTCGGTCACCGCCGCCGTGAAGGCCAAGGCCACGCCCGAGGTCGGCGAGGCGCCGTACGCCCAGCTGAAGTTCGAGGGCGGCGTCCACCGCGTCCAGCGGGTGCCGGTCACGGAGTCGCAGGGCCGGGTGCACACCAGCGCCGCCGGGGTCCTGGTCTTCCCCGAGGCCGAGCAGATCGACGTCCAGATCGACGACAACGACCTGCGCATCGACGTCTACCGCAGCAGCGGGCCGGGCGGCCAGAGCGTCAACACGACCGACTCCGCCGTCCGGATCACGCACGTCCCGACCGGCATCGTGGCCAGCTGCCAGAACGAGAAGAGCCAGCTGCAGAACCGCGAGCAGGCGATGCGGATCCTGCGGGCCCGGATCCTGGCCGCCGCCCAGGAGAAGGCGGACGCCGAGGCCGGCGAGGCCCGGCGCAGCCAGGTGCGCACCGTCGACCGGTCGGAGCGCATCCGCACCTACAACTACCCGGAGAACCGGATCTCCGACCACCGCACCGGCTACAAGGCCTACAACCTCGACCAGGTCCTCGACGGCGACCTCCAGCCGGTCCTCGACTCCTGCATCGAGGCCGACCTGGCCGCCCGCCTCGAGGCGCTGGAGCAGTGAGCCTGCGGCGCGACGTGCTCCGCGGTGCCACCGCGCGGCTGGCGGAGGCCGGCGTCGCGAGCCCCGAGCACGACGCCGCCGAGCTGCTCGCCCACGTCCTCGGCACCACCCGCGCGCGGCTGCCCCTCGTCGACGAGGTGGGCACCGACGCGCTCGCGGCGTACGACGTCCTCGTCGCCCGCCGCGCGGCCCGCGAGCCGCTGCAGCACCTGACCGGCACGGCGTACTTCCGCCACGTCGAGCTCGCGGTCGGACCGGGCGTCTTCGTGCCGCGCCCGGAGACCGAGCTGCTGGCGGGCTGGGCGATCGAGCAGGCGGCAGCCGTGGAGCGGCCCGTGATGGTCGACCTGTGCACCGGCTCCGGGGCGGTGGCCAAGGCGCTCGCCGACGAGGTCCCCGGTGCCGTCGTGCACGCCGTCGAGCTCGACGAGGCCGCGCACACCTGGGCCGAGCGCAACCTCGCCGACACCGACGTCGACCTCCGCCACGGCGACATGGCCACGTCCTTCGACGACCTCGCCGGCACGGTCGACGTGCTGACCTGCAACCCGCCGTACATCCCCCTCGATGCCTGGGAGTCGGTCGCCCCCGAGGCCCGCGACCACGACCCGCACCTCGCGCTGTTCTCGGGAGCGGACGGGCTGGACGCCATCCGCGTGCTCGAGCGACGGGCGGCCCTGCTGCTGCGACCCGGGGGAGTGGTCGGGTTCGAGCACGCCGACGCGCAGGGCGAGTCCGCGCCGGCCGTCTTCCTGGCGACCGGCCGGTGGGCCGACGTCCGAGACCACCTCGACCTGGCAGGTCGGGCGCGCTTCACGACCGCGCGGCTGGCACGATGAGCCTGTGATGAGCGAGCGTTACCCGACCGGGACCGACGACGAGCGCGAGGAAGCGGTCGACGCGGCCGCGCTGGCGGTGCAGCAGGGCGACCTGATCGTGCTGCCCACCGACACGGTGTACGGCATCGGCGCCGACGCCTTCGACCCGGACGCCGTGCGCGCGCTGCTGGCGGCCAAGGGCCGTGGCCGCGACATGCCGCCCCCCGTGCTGATCAGCTCGGCGACCACGCTCGACGCGCTGGCCGTGCGGGTGCCCGGCTACGCCCGGGCGCTCGTCGAGGAGTTCTGGCCCGGGCCCCTGACACTGGTCTGCCACCAGCAGAGCTCGCTGCAGTGGGACCTCGGCAACAACCGCGCGACGGTCGCCATCCGGATGCCCGACCACGAGATCGCCCTCGCGATCCTCGAGCGGACCGGCCCGCTGGCGGTGAGCTCGGCCAACAAGACCGGGATGCCGGCCGCGACCGACGCCGACCAGGCGATCGAGATGCTCGACGAGGACGTGGCCGTGGTGGTCGACGCCGGCACCAGCCCGGGCGGCGAGGCCTCGACCATCGTCGACGTCACGGGCGACCAGGGACGCGTGCTCCGGTACGGCGCCCTGTCGCTGGAGCGCCTCAACGAGGTGCTCGAGCCACTGGGCGCCACCTTGACCGACGGGGACTGAGCCCTTGCGGGAGTACCTCCTCGTCTTCCTCGTCGCCGCGGCGACGACGTACCTCCTGACGGTCGTCGCCCGCGAGATCGCCCTCCGGACCGGTGCGGTCGCCAAGGTCCGCGACCGCGACGTGCACGCCGTGCCGATCCCCTACCTGGGCGGCATCGCGATGCTGGGCGGCCTGGTCGCGGCGTACGCCGTCGCCCGTCAGCTGCCCTTCCTCTCGCGCAGCGACACCTTCGTCTTCCGCGACGCGGGCGTGGTGCTGATCGCCGGGGCGCTGATCTGCGCGGTCGGGGTGCTCGACGACCTGTTCGAGCTGGACGCGCTGACCAAGCTCGGCGGCCAGGTGCTCGCGGCGGGCTTCCTGATCGCGTTCGGGATCCAGTACATCTTCTTCCCCGGCACGGGCGGGGTGCAGATCACGATCGACAACGCCCAGGGCGCCCTGCTGACCGGCGTCGTGGTCGTGGCGACCGTCAACGCGGTCAACTTCGTCGACGGGCTCGACGGGCTGGCGGCCGGCATCGTCGGGATCGGCGCCGTCGCGTTCTTCCTCTACTGCTACCAGCTCTCGAACATCAACGACCTGACGCTCGCGACCACCGGAGCCCTGCTCAGCGCGGCCCTGGCGGGCGCCTGCGCGGGGTTCCTGCCGCACAACTTCCACCAGGCGCGGCTCTTCATGGGCGACAGCGGGTCGATGCTGATCGGGCTCGTGCTGTCGGCGAGCACGGTCACGCTGACCGGGCAGTTCAGTCCCACCCAGATCACGGACAACCCCGCCAGCACCGCGGCCAGCTTCGTGCCGACCCTGCTCCCGCTGCTGCTGCCGGTCTCGATCCTGATCGTGCCGATGCTCGACCTGGTCCTCGCGATCGTGCGCCGCACCCGGGCCGGTCGGTCGCCGTTCGCGCCGGACAAGCAGCACCTGCACCACCGGCTGCTCGAGATCGGCCACTCCCAGCGGCGCGCCGTGCTGATCATGTACCTCTGGGCGGCCCTGGTGGCCTTCGGCACGGTCCTGGTGAGCCTGTACAGCCAGAAGACCTGGACCTGGGTCGCCCTGGGCTCGATGGCGACCGTGACAGTCGCCCTGACCTTCCTCCTGCCCAAACTGCACCATCGTGTAGCGATCCCGTCGGACGAGCCGTAGGGCCAGAGCCACCGGAAATGAATGGACGCTCAAACGCTTGACACTAAGTTTGAATCCGTGTCTGCTGAGCGCTGAGTTCTCATCTCGGGGGCTCGGGAAACTACGGGGAGAATCAATTGAAAACGGTATATTTGGCACGCAGGCTTGGTGCTATCGCCGGCGCAGTCGCACTCGTTGTCGCCACGTCGCCGGCAGCTCGAGCTGAGCGGGCCGACGAAACCGCCAACGGCGGAACGGTGCACGGGACGTTCTCTGCCCAGAACGGCGTGGTCAAGTGGAACCTGACCATCACGGACACTTCACCGGACGGCGACTGTGTCTACATCGAGATCCAGCCAGACCTGGCGAACCACACGGACCCGGAATACCACTCGCAGCACGCGTGCGGCAACGGCAATAGCGCGCCAGCATTCACGGGGGAACGTGCGTACGCCCGTGAGCTCAATGGAGTACGGCTCAAGATCTGCAATACGTCTGGAGTCCCGGACAAGTGCGTGCAGGTTGACTACAACGCAAACGACATCACGTAGCCGATTCGCCACTAGCCTCGTTTTGGCGATTCGCAGCATCGTCGACGATAGCTTCCAATTACGAGATGAGGCGAACGTACAGTCAATGGAGGGGGGCCACGGCCCCCCTCCATTGATGTCAAAGATCCTGGTCGAGATATCGGGTATTCGCCCACTCGGCCGCCCGTCCGTCTTCCGCGACAGCGCCTCGCTCTGACCGGGCGCGGTCGGCAGGGACCCCGGCCGACCGTTCGACCTGGGCGCCTGACAGACTGGTACTCAAGTCCAGGGCCGGGCTGGTTTCGACCGCCCGGAGCGCTTGTGCTAGTTTTCACAAGCGCCCCCAGGCACCGCCCGCACCAGCCACGAGAGAACGGCCGCCGATGATGACGACCGCGACGATCCGAACCCCGGTGACGACCCCCGAGTTCGGCCTGTCTGGCTGTGGTAGTTTCGCGCAGTCGCCGGGTGTCACGAGGGCTCCAGCCCCTCACCGTCCGGGTGTCTTCACGCCCGCGGACGACAGTGCCGTTGAACCGGCCGAGGAATGGGACGTGGGTGGATGGTCGATGAGCGTTCCGACGCAGGGTCCGATGCCGGGCTGCGCGGTCGCGACCTCATCGGTCTCGGCGGTCTCCTCGCCGGCTGCGTCGTCGTCGGCATGGTCCTCGGTCTCCTCGTCGACAACGCAGCGGGCAGCGCGCCCGTCGGTGTCCTCGTCGGCATCGGTCTCGGCGTCCTCCTCGGTGCCGTCGCCTTCGTCGTCCGGGTGCGTGCCGCCCTCCGGGGGTGAGTGCCAGTGACCTTGACCGAGATGAGCAGCTCCATGAGTGACGTCCAGCCCCCCAGTAAGCCGTCGATCTGGCGGGTGGTGAAGGACCAGCGCAAGATCGAGCTGGTCGCCCTCGGCCTGATGGTCGCCAGCTTCTGGCTGGCGGGCGCGGCGGGCGAGTGGGGCCTCGCGGGCTGCATCGCCGGCGGCGTCTTCCTCGGGCTGGTCAACCACCTGTCGACCGAGTACTGGCTGCTCCGGACCATCTCGTCCGGCGAGCAGCCCACCCGCAACCAGATGATCGTGTCCACGGTCGTGCGCCTGACGGTGCTCACGGTGGTCGCGGTGGGCGTTGCTGTGATCTTCTGGCCTGACGGCATCGGGCTGCTGCTCGGCCTGGCCATCTTCCGGCTCATCGCTCTGGTGATGACCACGATCCCGCTGCTGAAGGAGCTGAAGAACCCATGACCGGCCTCCTGCCGTTCGCCTCTGACATCGAGATCGGCCACCACGTCCAGCGGACGTGGGCCGGGATGACCTTCAACATCGACACGATCATCTCCACGATCGTCGCCGGCGTCCTGGTCCTCCTGCTCGGCTGGTGGGGCACCCGTGCCCTCACCAAGGACACCCCCGACCACGTGCCGTCCAAGCCGCAGATCCTGTGGGAGCTCGTCGTCGGCGAGGTCAACAAGCAGGTCAACGACAACCTCGGCCGGGTGCACCCGTACGTCGCACCGCTGGCGATCTCGCTCTTCTTCTTCATCCTCTTCTGCAACTGGCTCGAGCTGGTGCCGACCGAGCTGACCATCAACGGTCACGACGTGCACCTGCTGCCGGCCCCGACCGCCGACACCAACCTGACCTACGCGCTCGCCGCGGTCACGATGGTCAGCGTCTGGGCCTACGGCATCCAGCAGAAGGGCGTCAAGGGCTACTTCAAGCACTTCGCCGAGCCGTTCCCGGTGCTGCTGCCGCTGAACGTCCTCGAGGAGCTGATCAAGCCGATCACGCTGGCCCTCCGACTCTTCGGCAACATCTTCGCCGGCGGCATCATGCTGGCGCTGATCGGCCTCATCCCGCTCTACGCGATGTGGGCCCCCAACCTGTTGTGGAAGGCCTTCGACGCCATCATCGGTGTCATCCAGGCGTTCATCTTCGCGCTCCTGACGGTGCTCTACTTCGCGATGGCCGGAGCCGGCCACGAGGAGCACGAGTCCCACGAAGAGCACGAGGACGAGCAGCGCAAGAAGAAGGCTGCCGACGCAGCAGCGGCCGAGAAGGCCGCCCCCGTTCCAGCGTCCTGACCATCCCGGTCGGGCGTGACCAGAGTTTAAGAAAGAGGCACCGGACCCCGGTGCGTAACCAAGGAGAGACATGGCAGACGCAACGACAACCGCCCAGGCAATCAAGCTGGCCGGCGCCTTCGTCGGCGGTGGCATCGCCCTTGCCGGTGGCGCCATCGGAGCCGGTATCGGTGACGGCCTCGCGGGTTCGTCCTACATCGAGGGCGTCGCTCGCCAGCCCGAGGCCCAGGGCCGCCTGCAGACGATCTTCTTCCTGACGGTCGGCCTGGTCGAGGCGATGTTCTTCATCAACCTCGCCTTCATGGCGCTGTTCGTCTTCGTCCTCGGCGCGTGAGGAAGGGCTTGACGCCCTCCCTCACCTGTCAGAAGCAAAGGAACTAATCGATGGCAAGCCCTGCGGTCACCCCCATGGCGGACAACTTCCTGGTGCCCAACGCCACGTTCTTGGTCGAGCTCCTCGCCTTCCTGGTGCTGCTGTTCCTCCTGGCGCGCTACATCATCCCGCCGATCAACCGCGCGATGACGGCCCGCCAGGACGCGATCCGGGAGCAGTTCGCCGAGCTGGACGAGGCCAAGTCCGAGGCCAGCGCGGCCGAGGAGGAGTTCAAGTCGCAGATCGCCGACGCGCGCCACGAAGCGGCGCGCATCCGCGAGGAGGCACGCGAGCAGGGTGCCGCGATCATCGCCGAGATGCGTGAGCAGGCCCAGGCCGAGGCAGCGCGGATCGTCGAGCACGCCCACGTGCAGATCGAGGCCGACCGCAAGGCCGCCGCCGCGTCGCTGCGGGGCGAGGTCGGCACGCTCGCGACCACCCTGGCCGGCCGCATCGTCGGGGAGTCCCTCGACGACGAGGCTCGTCAGAGCCGCGTGGTCGACCGGTTCCTCACGGAGCTGGAAGGCGCCAGCTGATGGATCTGCGTGGAGCATCGGCCGAGTCCCTCCGGGAGCTCAGCGCCGAGCTGGACGAGACGTTGAGCGGTGGTGCCGACGCCGAGCGCGTGGCCCGCGAGCTTTACAACGTCGCGTCGCTGCTGCGGGCCGAGCCGGCACTGCGCCGGTTCGCGACCGACGCCTCGCTGCCTGCTGCGGCCAAGCAGGGTCTCGTCAAGGACGTGTTCGCCGGCAAGTTCGACGACGCGACGCTCGCGCTGGTCTCCAGCGCGGCGGGGCGGCGCTGGACGGCGACCCGCGACCTGGCGGCCGCGACCGAGCGGCTCAGCGAGCTCGCCGCGGTCGCGTCGGTCGGGTCGGACGCCAACCGGCTCGTCGACGAGCTCTTCCTGCTCGGTCAGACGCTCGGCGCCAACCACGACCTGCGTGACGCGCTGGCCGACCCGGCCCGCTCGACGGAGGACAAGGCGGCGCTGCTCGACGCGCTCCTCGGCGGCAAGGCGCTCCCGGCGACGGTGGCCCTGGCCAAGCAGGGGCTCGGCGGCACCTACCGGACGCTCACCGGTGCGCTCGCGGCGTACCGCGAGGTGGCGGCCGACGCGAGCGGCGAGGCCGTGGCCACGGTCCGCGTCGTGCAGCCGCTCGGTGACGGCGAGCGGGAACGACTGGCCGCGGCGCTGTCGCGGCAGTACGGCAAGCAGGTCCACCTCAACGAGATCGTCGAACCCGGCGTGCTCGGTGGGATGCGGGTCGAGATCGGTGACGACGTCATCGACGGCACCGTGTCGAGCCGGCTCGACGACGCCCGGCGCAAGCTGGTCGGCTGACCGGTCCCGACCGGTCCGACCACCGCCCACACCCGAAGACTTCAGTAGAGAACCAAGAGAGTAGGGACGAAGATGACGGAGCTTTCGATCCGTCCGGAGGAAATCCGCGACGCGCTGCAGAAGTACGTCGCCGACTACCAGCCCGAGGCAGCGAGCAAGGAAGAGGTCGGCACGGTCGCGACCGCCGGCGACGGCATCGCTCGTGTCACCGGTCTGCCCTCGGCGATGGCCAACGAGCTGCTGGAGTTCGAGGACGGCACGCTGGGCCTGGCCCTGAACCTCGACACCCGCGAGATCGGCGTCGTCATCCTCGGTGACTTCGACAAGATCGAGGAGGGCCAGACGGTCCGCCGTACGGGCGAGATCCTCTCGGTCCCGGTCGGCGACAACTTCCTCGGTCGCGTCGTGGACCCGCTCGGCACCCCGATCGACGGCCTCGGCGACATCGAGTCCGACGTACGCCGCCCGCTGGAGCTCCAGGCCCCGACGGTCATGCAGCGCAAGTCGGTGCACGAGCCGCTCGCCACCGGCATCAAGGCGATCGACTCGATGACCCCGATCGGCCGCGGCCAGCGCCAGCTGATCATCGGTGACCGCGCGACCGGCAAGACGACGATCGCGATCGACACGATCATCAACCAGAAGCAGAACTGGGAGTCGGGCGACGAGAACAAGCAGGTCCGCTGCATCTACGTCGCCATCGGCCAGAAGGGCTCGACCATCGCCTCCGTGCGTGGCGCCCTCGAGGAGGCCGGCGCGCTGGAGTACACCACGATCGTCGCCTCGCCGGCGTCGGACAGCGCGGGCTTCAAGTACCTCGCCCCCTACACCGGCTCGGCCATCGGCCAGCAGTGGATGTACGAGGGCAAGCACGTCCTCATCGTGTTCGACGACCTGAGCAAGCAGGCCGAGGCCTACCGCGCCGTGTCGCTGCTGCTGCGTCGTCCGCCGGGCCGCGAGGCCTACCCGGGTGACGTCTTCTACCTGCACAGCCGGCTGCTCGAGCGGTGCGCGAAGCTGTCCGACGAGCTGGGCGCGGGCTCGATGACCGGCCTGCCGATCATCGAGACCAAGGCCAACGACGTGTCGGCGTTCATCCCGACCAACGTCATCTCGATCACGGACGGCCAGATCTTCCTGCAGTCCGACCTGTTCGCGGCCAACCAGCGGCCCGCGATCGACGTCGGCATCTCGGTGTCGCGCGTCGGTGGTGCGGCCATGACGAAGGCGCTCAAGGCCGTGACCGGCTCGCTGAAGGTCGACCTCGCGCAGTTCCGCGCGATGGAGGCGTTCGCGATGTTCGCGTCCGACCTGGACGCCGCGTCGCGTCAGCAGCTCGACCGCGGTCAGCGCCTGATGGCGCTCCTCAAGCAGCCGGCGTACTCGCCGTACCCGCTCGAGGAGATGACGGTCTCGCTGTGGATCGGCACCACCGGTCGCCTCGACCGCGTGCCGGCCGACGACGTGCTGCGCTTCGAGCGCGAGTTCCTCGACTTCCTGCGCCGCTCGCACGACGGCATCCTCTCGGCCATCCGGGAGACCCAGAAGTTCGAGGACAGCACTGCCTCGGACCTCGAGGGTGCCTACGACTCCTTCCTCGACCAGTTCGAGACCTCGGACGGCGGGTCGATCAAGGTCGGCAACGAGCCCAAGGCCGAGGCGCTCGAGGACCAGGACGTCGAGCAGGAGCAGATCGTCAAGCAGAAGCGGGGCTGACCCATGGCTCTATCGGTGCGCGAGTACCGGGCGCGGATCAAGTCGACGGAGTCGATGAAGAAGATCACCCGCGCCATGGAGCTCATCGCCGCGTCCCGGATCATCAAGGCGCAGCAGCGGGCGCAGTCGGCAGCGCCGTACGCCCGCGAGCTGACCAGGGCGGTCTCGGCCGTGGCGACGTACTCCAACGTCGACCACCCGCTGACGCGGGAGCCCGAGGAGGCCAAGCGGGCTGCGGTGCTCATCGTGACGAGCGACCGCGGCCTGGCCGGTGCCTACTCCTCGAGCGTGCTCAAGGAGGCGGAGCGGCTCGCCGAGAAGCTCCGGGGCGAGGGCAAGGAGATCGACACCTACATCGCCGGGCGCAAGGGCGAGGCCTACTACAAGTTCCGTGGTCGGCCCGTGAAGCGGTCGTGGAACGGGTTCTCCGACCAGCCGAGCTTCGAGGTCGCGCACGAGATCGGGCAGACCCTGATCGACGCCTTCCTCGACGAGGACGGCGGTGTCGACGAGGTGCATGTCGTCTTCACCCGATTCAAGTCGATGCTGGTGCAGGAGCCGACCGACGTACGACTGCTGCCCCTCGAGGTCGTCGAGGGCGAGGAGAAGCCCGGCTCCGCCGAGGTGCTCCCGCTCTACGAGTTCGAGCCGTCGCCGGAGGCGGTGCTCGACGGGCTGCTTCCGCAGTACGTCCAGAGCCGCATCTTCTTCGCGCTGCTGCAGGCCGCGGCCTCCGAGCTCGCCGCCCGTCAGAAGGCGATGAAGTCGGCCACGGACAACGCGGACGAGCTCATCAAGAAGTACACACGGATCGCCAACCAGGCCCGTCAGGCCGGTATTACCCAGGAAATCAGCGAGATCGTCGGTGGCGTCAACGCGCTGGCCGACGCCAACGCCGGGAGTGAGTGAGAGACATGACTGCCACTGTTGAAGAGACCACGGAGACCGGCTCGGCTGGAGTCGGCCGTATCGCCCGGGTCATCGGCCCGGTCGTCGACATCGAGTTCCCCGCGGACTCGATGCCCGAGATGTACAACAAGCTCGAGACCGAGCTGACCCTGGGCGGCGAGACCAAGACCCTGTCGCTCGAGGTCGCCCAGCACATCGGCGACGGCATGGTCCGCGCCATCTCGCTGCAGCCCACCGACGGCCTGGTCCGCGGTGCGCAGGTGACCGACACCGGCGGCCCGATCACGGTCCCCGTCGGCAACGACACCCTGGGCAAGGTGTTCAACACCCTGGGCGAGTGCCTCAACCTCGAGGAGGGCCAGAGCCTCGAGACCACCGAGCGCTGGGGCATCCACCGCAAGGCGCCGGCGTTCGACCAGCTCGAGTCCAAGACGCAGATGTTCGAGACCGGCATCAAGGTCATCGACCTGCTCGCGCCGTACGTCCTCGGCGGCAAGATCGGCCTGTTCGGTGGTGCCGGTGTCGGCAAGACCGTGCTGATCCAGGAGATGATCGCCCGGGTCGCGCGCGACCACGGTGGTGTGTCGGTGTTCGCCGGCGTCGGCGAGCGCACCCGTGAGGGCAACGACCTCATCGTCGAGATGGAGGAGGCCGGCGTCATCGGCCAGACCGCCCTCGTCTTCGGCCAGATGGACGAGCCGCCGGGCACCCGCCTGCGGGTCGCGCTGTCGGCGCTCACGATGGCGGAGTACTTCCGCGACGTGCAGAACCAGGACGTGCTGCTCTTCATCGACAACATCTTCCGGTTCACCCAGGCCGGCTCCGAGGTGTCCACCCTGCTCGGCCGGATGCCGTCCGCCGTGGGCTACCAGCCCAACCTCGCCGACGAGATGGGCACGCTCCAGGAGCGGATCACCTCGACGCGTGGTCACTCGATCACCTCGCTGCAGGCGATCTACGTGCCGGCCGACGACTACACCGACCCGGCACCGGCGGCGACGTTCGCGCACCTCGACGCGACCACCGAGCTGTCCCGCGACATCGCGTCGCAGGGCATCTACCCGGCGGTCGACCCGCTGACGTCGACCTCGCGGATCCTGGACGCCCAGTACATCGGGCAGGCTCACTACGACTGCGCGATCCGCGTCAAGCAGATCCTGCAGCGCAACAAGGAGCTCCAGGACATCATCGCGATCCTCGGTGTCGACGAGCTCTCCGAAGAGGACCGGATCATCGTGTCTCGGGCTCGCCGGATCCAGCGGTTCCTGTCGCAGAACACCTACGTGGCCAAGCAGTTCACCGGCCTCGAGGGCTCGACGGTGCCGATCGGCGACACCATCGAGGCGTTCAACAAGATCGCGGACGGCGACTACGACCACGTCGCCGAGCAGGCCTTCTTCATGTGCGGCGGTCTGGACGACGTCGAGAAGAAGTGGGCCGAGATCCAGAAGAACCTCTGATGGCGGACAACGACCAGCTGCAGGTCGAGCTCGTCGCGGCCGACCGGACCGTGTGGTCCGGTCAGGCCACGATGGTCGTCGCCAAGACCGCGGAGGGTGACATCGGTGTGCTGCGCAACCACATGCCGGTGCTCTCCCTGCTGGTCGACGGGGTCGTCGAGATCGTCCCCGTCGACGGTGAGCGGATGTACGCCGCCGTCGACGGCGGGTTCCTCTCGGTCGCCAACAACCGGGTCTCGATCCTGAGCCAGTTCGCCGCGCTGTCCCACGAGATCGATGTGGCGGCGGCGCGGGCCGAGCTGGAGTCGGCCCAGTCCGAGGGTGACGAGGGCGAGGAGCGCGCGAAGCGCGCCGAGGTCCGGATCCGGGCGGCCGAGAAGGCTTCCTGACCCGCGTTCGGTCCGTCACGGGGTGCCGCTAGGGTGAGCATTCCACGGTGACGGAGCGATCAGGAGGTCATGGATGCCGGTGTGGCAGTGGCTTCTCGACGCCGCTGGTGCGCTGCTCGTCCTGGTCCTGTTCTACGGCATCGGCCTGATCGTCCGCCGGCGCCTGCTGTCCCGCAACGGCGGCACGTTCGAGCTCAGCTACCGCGTCCGGCAGGAACATGCCGGGCGCGGTTGGCTTCTCGGGCTCGGTCGCTACTCCGGTGAGTCCCTGCAGTGGTTCCGCTACTTCTCGCTGTGGCCCGGACCCAAGCGGGTCCTGCAACGCTCCGAGGTCACCTACCTCGACAGCCGGGCGCCCGAGGGCTCGGAGCAGATGTCCCTCTACCCCGAGCACGTGGTGCTGTCCTGCTCCACCCCGGACGGCCTGATCGAGCTGGCCATGTCGCCCGCCTCGCTGATGGGCTTCCAGTCCTGGCTCGAGTCCGGCCCGCCCGGCACCGACTGGACCCGCGGCCCCCGTCAATAACGCCGAGTCGGCGCCAGATTGCAGCGTTTGCTGCAATCTGACGCCGACTCGAGTGCAATCTGGCGCCGACTCGGCTTGGGTCAGCTGGTGGGGGCTCCGTTCTCGAAGAGGCGCGGCACCGGGTGGTTGGCGGCGAAGACGCCGTGCGGGTCGACGGCGCTGCGGATGCCGGTCAGCTGGGTCCACACGTCGGCGCCGTACGCCGCGCGGGTGTCCACGGGGTTCTCGGCGAAGTTGAGGTACTCCCGGCCGTTGGCGAACGGCGCCAGCGCCTCGGTGAAGCGGACCGCGTCGGCGTGCGCCTGGGCGCCCATCTCCGGGGTGGCCGCGATGCCACCGGCGAAGCTGACGAACTCCGCGTCGAGGCGGGACAGCACGCCGCTGCCCTCGGCCGAGCGCCCGAGGGCGCCGCCGAGCTGGCGGAGCTCGGCCATCAGCAGCGAGGTCTGGGCGTCCGGGCCGGCCTCGGCCAGGAAGGCGTCGACGGCGGCGTCCGGGAACGCCCCGAGCATCGCCGAGTCGGACGCGAAGGGTGCGCCGCCCTCGGGGTCCATGTGCAGGCGGACCAGCGACTTCGCCGGCACCCGAGCGAACGTGTCCATGAACGGGTTCAGGGCGCGCAGGCCGGCGAGCAGCTCCTCGCCGCGCTCGTCGGAGCCGAGGACGGCACCGTCGATGACGACCAGCTCCTGGCCGCGGAGGAAGTCCGGCAGCTCGGGCATCGGGGGCAGCCGCATCGCGCGGAACGACGTGGTGACCTCGTCGGGCGCGGTCGGCGCCCAGGCGGCCCACTCGCGCAGGACCGGCTCGATGTCGGCGAGCCGCCACATCAGCATGCCGGCGTACGCCGTCGCGATGTCGTACATCTTGAGCTCGATGGCGGTCACGACGCCGAAGCTGCCGCCGCCACCGCGCACGGCCCAGAAGAGCTCGGCGTTGGTGTGGGCGTCGGCGCGCACCAGCTCGCCGTCGGCGAGCACGATCTCCACCGCGGTGATGCTGTTGCAGGCGAGGCCGTGCTGGCGGGCGTACCACCCGATGCCACCGCCGAGGCTGTAGCCGGCGATCCCGACGTCGGGGGAGGAGCCGTGCAGGACGGCCTGGCCGTGGGCGGCCGCGGCGTCCACCGCGGGCTCCCAGATGGCGCCGCCCTCGACCCGGACGATGCCGCGGACCGGGTCGGCGATCGCGGTGCTCATCTCGGAGGTGCGGATGATGACGACGTCGTCGAGGCCCTGGGCCGCGAGCGGGCCGGCGTTGTGGCCGGTGCTCTGCGGCGCGACCCGGAGGCCGGCCTCGCCGGCGATCCGGACGACGGTGGCGACCTCCGCCGCGGACCGCGGTACGGCGACGGCGGCGGGGCGCTGGTCGACGGCGACGTTCCAGGGCAGACGGGCGGCGTCGTACCCGGCGTCACCGGGCAGGTGGACCCGGCCGCCGATCAGGCCACGGAGAGCGTGGGCGGCGGGCTGGGGGGTGGCGGTGCGCTGGTCGGCGTTGAGCTCGACGGTCATGGTGATGACTCCTGTGTGGGTGCTTCGATCGGTGGGACGACCATGGCGCCGGTGACTTGGAGTCGACTTTGAGCCGACTGGGAGCGCCGGCCGGTGGCCGCGCAATACGCTGCCGCCGTGGAGGTGTCCGTGCTCGGCCCCGTCGAGGTGTCCCTCGCCGGCGCCCCCGTCGACCTCGGGACGCCGAAGCAGCGCGCCCTCGTCGCCGCGCTCGCGCTCTCGCGCGGGTGGCCGGTCTCGGTCGACAGCATCGTGGACCTGCTCTGGGAGGACCAGGCGCCCCCCGGGGTGACCGCCACGCTGCAGGCCTACGTCTCCCAGCTGCGCCGGGTGTTGGAGCCGGACCGGCAGCGTCGGGCACCCGCGACCGTCCTGGTCACCGTGGCGCCCGGCTACGCGCTGCGCGTGCCCGACGAGGCGATCGATGCCACCCGGTTCGAGCGGGAGGTCGCCGAGGTGCACCGCGCCCTGCAGCCGCACCCGCCCTGGGGTCCGACGCCCCTCCCGGCCGCGACGCTCCGCGACCTCACCGACCGGCTGGACGGGGCGCTCGGCACGTGGCGCGGGGTCCCGTACACCGAGCTCGGTGACGCCGACGCGGCCGTGGCCGAGCGGGCCCGTCTCGACGAGCTGCGCCTGGTGGCGCTCGAGGACCGGGCCGTCGTCGAGCTGGCCCTCGGCCGGCACGCGACCATCGCGGCCGAGCTGGAGGCCCTGACCGCCGCCCACCCGCTGCGCGAGCGCCTGTGGGCTCTGTGGGCGGTCGCCCTGACCCGGAGCGGTCGCCAGGCGCAGGCGCTCGAGGTGCTCGCCCGGGTCCGCACCATCCTGGACGAGGAGCTGGGGCTCGAGCCGTCGGCCGAGCTGCGCGGCCTGCAGACCGCCGTCCTCCGGCAGGACCGCGACCTCGAGTGGGTCGCCCCGGTCGAGGACGCCGCTCCCGTGCCGACGCCCCCGGTCCCCGCCACCGAGCCGACCGCGCCGGTCGTCGAGGAGCCGGTCGCACCCTGGCCGATGGTCGGTCGCGACGCCGACCTGGCCGCGCTGGTGGCCCTGGTCGACCGGGCGCAGTCGGGCCTCCCGTCGTACGCCGTGCTCACGGGCGACCCCGGCATCGGCAAGTCCCGTCTGGCCGCGGAGCTCGTCGCCGAGGCCCGGCGCCGCGGGGTCCGGGCCCTGGTCGGCCGGTGCTCCCAGGACGACGGGGCGCCACCGCTCTGGCCGTGGAAGACGGTGCTGGAGGGGATCGGCATGAGCGTGCTCGCCGACGACGCGGCCGACGTCGGTCCGGCCGACGACGGTGCCCAGTTCCGGGCGTGGGAGCGCATCGTCGCCGGCATCCGGGACGCGGCGCAGGCGGAGCCGCTGCTGGTGGTCCTCGACGACCTGCACTGGGCCGACACCTCGACGCTGCGGGTGCTGCGGCGGCTGGTGGAGTCGGTGGACGCCGCCCGTCTGCTGGTGCTCGGCACCTGGCGGCCGCACCCCGAGCCCACCGGTGCGCTCGCCGACCTCGCGGAGGGTCTCGCCCGGATGCACGCGCTGCGCATCGAGCTGACCGGCCTCCCCGCCACCGAGGCGGCGGCCGTCTTCGAGGGCGTCACCCGGCGAGAGCTCAGCGACCGGCAGGCCGACGAGCTGGTCACCCGCACGGACGGCAACCCCTTCTTCCTCGTGGAGTTCGCCCGGCTGGCAGGGGAGCGGGCCGCGCCCGGCGTCCCGGACGACGGCGTCCCGACCGCCGTCGCCGACGTGCTCAACCGCCGCCTGCTCCGACTGCCCGAGCAGACCGTCGGCGCGCTGCGGGCGGCGGCCGTGCTGGGCCGCAGCTTCGACACCCCGACCCTCGCGGCGGTGACCGGCATCGACGAGGACGACCTGCTCGACGTGGTCGAGCCCGCCCAGGCCGCCGGCCTGGTCCGCGAGGACGGCATCGACCACTACTTCTTCTCCCACGCGCTGGTCCGCGACACCCTGCGCGCGGGGATGAGGGTCAGCCGTCGCGCGCGGGCCCACGCCCGGGCGGCCGAGGCGCTCCAGGGCGCCCCCGGCCGCGAGACGGAGGTGGCGCGGCACTGGCGCGAGGCGGGTCCGTCGTACGCCGACCGCGCTTGGCGCGCCTGCGTGGAGGCGGCTCGCCTGGCTCGCCGCTACTACGCCTACGACCAGGCGGCCGAGCTGCTGCGCGACGCCCTGACGTCGCTCGACGGCGACGCGGCCACCGGTCCGGCCGAGCGGTACGCCGTGCTGATGGCGCTGATCGAGGAGTACCGCTGGGCGGCGCGGCTGCCCGAGCTCGTCGGCGCGGTCGAGGAGGCGATCGCGGTCGGCAAGCAGCTGCGCGACCCGGAGGCGGTCGCCCGGGCCGCGATCGCGACGACCACGGGCGTGCTGTGGCGGTCGGGACCGCCGGGGGCGACCAACGAGACCGTCGTCGGTGCGCTGCGCGGCAGCCTGGACCGCCTGCCGGCGGCCGACAGCGAGCTGCGCTGCCGGTCGATGCTCGCGCTCGCCAACGAGATCCAGGACGCCGCGACGTACGAGGAGAGGCGCGCCCTGTGCGATGAGGGCCTGGCCATGGCCCGACGGCTCGACGACCCGGACCTGCTGCTGGACGCCTGCCAGACCGTCTTCGTGTCCCTGTGGCTGCCGCAGACCGCCACCGAGCGGCTCGCGCTCGTCGGCGAGTCGCTCGAGCTCGCCCGCGCGACCGGACGCGAGCGCAGCTTCGTGGTCTCGGCGTGCCTGCGCGCCGCGGTGCTCAGCGAGCTGGGGCGGACCACGGAGCTGTTCGACGCGGTCGACCTCGCCCGCGCCGAGGCGGAGCGGCTGCGGATCGTCTTCGGCGAGACGGTCCTCAACGGGATCGTCGTCCCGTGGCACGCGATGGCCGGGAGGTTCGACGAGTGCGACCGGCTGGTCGAGCACACCCGTCAGCTCGCCGGCCAGATCTCGCACACCAACGCCGACGAGTCGGTGCTGAGCTCGCTGCTGTCGATGCGGCTCTGGCAGGGGCGTTCGCTGGAGATGGTCCCGGTGCTGGAGCAGTTCGACCAGACGCCGTTCCCGTTCTCGGCGAGCCTCGCCGTCTACCTGTGGCGGGCGGGCGAGCACGACCGCGCGCGTGCCTACTTCGCCGACCACGGGGCGCCCCTCGACCGGGTCAACGACATCTCGCTGCTGTCGTGGTGCCACGGCGCGGAGCTCGCGCTCTACCTCGGCGAGCGCGACGTGGCCGCCGGCGCCTACGACCTCCTCGCGCCGTACGCCGGGACGTCGTGCTGCGCCGGGTCGGACCTCGCGCTGGGGCCGATCGACGCGTACCTGGCGCTCGCCGCGGCCGCCGTGGGGGAGCGCGAGCTGGCCGGCCGGCACGCCGACGACGCCCTCGCGCTGGCCGACGAGTGGGGCATCCCGCTCTTCGCCGACTGGCTGCGCGAGGTGCGCCGTACGCACGACTTCTGACGGCTCCCTGTCCACGTTCTGGACCGGTCAAGAAGAGGGTTTGGAGATGCCCGTCCGATCCGGAATTCTGGTCCGGTGTCGTCCCTCCTCCGCACCCGCAACGCGGTCGCCTTCAGCTTCGCGCTCAACGGGTTCTGCTTCGCCACGATGGTCTCGCGGCTGCCTGACATCCGCAGCGGGCTGGAGCTCGACAACGGCTCGCTCGGCCTGCTGCTGCTCGCGATCTCCGTCGGCTCGGTCATCGCGCTGCCGCTGAGCGGACGGCTGATCGACCGGATCGGCGCCACCTCCGTGACCCGGCTCGGCGCGATCCTGGTCGCGTCCGGGCTGCTGGTCGCGATGACCGGTGTCGCGACCGACCTGGTCGCGCTCACGGTGGTCGGCTTCTTCGTCGACGGCGTCGGCATCGCGGTCTGGGACGTCTCGATGAACGTCGAGGCGGCCGAGGTCGAGCGCCGCTTCGGGCGCACGATGATGCCGCGCTTCCACGCCGGCTGGAGCATCGGCTCCTTCACCGGTGCGGCGATCGGCATCCCGATGGCGGCGCTGCACGCGCCGCTGGTGCTCCACGTCCCGGGGTTCGCCGTCCTCGCCGCGCTGCTCGCCTGGCGCTCCGCGGCGGCGTACCTGCCTCCGACGATCACCCACGAGGACCGGCAGGCCGTCGCCGGCTCGCCCTGGCGCGAGCCGCGCACCCTCGCCATCGGCGTGATGGTGCTGGCGTTCGCGCTCTCCGAGGGCGCCGCCAACGACTGGCTCTCGCTGGCGCTCATCGACGGGTACGACGTCCGCCACTGGGTCGGCGTCGCCGGCTTCACCGTCTTCGTCAGCTCGATGTTCGTCGGGCGGCTGACCGGCCCCGTCTTCCTGGACCGCTACGGCCGGGCGCCGGTGCTGTGGGGCTCCGCCGCGGCCGCCTTCGTCGGGATCGTGCTCGTCGTCTTCGGCGGCAACGTGGTCCTGGTCGGGCTGGGCATCGTGGTCTGGGGCCTGGGCGCGTCGCTCGGCTTCCCCGTCGGCATGAGCGCCGCGGCCGACGACCCGCTGCGGGCCGCGCGCCGGGTCAGCGTGGTCTCCACCATCGGCTACACCGCCTTCCTGGCCGGCCCGCCGCTGCTCGGCCTGCTCGCCGACCACATCGGCACGCTGGAGACGCTGCTCGTGATCGCCGGGCTGATGATCCCCGCCGCCCTCACGGTGTTCGCGGCCCGACCGCCGAAGCCGGCGGTCGAAGAGGTCGCTGCCTAGTCCCGCTCGCCCCCCGGCACCCACAGCACGTCGCCGGCCTCGCGGTTGGCGTGCCGGGCGAGGATGAAGAGCAGGTCGGAGAGCCGGTTGAGGTACATGATCGCCAGCACGTTCATCGACCCACCGTGGACCTCGTACGCCGCCCAGGCCGACCGCTCCGCCCGGCGTACGACGGTGCGCGCGACGTGGAGCAGGGCGGCGCCCTCGGTGCCGCCGTTGAGGATGAAGGACCGCAGCTTGGGCAGGTCCTCGTTGTACTGGTCGCACCACGCCTCGAGCCGGTCAACGTACTCCTGCTCGATGCGCAGCGGCGGGTACTCCGGCTCGGCCACCACGGGCGTGCAGAAGTCGGCGCCGACGTCGAAGAGGTCGTTCTGCACCCGGGTCAGCAGCGTGACGACGTCCGGCTCGAGCGCCCCCTGGGCGAGCGCGAGCCCGAGGTGGGCGTTGGCCTCGTCGACGTCGGCGTACGCCGCGAGCCGGGGGTCGGTCTTCGTGGTGACGCTCATGTCGCCGAGACGGGTCTCCCCGGCGTCGCCGGTGCGCGTGTAGATCCGGGTGAGGTTGACCATGGGGCCCACGGTAGCGGCGGGCGGCACGACGTAGCCTCGACGGGCATGCGACGTTTCGCACAACCGCTCCTGCTCGCCCTGCCCGCCCTCGCGCTGGCGGTGGCCGGCCTCTTCCACCCGCACCACCTGTCCTACGACACGTCGTACCGCTGGTTCACGCTGCACCTTCCGGGGCTGCTGGCGTTCCCCCTGGTCGGAGTCGCGCTCGCCGCGCTCGTCCGGACCCGCACCGATCCGCTGGCGTGGGCGGTCCGGCTGGCGGCGTACGTCTACGCGACGTTCTACACGGCGCTCGACGTGATCAGCGGGGTCGCCGCTGGCTACGTCACGCACGAGCTCGGCCCCGGCGTCCCGCGGCCCGAGCCGGTGCGCCTGCTCTTCCGGATCGGCACGCCGCTCGGCGAGATCGGGTCCTGGGCGCTGCTCCTCACCTGCGCCCTGGTCGTCGTCGACCAGGTCCGTCGCAACGGCGCCGTCGGGGCGGTGGCGCTGGTCCTCCTGCCGGGCGCCTGGCTCGTCCACGTCGGCCACATCTTCGCTCCCGAGGGGGTCGCCGGCATGGCCCTGATCGCCGTGGGCACGGCCGCCGCGGCAGCAACGGACGCGACACGACGGGAAAGTTCGGGATGAGAGGCAACCAAATGGGTGTTGTGCGCGTCATAGTGAGTGACAGGCCAAGCACTGGCTGATCGGGACGGGGGTCCCGAGAACGGGGCACACCGATGGAGATCCTGACCGACGGTCCGACCATCCTCCTCAGCGGTGACTTCGACGTGCGCAGCACGTGGGAGGTCCGCAACGCCATCTACGAGCACCTGCAGGGCCACGACGAGGACGTCGTCATCGACCTCACCGAGGTGACCACCATCGACATGACCGCACTCAAGGTGCTCGCGGTCGCCACCCGGCAGGCGGCCCGCGCCGGGCACCACCTCACGCTGCGCGGCTGCGGTCCGTCCGTACGCCGGATGCTGCACCTCACCCGGCTGATCCGCGTGGTCGAGGTGGAGCGCGTCGCCGCGTCCGCCTGACCAGGCGGGCATGTCGGATAAGCCACACGCGCGAGCGGTTACCAATCGGTAGCCGTCGTCCTACTCTCGGTCCATGAGCGACGCCCAGTCCCACCCCGCAGCGAGCCACGCCAAAGACCGGCCGTGGCTGATGCGCACCTACTCCGGGCACTCGACGGCCGCGGCGTCCAACGAGCTGTACCGGACCAACCTCGCCAAGGGCCAGACCGGCCTCTCGGTCGCCTTCGACCTGCCGACCCAGACCGGCTACGACCCGGACTCGCCGCTCGCGCGCGGCGAGGTCGGCAAGGTCGGCGTACCCGTCCCGCACCTCGGTGAGATGCGCCGCCTCTTCGAGGACATCCCGCTCGCCGAGATGAACACCTCGATGACCATCAACGCCACCGCCATGTGGCTGCTGGCGATGTACCAGGTGGTGGCGGAGGAGCAGAACCCGGACCGCTCGCCGGAGGAGGTCGCCGCCCTGCTGGCCGGCACCACTCAGAACGACATCATTAAGGAGTACCTCTCCCGCGGGACCTACGCGTTCCCGCCCGAGCACTCGATGCGGCTGATCGCCGACGTCATCTCCTACACGGTCCACCAGATCCCGAAGTGGAACCCGATCAACATCTGCAGCTACCACCTGCAGGAGGCCGGCGCGACCCCGACGCAGGAGCTCGCCTTCGCGCTGAGCACCGCGATCGCCGTGCTCGATGCCGTCAAGGACTCCGGCCAGGTCTCCGCCGACGACTTCGAGAAGGTCGTCGGGCGGATCTCCTTCTTCGTCAACGCCGGGGTCAGGTTCATCGAGGAGACGTGCAAGATGCGCGCCTTCGTCCGGCTCTGGGACGAGATCACTCGGGAGAGGTACGGCGTCCAGGACCCGAAGATGCGCCGGTTCCGGTACGGCGTCCAGGTCAACTCGCTCGGCCTCACCGAGGCCCAGCCGGAGAACAACGTCCAGCGCATCGTCCTCGAGATGCTCGGCGTCACGCTGTCCAAGGACGCCCGCGCCCGCGCCGTGCAGCTCCCGGCCTGGAACGAGGCCCTCGGCCTGCCCCGGCCCTGGGACCAGCAGTGGTCCCTGCGGCTCCAGCAGGTGCTGGCCTTCGAGTCCGACCTGCTCGAGTACGACGACATCTTCGAGGGCTCCCACGTCATCGAGGCCAAGGTCGCCGAGCTCGTCGAGGGCGCTCGGGCCGAGATCGACCGGGTCCAGGCGATGGGCGGGGCGATCGCGGCGGTCGAGTACATGAAGCAGGAGCTCGTCTCCTCGCACGCCGTACGTCGCTCGCGGATCGAGTCCGGCGAGGAGGTGATCGTGGGCGTCAACAAGTACGAGACCACCGCGCCGTCGCCGCTGACCGCCGACCTGGACGGCGCGATCATGGCCGCCGACCCCGAGGCCGAGAAGACCGCGCTCGCCAGCGTCGAGGCGTGGAAGGCCCAGCGCGGCGACGCCGCGGTCGCCGAGGCGCTCGCCGCGCTCGCCGCGGCCGCCAAGACCGACACCAACCTCATGGGCCCGACCCTGGCCGCCGCGCGCGCCGGGGCGACGACCGGCGAGTGGGCCGGAGCGCTGCGCGAGGTCTTCGGCGAGTACCGCGGGCCGACCGGTGTCGCCGGCGCCGTTGGGTCGCTGTCGATGGGCGGGTCCGCGGGCGAGGAGCTGACCGCCGTACGCCGCCGCGTGCAGGAGACCGGCGACGAGCTCGGTGGCCGGCTGCGGCTGCTGGTGGGCAAGCCCGGTCTGGACGGTCACTCCAACGGCGCCGAGCAGGTCGCCGTACGTGCCCGGGACGCGGGGTTCGAGGTGATCTACCAGGGCATCCGGCTGACGCCCGAGCAGATCGTCTCGGCGGCGGTCGCCGAGGACGTGCACTGCATCGGCCTCTCGATCCTGTCCGGCTCGCACATGCAGCTGGTGCCCGACGTCCTCGACGGGCTGCGCGCAGCCGGGGTCGGCGACGTCCCCGTGATCGTCGGCGGGATCATCCCGGACTCCGACGGCCGGCGGCTGCGGGAGCTCGGCGTCGCCGCCGTCTACACGCCCAAGGACTACGGGCTCACCGAGATCATGGGCGGGATCGTCGACGTGATCCGCGAGGCCAACGGGCTCGACTGAGCCCGTTCAGCGGCGGCGCAGGACCACCAGCGACACGACGCCCGCGGCCACGGAGGCGGCCGCTCCGGCCATCAGGCTCAGGCCCATCGACCAGGCCTCGATCCTCTCGGTGCGGCTGATCTGGCTGGCGAGCAGGCACTCGCCCATGCTGCTGTCGGAGTTGCCGCAGACGACGGTGGAGTTGGGCACGTCGCTCAGCACCAGCGCCAGGTAGACGACGGCCACGACGCCCAGGACGACGGCGAGACCGAAGAGGACACCGGCAACCGCGCTCGACGCCGAGGACGGTGCGGTGGTCGGGACGGGTGCCGGCGTCGGAGTGGTGGTCACGTGAGGGTGATGCCCGACGGTCGGGCCCACAAACACAGGGGTCCGTCCGCCGCGGTCACTCCGCACGGATCTCCTCGGCGCGCAGCCGTGGAGCGGCGGCGACCATGGTGACCGCCGCGACCCCGAGGCCTCCGACGACGGCGACCGCAGCCAGCACCAGGCTCTGCGCCCAGGGGATGGTGGTCGAGTCGTCGACGCTCAGGTACGTCGCGCCGGCCAGCGACCCGAGACCCACCGCGAGGACGGCGCCGACGGTGACCGGTACGGCGGTCTCCAGGGCCTGCGCCCGCCGGATCACGCCACGACCGAGACCCACCAGCTGCAGGGCGACGACCTCCTTGCGGCGCTGCACGGCCCGGTCGATCGCGGACACGGTGAGTGCGAGCAGGCCGACGCCCAGCACGACCCCCGCGACGATCCAGATCACCGAGCGCATGGTCGCGACGAACTCGTAGTCCTCGGTCCCGAAGTAGCTGGGGGCGTAGCCGAGGTCCGCCAGCCGGCTGGCCAGGTCCGGGCCGGGTGGGCCGACCACCAGCACGCTGTGCCAGGCGTCCGGCGGGAGCGGGGCGACCATCGTCGGCGGGATGATGACGTCGGCGTACACCGGCGACAGTGCGTCGTACGACGGCTGCTCGACGCTGGTCGACACGAGCGCGAGGTCGGTCGTGGCCACGCGGCGCCCGTGCACGTCGCCGGTGCGCCAGGCGACCGTGCCGGTCTCGTCTATCCCGGAGTGGTCGTGCAGCCACATCGGCTCGCCGTCGCGACAGCCCGTGATCTCCGGAGCGGCGGCGGCGAGCTGGGCGCAGGTGGCGACCACCGCCTCCATGCCCAGCCGGTTGTTGTGGAGCATCGGCAGGTCGACAGCGCCGCTCACCCCGTCGGTCCGCATCAGCCCGGCGAGGACGGTGTCGACGTGCCGTTCGTTGGTGACGACCTCGACCCGCTGCTCGACGTCGTGGTTGCGCGCGGCCTGGGCGTACTCGTCGGTGCTCTCGAAGGCGACCAGCACGAAGCGGGCGCCGGTGGCGAGGAACAGCCCGATCAGCAGCGCCCCGATGATCCGGGCGACGCCGGCCGGCTGCGCCTCGAGGCGTCGTACGGCGATGCGCTGGGCCGGGCCCAGGGCGCGGCCGGACGTCAGTCGTGTCAGCAGGCGCACCAGCACCGGCAGCACCAGCAGCATGCCGACGGCGGTCAGCACGATCCCCCCGAAGAGCGCGGCGGTCAGGCCGTCGGAGATGTCGTCGTCGTGGGGGCCGGACGCGACGACGACGAGGCACAGCGCGCCACCGACGGCGAGGGGCAGCAGGCGCCACCAGCCGGGCGGACGCCGGTCGGCGCGCCGGCTGCGGGCCAGCGCGTCGCCGACCGAGGACCGGGCCGGGAGCACGCTCGCCAGGATCGCGACCGCGGGGACCCCGACGACGACCAGCACCTGGTCGCGGACCGTGGGCGCGAAGAAGTCGCCCCAGGCCGCGCCGGCGGGGGAGTGCCCGAGCAGCAGCGGCCGGACCAGCCAGAAGAGGCCCCAGCCGAGGAGGGTGCCGACGACCGCGGCCCCACCGGCCTCGCCGGTGCCGACCAGGCGAGTCTGGTTGGGGCTGAGCCCGATCAGCCGCAGGTTGGCCAGCCGCCGGTCGCGCACCGACGCCGAGAGCCGGGCGACCGTCGCCACGAGCACGGTGCAGGGCAGCGCGACCACGGTGACGATCACCAGCACGAGCCGCGGCATCTCGGCCTGGTACGACGTGGCCGTGACCAGCTGGTGGTGGCCGGCGGCGAACGTGACGAGCAGGATCGTCGAGCCGGTCGCGGCGGCGAGCGCGAGCAGGGCCGTCCGCAGCCGCGCCGCCGGCGTGACCGACAGCCGCAGCCCGAGCAGGAGCGAGGTCACGCGACCGCTGCCTCGGCGACCCGGCCGTCGCGGACCACGACCAGGTCGTCGAGGTGCGAGGCGACGACGTGGTCGTGCGTCACCACGACCAGCGCCGCCCCCGCCGCGGAGGTGACCGCGACCATCGTGTCCAGGACCTGCTCGGCGGTGAGGCTGTCGAGCGCCCCCGTGGGCTCGTCGGCCAGCACCACCGAGGGTCCGTGCACGAGTGATCGCGCGACCGCGGCGCGCTGGACCTGGCCTCCGGACACGGTGCCCGTACGCCGGTCCGCGAGGTCGGCCACGCCCAGGGCGTCGAGCATCTCGAGGGCCCGGGCCCGGGCCGGTCGCGCCTTCTCGCCGAGCACCTGCAGCGGCAGCATCACGTTCTCGACCACGGTCAGCTCGGGCACGAGGTCGCCGAACTGGAAGACCATGCCCATCCGGGACAGTCGCCGCCGGCTCCGCTCGGCCTCGCTCAGCTGGTCGAGTCGCTCGTCCTCGAACCAGACCTCGCCCGCGTCCGGTCGGACGACCCCGGCCAGCGCGTGGACCAGCGTCGACTTGCCGGACCCCGAGGGCCCCATGATCGCGGTGCGCGACCCGGGCCGGAGGGCCAGGTCGACCGCGTCGACGGCCCTCGTCTCGCCGTAGCTCACCGTGAGGGAGCGGGCCTCCAGGACGGCCGGTCCGAGCCTCATCGGAGCTCCTCCAGCCGGGTCCCGGCCTCCTCGATCCACCGCAGGTCGGCGTCGAGGTGGGCCAGCTCGTAGGTGATGGCGAGCTGCTCGGCCACGTCGGCGTGCTTGCGCTGGGAGGTGAGCTCGCGCATCCGGGCCAGGTGCTGGACGCGCTGCTGGTCGAGCACGTCGTCGGCGGACCGCCCGGAGGTGAGGGCCACGCTCACCCGGGTGTAGAGGTTGCTCATCGCGAACTCCGGTGGTTGTTGGGGCGCGTAGACCCAGGCGGTCACCTGCTCGACGCCGTCCGGGGTGATCCGGTAGCGCTTGCGCTCCGGGCCGTCGACGACCTCGACCTCGGTGACCTCGGCCCAGCCCTTCCTCTCGAAGCGGGAGAGGGCGGCGTACACCTGGCCGAACGCGAGCGGACGGGAGCGGGCGAAGCGGTCGTCGTACCGCTGCTTGAGGGTGTAGCCGTGGGCGGGCTCCTGCTCGAGCAGGGCCAGGAGGGGGAGTGCGGCGCTCATGCGGCTGCACTATACACACATTGAATAGAGACGCATCACGTTGAGGTAAGCCTGCCCTTATCTTCGTGCTACCGTTCCCGTCGTGCCGAAGAAGTCCAAGGTCCGCAAGCTCCCGAAGACGGAGTGCTGCGTGTCGAAGTCCAAGTGCGGACGCTGTCCGCTGCGGATGCTGAAGGAAGGCACCCTGCCCGAGGGGTACACGGTCAAGAAGCGCAAGCTCGTGACCGTCGACGGCAAGAAGGTCACCAAGAAGAAGCTCGCCAAGGCTGCCTGAGCGCCGCCACCCGCCCTCGACCGATAGAGTCCTCCCGTGGCTGCACCCCGCTTCGTCGACCAGCTCAACGTCCAGGTGGGCAACGAGCTCGCCGCTCACAACCAGTACCTCGCCTGCGCCGTCTACTTCGACGCGCTGACGATGCCGCAGATGGCGGCGTTCTTCTACGGCCAGGCGCTCGAGGAGCGCGCGCACGCCGCGATGATGATCCAGTACCTCCTCGACACCGACAGCGCCGTGACGATCCCAGCCGTCGACGCGCCGGTCAACGACTTCGCCGACGTCGTCGGCCCGGTCGAGCTCGCGCTGGAGCAGGAGAAGCGGGTCACCGACCAGATCAACGGGTTGCTGCGGATCGCGCGCGAGGAGTTCGACTTCGCCTCCGAGCAGTTCATGCAGTGGTTCATCAAGGAGCAGGTCGAGGAGGTCGCCACGATGAGTGACCTGCTGGCCGTGGTGAAGCGCAACCTCGACGACGTCGAGGACATCGAGGAGTACGTCGCCCGTGAGCAGGGCGGCGAGGGCGTGGACCCGACCGCCCCCCGCCAGGCCGGGGCCTGACCTACCGCAGCCAGCGCCGCACGGTCGCGCCCACCTGGGCCGGCCGCTCCAGCGGGAGCGCGTTGCCGGCACCGGCGAAGGTGCGGGTCGTGACCTTCGTGGGGTACGCCGAGGCCTGGGTGCTGCGCGCGGCCGGCCGGGTGAGCGCGTCCTTGCTGCCGTAGAGCAGCAGCACCGGTGCGTCCACCTGCCCGGCGCCGAGGCCCGAGGCCAGCACCATCGGGGCGCGGCTGGTGACCTCCCCGCAGGGCACCGCGGCGCGGAGTGCGGCCGCCCTCCGCTGGACGCGGGCCGGCGCCGCGGCGAAGAGCTGGTGGCGGAAGGCCGCCGCGGAGGCAGCCGGGGCCGAGGCGACGCCGGTCAGGCAGGCCGCCGTCTGGTCCCCGAGCGCGTCCCGGGCGACGCCGGTCCCGGGCCGGTCGGTCCAGGACATGAGGACCAGGCCGGCGACGTCGTCGAAGGTGGCCGCCTCGACCTGGGCGATCGCGGCGCCGACGCCGTGCCCGTGGGTGACGACGCGGGCCGCGGGCGGCGTGCCACCGAGGTGTCGGTCGACGAAGTCGTAGCGCCCCGACCGCAGGTGCTGGACGACCTGGTGGAGCATGTCGGCCTGCGCCCCCAGGCAGCTGCTCGCGTCGCTGGCGTTGGCGCCGTACCCGAGCCGGTCGAGGACCAGCGAGGTCTCGCCGTGCTGGGCCAGGCGGCGGGCGTAGTCGTAGCCGGGGTGCCCGGGCAGGCGCCAGAACCAGCCGCCGGTGCCCGCGTCGTGGACCAGCACGTTGACCCGGATCGCCCCGCTGCGGCCCTCGATCGCCCGACGAGGTCCGACGAGCCGTCCGCGCAGCCGGTAGGACCGGTTGTCGGGCAGGCAGACCGCCGCGGTCGCGTTGGTGTTCTCGACGTCGAAGACGACGGATCGGGACACGACCTGCGGGCGAGCGGCGGTCGCCGGTGATCCCACGGCGGGGACGAGCAGCGTGGCGGACAGTGCGGTCAGGACTCCGAGAATGGTCAGCCTCACGCTGTTGAACCTACGTCAATAGCGCGGGGCGACGGAATGTGACGTTGTCCGCACCGCGCCGTGGGCCACACTTCACCCATGGGTGCCGCCGAGCGGGTGATCGTGGTCGGGGCCGGCGTCATCGGCCTGACCTGCGCGGTCCGCCTGCTCGAGGCCGGCGTCCGCGTGGACGTCGTCGCCCGGGACCTGCCGCGGGAGACGACCTCCGCCGTCGCGGCCGCGATCTGGTACCCCTACCGGGCCCTCCCGCAGGAGCGCGTGACGGCATGGGCGCGGACGTCGTACGCCGTCTTCGACGCGCTGGCCGACACGGACCCCGAGGGTGGCGTGCGGCTGCTGCCCGGCACCGAGGTGCTGGCCACGCGTCAGCCGGACCCGTGGTGGCGCTCCGCCGTACCGACCCTGGCGAACACGGACGACGTGCCGGACGGCTGGGCGGCCGGCTGGTCGTTCACCACGCCCGTCGTCGACATGAGCGTCTACCTGGGCTGGCTCGCCGGCCGGGTCGAGCAGCTCGGGGGGACGATCACCCGGCTCAACCTGTCGGGGCTCCCGACCGCCGGCCTCGTCGTGAACTGCTCGGGGCTCGGGGCTCGGCTCCTCGGCGCCGACCGGACCGTCGTGCCGGTGCGGGGACAGGTCGTGGTCGTGGAGCAGTTCGGGCTGGAGCGCTGGTGGCTGGACTCGCTCGGGCCGACGTACGTCGTGCCGCGCGAGCGCGACGTCGTCGTGGGCGGCACCGACATCGAGGGCGACTGGAGCCGGACGCCGTCGCCGGAGACGGCGACCCGGATCCTCGCCCGCGCGGCGCGGCTGGTGCCGGAGCTGCGCCGTGCGCGGGTGCTGCAGCACAAGGTCGGGCTGCGGCCGGTGCGGCCCGCGGTCCGGCTCGAGCGCGTCGGCGACGTGGTCCACTGCTACGGCCACGGCGGTGCCGGGGTGACGCTCAGCTGGGGCGTCGCCGACGAGGTCGTGTCGCTCGTTGAACGTTGAAGCGTCATCTACCCGCTAGTGTCAGCGCGTGGAACTGCACGCGGGAGAGCTTTTCCGCGGAGTCTTCGAGGCCGCGCCGGATGCCGTGGTCATCGTGGACGACGCGGGCCTCATCGTGCTGGCCAACGCCCAGTGCCGCACCGTCTTCGGCTGCGAGCCGGACGCTCTGGTGGGCGAGTCGGTCGACGTGCTGGTGCCGCTGGGGGTCCGCGGCAGCCACCCGAAGCGGCGCAAGGGCTACGGGGCCTCCGCGAACCCCCGCCCGATGGGGCTGCTCCGGCTGGCCGCCGTGCGCCACGACGGCACGGAGTTTCCCGCCGAGATCTCGCTGGCCCCGATCGACGTCGACGGCCACAAGTTCGTGTCCGCGACGGTGCGGGACATTACCGCCCGGATCAAGGACGAGGAGCGCTTCCGCGCTCTCCTCGACGCGGCACCGGACCCGATGGTCATCATCGACTCGTCCAGCACGATCGTCCTGGTGAACAACCAGGTCACCGAGGTCTTCGGCTACCAGCCGCGCGACCTGGTCGGGCAGTCGATCACGCTGCTCGCGACCGAGGAGCGCCGGGACTCCGACGGGTCGTGGTTCGCCGAGTACCTCCAGGCCCCCGAGCCGCGCCCGATGCAGGCCAACGCCGGCGCCGACGTCCGCCACCAGGACGGTCGCAGCGTGCCGGTCGAGGTGTCGATGTCCCCGCTCCAGACCGACGAGGGGGTGCTGGTCTCGGTGGCGCTGCGCGACGTCAGCGAGCGCATGCGGATCGAGGCCGAGTCCCAGCGACTGCGCGACGACGTGATCGCCACGGTCTCGCACGAGCTCCGGACCCCGCTGACGTCGATCATCGGGTACGCCGAGCTGATGTCCGACCTCGACGAGCTGGACCTGAGCCGGCGGGCGCGCAAGCTGCTCGCGGTCATCGAGCGCAACGCGTCCCGGGAGCTGCAGCTGGTCAACGACCTGCTCACCATGGCCTTCCTCGAGGACGACCGGCTGCGGATGGTCCGGGAGTCGATCGACCTGCGTCAGGTGTGCGACCGCGTCGTCGAGGACCAGCGGCTGCGTGCCCGGGAGCGGGGGGTGGCCCTCACCTTCGTCGGCGGCGAGGCGCCGCCGGTGGTGGGCGACTACGGCCGCGTGGTCCAGGTGCTCGAGAACGTGGTCTCGAACGCCGTGAAGTTCACCCGCGCCGGCGGCCGGGTCGACGTCGGCATCGCCGACCACGGGGCGATGGGGGTGATCGAGGTCCGGGACACAGGCATCGGGGTGACGCCCGAGGAGAAGGAGCGCCTCTTCGAGCGGCTCTACCGCTCGCCGCGCGCGGTCGCCGAGCAGGTGCAGGGCGCCGGCCTCGGCCTGCCGATCGCGCGGGCGATCGTCGAGGCCCACGGCGGCTGGATCGACCTGCAGAGCGAGCTCGGCGTCGGCACCGTGGTGCGGGTCGCGCTGCCGCACGAGCGGGCGGACGCTACAGGCGCGTGACCGTCACGACGGCGGCCGGGTCGAGCGCGCCGTACACGTGCGGGAAGGTCTCGGTCGCTCCCGGCGCTGGCAGCTCCTCGACGACGGGCACGTCGAGCAGGTCGGTGTCGATCTCGAGCAGCACCAGCGGCTCGTCGATGTCGGCGTAGTAGCGGGCGCGCACCCCCTCCCACTGGTCGGCGCGGCTGGCGTGGAGGAAGCCCTCCTCCTCGAGGGTGACGCCGACGGTGGACGTCGTGTAGGCGCCGGACGCCTGGGCGTCGGTCCAGTCGGCCAGGGTCGCGATGTGGAAGATCCTCACCCGCTGATCTTCTCCCAGACCGACACGTGCTTGGGGGACGTCGAGGTGAACGGTGATCGGTCCCAGTCGGCCCAGCGCTCGCGCAGCCGCATCCCGGCGATCCGGGCCATCAGGTCGAGCTCGGCCGGCCACACGTAGCGGAACGGCACGCTGGTGCGGCGGTACGTCGCGCCTCCGTCGTCGGAGGAGTAGTGGTGCGACCACATCAGCTGGGTGGCCGTGTCGTACTCGTCGACCCCGACGTGCTCGTCGGTGTGGTGGAAGACGCTGAACCGCTCGCCGTCCGGCAGCCGGCGCAGGACCGGGATGCCGTTCTCCACCACGAACAGCCCGCCCGGCTCGAGGTGGGCGGCGGCGGTCTCGAAGCAGCGCACCTGGTCGTCCTGCGTGGTCACGTTGCCGATCGTGTTGAACACCAGGTAGGCCAGTCCGAACCGACCCTCGACCCGGGTGCTGGTCATGTCGCCGATCGTCACCTCGACCCGGTCGGCGCCCGGCTTGGCCCGCAGCTGCGCGACCATCGCCGCGGACAGCTCGATGCCGTGGACGGGCACGCGCTCGCTCAGCGGAAGCGCCACCCGGCCGGTCCCGACGGCCAGCTCGAGCGCCGGCCTGCCGTCGGCGAGCTCGGCGAGCAGGTCGACCGTCGGCCCCAGCACCTCCGGTGCGAACATCTCGGGCGAGCCCTCGTCGTACGTCGCAGCGACGTCGGTGTCGAAGTAGTTGTGAGGCACCCGGTCATCGTGGCCGGTGCGCCCGGTGCGGGCTACCGGTTATCCAGGATCACGGCGGTCGTCGGAGCCAGCCGTACGGCGCGCACGCGGCGCTCTGCGCGCGTGTAGGTGCCGCGGAGCGCGACCGGTCGGGCCGACGCGGTCGGGTTCACCGCGACGATCCCGTGGCTGAACCGGCGGGTCCAGGTGCCGTCGGCCGCCCGCACCGCTGGGCCGACGGGTCGCCCGATGCTCCGGGTGGCGGCCGGCAGCCAGTGGCTGGACGAGGGCTCGTCGGGCACGTAGACGCTCGCGCCGGTGCGCCCGTTCCACGACAGCAGCCAGGTGGCTCGGTGGTAGGTCTGGCCGACCCGATCGGTGGCGGAGCCGTAGCTGACCGCGATGAGGGGGATGTCGCGGGCGGCCAGCCAGCGGGCGGCGTGGAACTTCCACCGCCAGTCCGCCCCGACGAAGCGGTCCGAGCTGCCGGGCCAGTTGGTGAAGTGCTCGTTCACCCAGCCGGAGACGTACGGCGTCCAGTCCGCCAGCGTCGTCCTCCAGTTGTCCCACTCGACCGAGAGGTTGGGGACGGCCAGGTAGCCGGCGCGGCGGACCTGGGGCGCCACGCGCGACAGGAACGACGCGGTGGCGGCGTACTGGGCCTCGTCGTCGGGGATCCGCGTCGAGACCCGGCCGCCGACGGTGTCGTGGCTGAGGATCGTCAGGACGTCGTCCATCATCACCCCGTCCCACTGGTGCTCCCGCAGCTCGGCGAGGACGTTCCTCGACCAGGTCCGCTGGTAGGCGCTGTTGGCGATGTTGATCGGGTAGAGGCCGCGCCAGTCCGACCACTCGATGATCGCGCCGACGCTGTCGTGCAGCAGCCACGACGGGTGATGCCTGGCCACCCAGCCGTAGCCCATGCCGGCGGGGAAGCGGCCGGTGGTGGACTCGGCCTCCTTCACCACCGCTGAGACGTCCTTGTACATCAGGATCGTGACGCCGGGGTGCTGCCGGCGCAGCGCCGGGATGCGGGGGAACTCCCAGGACTGCATCACGACGACGTCGCCCCGGCTCGCTTGCGGGGTCTTGTCGAGGTCGCCCCAGTCCAGGGTCAGGACGCCGTTGCCCGACGACCACGTCGGGGAGCCCACCCGGGCGGTCGTGGCCGGCGGGTCGACGCCCGCCGCCGAGCCCGAGGTGGCGACGGAAGCCGCGAGCAGCACGACGGCTCCCGCCACGCGTGCGGCGGTGCGGCGGACCGGGCGGTTGCTCACGAATGCCCTCCGAGGACGTCGGCAGTGACCGACGTAAGCATCGGACGACAGGCGTCCGATGTGAGGGAGGTGCGCATGTCTTTACTGTGCGCGCCGCAGGAGTCAGGCGGTATAGGCCATCTGACTGTGCCTGACTGGGTCAGAAGAGGCGGTGGCTCGGGTCGTCCAGGCCCCGGAGGGCGTCGTAGTCGACGACCGCGCAGGCGATACCGCGGTCGGTGGCGAGCACGCGGGCCTGCGGCTTGATCTCCTGGGCGGCGAAGATGCCGCGGACGGCGCCGTTGCCGGTGAGCAGCGGGTCGCGGTTGAGCAGCTCGAGGTAGCGGGTGAGCTGCTCGACGCCGTCGATGTCGCCGCGACGCTTGATCTCGACGGCGACGGAGGCGCCGGCCTCGTCGCGGCACATCAGGTCGACCGGGCCGATCGCGGTCGGGAACTCACGGCGGACCAGCGTCAGGCCGGGGGAGAGGGTCGCCGGGTGCTCGGCGAGCAGCTCCTGGAGATGCTTCTCGACGCCGTCCTTCTGCAGGCCGGGGTCGATGCCGAGGACGTGGCTCGAGTCGCTGAAGATCTCGGTGAGCAGGATCCGCAGCGTGTCGTCGGTCTTGGGGTTGGTGACGGTCCACTCGACCTGGCCGTCCTCGGTGACGCCCTCGCGCAGGGTGCACGGCGGCGACATCCAGTTGAGCGGCTTGTAGGACCCGCCGTCGGAGTGCACGAGCACCGAGCCGTCGGCCTTGATCATCAGGACCCGGGTGGCCAACGGGAGGTGGGCGGTCAGCCGTCCCGCGTAGTCGACCTGGCACGTTGCTACGACGAGTCTCACGGGCGACGAATCTACAGTGGCGACATGTTCACAGGCGCCCAGGTCAACCTGTACTGCGACGACGTCGAGGACTGTGCCGCGTTCTACCGCCGGCTCGGCTGCGCCGAACGCTTCCGTACGCCGGCCACCGGCGCGCCGGTCATGGTCGAGGTCGTCGGACCGGGGTTCACCATCGGGCTCGCGTCGGCGGCGGCGGGCAACGACTACGGCCTCGACGTGGCACCCGACCGGCGCTCGACCGAGCTGGTGTTCTGGTGCGACGACGTCGAGGCGGCGTACGGCGCGGCGCGGGCGGCCGGAGGGACCGAGGCGGACGGCCCGGTCGACTCGCCCGACGGACGGCTCCGGTTCGCGTGGGTCCGCGACCCCGCGGGTCACCTGCTCAAGCTCGTGCAGCGATTGGATCGTTAAGTTACTGGTGAGTGAACTACGCCATAGCCAGCCCGCTGGTGGCGTGCCACGATGCGCCGCATGACCTCTCCTGCCGCCACGGCTCCAGAGTCCCGCACCTTCACCACGATCGGCGTCATCGGCCTCGGCACCATGGGTGCCGGCATCGCCGAGGTCTTCGCCCGCACCGGGTACGCCGTCGTCGGCGTGGAGAAGGACACCGATGCGCTGGACCGCGGCCGCCAGTACCTCGAGCACTCGACGACCCGCGCCGTGAAGCGCGAGAAGATGACCGAGGCCGAGCAGGCCGAGCTGCTGGGGCGGATCACGTTCAGCACGTCGATGGACGACCTGGCCGCGGCCGACCTGGTCGTCGAGGCCGTCGTCGAGTCGCTGGAGACCAAGAAGGCGCTCTTCCGGCAGCTCGACGCGATCGTCGGGCCGGACACGATCCTCGCCACCAACACCTCGAGCCTCTCGGTCACCGAGATCTCGACCGCCAACTCCTCGCCCGGACGGGTCATCGGCGTGCACTTCTTCAACCCGGCCCCGGTGCAGCAGCTGGTGGAGATCGTGCGCACCGTCGTCACCGAGGACCAGGTGCTCGAGGACGTCAAGACGCTGATGGCCGACCTCGGCAAGACCCCGGTCGTCTGCGGTGACAAGGCCGGCTTCATCGCCAACACCCTGCTCTTCGGCTACCTCAACCACGCGGTCTCGATGTACGAGGGCCGCTACGCCACCCGCGAGGACATCGACGCGGCCATGCGCTTCGGCTGCGGCTACCCGATGGGTCCGCTGGCGCTGCTGGACCTGATCGGCCTGGACACGGCGTACGAGATCCTCGAGACGATGTACCGCCAGGGCCGCGACCGCCTGCACGCGCCGTCGCCGATCCTCAAGCAGATGGTCACCGCCGGCTGGCTGGGCCGCAAGACCGGCCGCGGCTTCTACACCTACGAGGCGCCCGACAGCCCGACCGTCGTCGCCGACGACCGGACGCCGTCCGCCGACGAGAAGCCGGAGCTGCGCCACGACATCCAGCAGGTCGGCGTCGTCGGCACCGGCACCATGGCGACCGGCATCGTCGAGGTCTTCGCCAAGAGCGGATACGACGTGCTGTACGTCGGCCGCTCGGCCGACAAGGTGGACGGCGTCGTCGCCGCGATCACCAAGAGCTTCGACAAGCAGATCCAGCGCGGCCGCTCGACCGAGGAGGCCAAGGCGGAGGTGCTCGGTCGGCTGACCGGGTCCACGTCGCTCGAGGACCTCCGATCCGTCGACATCGTCGTGGAGGCGATCGCCGAGGACCTCGCGATCAAGACGACGCTCTTCGAGAACCTCGACGACATCTGCAAGCCTGGCGCGATCCTCGCGACCACCACGTCGAGCCTGCCGATCATCGCCTGTGCGCAGGCGACCTCGCGCCCGCAGGACGTGATCGGCATGCACTTCTTCAACCCCGCCCCGATCATGAAGCTGGTCGAGGTGGTCTCGACCGTCTCGACCGACGACGCCGTCACCGAGACGACCCGCGCGCTGGTCGCGAAGATCGGCAAGGTCGGGGTCTCGTGCAACGACCGCGCCGGCTTCATCGTCAACGCGCTGCTCTTCCCCTACCTCAACGACGCGGTCCGGATGCTCGAGGCGCACTACGCCACCGCCGACGACATCGACACGGCCATGAAGCAGGGCTGTGCGCTCCCGATGGGTCCCTTCGAGCTGCTCGACGTGGTCGGCAACGACGTGTCGCTGGCGATCCAGCGCGAGCTCTACCTGGAGTTCCGCGAGCCGGGCTTCGCGCCAGCCCCGCTGCTCGAGCACCTGGTCACCGCGGGCTACCTGGGCCGCAAGACCAAGCGCGGGTTCCGGGACTACAGCCAGCGCTGACGTGCCGATGCGCGCAGTGGTGATCGACGGCGTCCGGGTCCGACCCGAGGTCCGCGACGTCCCGGAGCCCTCGGCACCGGCTGGGGGTGTCGTCGTACGCGTCGTGGCCACAGGGATGTGCCGCAGCGACTGGCATGGCTGGGCCGGCCACGACGACGACATCCTGTTCCCGCACGTCCCGGGTCACGAGCTCGCCGGGCACGTCGTCGAGGTGGGCACGGGCGTGACGCGGTGGCAGGTGGGGGACCGGGTCACGGTTCCGTTCGTCTGTGGCTGCGGTCGTTGTGAGTGGTGCCTGAGCGGGAACGCCCAGGTCTGCCCCGACCAGCAGCAGCCGGGCTTCACCCACTGGGGATCGTTCGCCGAGTACGTCGCCCTGCACGCTGCGGACACCAACCTGGTGGCGGTCCCCGACCAGGTCGACCTCGCGACCGCGGCAGGCCTCGGCTGCCGCTTCGCCACGGCGTACCGCGCACTCGTGGGCCGGGCCCGGGTCACCGAGGGCGAGTGGGTGACCGTGATCGGTGCCGGCGGGGTCGGTCTCAGCGCGGTGATGATCGCCCGGGCGCTCGGCGCCCGCGTCGTGGCGGTGGACCGCAACCAGGCCGCGCTCGACGTGGCCGCCGAGCTCGGGGCGGAGCACACCCTCCTGGCCGACGGGATCGACGTGCCGGCCGCGGTCGGGGACCTCGTCGACGGCGGCAGCCACGTCGCGCTCGACGCCGTGGGCAGCGAGCAGACCTGCGCCGACGCGATCCTGAGCCTGCGACGACGGGGCCGGCTCGTGCAGGTGGGGCTGCTGCCGCCGGTCGACGGGCACCCGCGGGTGCCGATGTCGCGGGTCATCGGGTGGGAGCTCGACGTCCTCGGCAGTCATGGGATGGCCGCGGCCGACTATCCCGGGATGCTGGCGCTGATCGAGGCCGGGACGCTGCGACCGCAACGGCTCGTCGAGCGGACCATCGGCCTCGAGGAGGCCGCGGAGCTGCTGCCGGGCTTCGACCAGGCGACGGTCGCCGGGATGACGATCGTCGATCCAACGCGCTGACGACCGAGGCCGCCGCAAACCAGGTGCGGTGCCCTCAGGACCTGGGGTTGGATCACCGGGTGCCGATCACCATGAAGAGAGGGACCGTCGACTCGCTGGACGAGGTCGTCCTGGCGATGGGGCCCTGGCAGGACGACGAGGGGTCCGTCCAGCTCCATCCGGGCGACCTCGGTTGGAACTGGAGCCTCGGCACACAGGAGCTCGCCGACGCCCTCCGGGTGTGGCGTCGCGACGAGGAGATCGTCGCGGTGGGGATGGTCGACGACGCCGGGCTGATCCGGCTGGCCGTGGCCCCGAGCGTCGACGGGGACGAGGCGTTCGCCCGCCGGCTGCTGGCCGACCTGGCCGGCATCGGGATCGTCGAGACCCGTCGCGGTGCCGCCCTGCGCGAGCTCCTGACCGGCAGCGGCTGGGTGGACGACGAGCGGTGGACCCCGCTGCGGCGCGACCTCACCGCGCCGGTGGAGGACGTCGGGCTCCGGGTCGAGGTCGTCGACGACCACAACGTCCGCGACCGGGTCGAGGTGCACCGGGCGATGTTCCCCGGCTCGGCCTTCACGCTGGAGCGCTGGCAGACCATGGCCGCGGCCTCGCCGTACCGCCAGGCCCGGTGCCTCGTCGGCTACGGCCCGGACGGCGTCGCCGTCGCCACGGTGACGGTGTGGTCCGCTGGGGAGGGGCGGGCGGGCCTGATCGAGCCGCTCGGCGTGCACCGGGAGCACCGCGGCCACGGGTACGGCACCGCGATCACCCGGGCCGCTGCCGCTGCCCTGCGCGAGATGGGGTCATCGAGCGCGACGGTGTGCACCCCGAGCAGCAACGTCGGGGGTGTCGCGGCGTACGTGTCGGCCGGCTTCCAGCAGCTCCCGGACGTCGCCGACCTCCGGCGCCCGAGCTGACGGCTCAGGGCCGCGGGTAGCCCCGGCGGACGGTGCGGTCGAGGATGCCGAGGCTGGCGCGCAGGGCGTTCTCGGAGATCACCGGGAAGATGCCGGCGGCCTTCCAGTCCTCGTGTATGTCGGACCAGTCGTAGAAGGACGTGACGAGTGTGCCCTCGTCGGCGGGCTCGAGCCGGTAGCCGTAGACGTGGCCGATCTGCGGGCGGATGCGGCCGAGGATGGTCCACGAGATCAGGCGGTCGGCCTCGAAGTCGCGGATGGTGACGGTGACGTCGTACTTGCCCATCTCGGGGAAGTCGTTGAGCGACTCGCGATCCATGTGGACGACGAAGCTGTCGCCGGCCGCGGTCACGGGGTCGCCGCTGGCGTCCTGGAGCATGCCCGAGGAGTCGACCGCGACGTGCCCCTGCGGGTCGCAGAGCAGGGCGAAGATGTCGGCGGCGGGGGCGGCGATCAGCCGCTGGGTCTCGAGGCGTGTGACATCAGACATACGCCGATCCTGGCATGGGTACGGGGACCCGCATGGGAGCAGAGACAGGTCGCATCACGACGAACATCCCCGGCCGGCTCGACCGGTTGCCGTGGGCCCGCTGGCACTGGATGGTCGTCATCGGCCTCGGCACCGTCTGGATCCTCGACGGCCTCGAGGTCACCATCGTCGGCTCGATGTCGGAGGCGCTGAAGCCGACCGACACCGGCCTCGGGCTGAGCAGCTTCGACATCGGTCTCGCCGGTGCCGTGTACGTCGCGGGCGCCTGCTTCGGCGCGCTGTTCTTCGGGCAGCTCACCGACCGCTTCGGCCGCAAAAAGCTCTTCCTCATCACGCTGGGCGTCTACATCGCGGCCACGGTGCTCACGGCGTTCTCGATGACGCCGCTGTGGTACTTCTGCGCACGCTTCCTGACCGGCACCGGCATCGGCGGCGAGTACGCCGCCATCAACTCCGCGATCGACGAGCTGATCCCGGCGAAGTACCGCGGCCGGGTGGACGTCGCGATCAACGGCTCCTTCTGGATCGGCGCGGCGGCCGGCTCGCTGCTGACGATCCCGCTGCTCGACCCGACGGTCGTCGACGCCGCGTGGGGCTGGCGCCTGGCCTTCGGCCTCGGCGCGATCCTGGCGGTCGGCATCCTGATCGTCCGACGGCACGTGCCGGAGAGCCCGCGCTGGCTCTTCATCCACGGCCGCGAGGACGAGGGCGAGCGGATCGTGAAGGAGATCGAGCGCACGGTCGAGGAGGAGAGCGGCCGGAGCCTGGACCCGGTCGACGAGACCATCACCATCCGCCAGCGCAAGACGATCGGGATCATCGAGATCGCGCGCACGGTCTTCACGCTCTACCCCAAGCGCACGATCGTCTGCTTCTCGCTCTTCGTCGGCCAGGCGTTCCTCTACAACGCCTTCTTCTTCACGTACGGCGACACCCTCACCACGTTCCTCGGGGTGAAGCAGACCGGCTGGTACCTCGCGATCTTCGCGCTCAGCAACTTCGCCGGCGCCCTCCTGCTCGGCCGGCTCTTCGACACGATCGGCCGCGTCCGGATGATCTCCGGCACCTACATCCTGTCCGGCGTCCTGCTCGCCGGGACCGGCCTCTTCCTCGGCAGCGTCACCGCGGTGACCCTGACCCTGATGGGCGCGATCATCTTCTTCTTCGCGTCGGCTGGCGCCAGCGCGGCGTACCTCACCGCCAGCGAGGTCTTCCCGATGGAGACGCGCGCGCTCTGCATCGCCTTCTTCTACGCGATCGGTACGGCGGCCGGCGGCATCAGTGGACCGCTCTTCTTCGGCTGGCTCATCGACCACGCGTCGGCCAGCGGCGACATCACCAAGATCGCGATCGGCTACTTCGTCGGCGCGGCGCTGATGATCGCGGGCGGCGTGATCCAGGCGTTCCTCGGCGTGAAGGCGGAGGGCAGGTCGCTGGAGAGCATCGCCCAGCCGCTGACCGCCGACGAGCCGGAGCCGGCGTCGGCCTGACCTAGAGTCGGGGCATGCGTCGGCTCCTGGTCCTGGTGGTCCTGGCGGCGAGCTGCGTGGTGGCCCCACCGGCGGTCGCGGTGACGCCGCCGCCGGTCGGGACGGACGTCGACTACCAGCTCGGCGGCAACCGCTCGGTGCCCGAGCACGTGGGCATCGTGGTGCGGGACCGCGAGGCGCGCCCGGTGCCGGGGCGCTACAACGTCTGCTACGTCAACGGGTTCCAGACCCAGCCGGGGGAGCGCGCGGTATGGCGCCGGCACCCCGGCCTGGTGCTGCGCGACCACGGCCGCCCGGTGGTCGACGAGGCGTGGGGCGAGCAGCTGCTCGACGTACGCACGTCGGCGAAGCGGCACCGCCTCGCGACGATTGTCGGGCGCTGGACCCGGGGTTGCGCCCGGGCCGGGTACGACGCCGTCGAGCTCGACAACCTCGACTCCTACACGCGCAGCAACGGCCTGCTCACCCGACGGCAGGCGGTGGCGTACGCCGGGCTGCTCGTGCGGACCGCCCACCGCGCCGGCCTGGCCGCCGGGCAGAAGAACCTGGCCGGCTTCGACGGCGCGTCGGTCGGCTACGACTTCGCGGTCGCCGAGGAGTGCGGTCGCTACCGCGAGTGCGCGAGCTACACGCGCTACTTCGGCGACCGCGTGCTGGCGATCGAGTACCGGCGCGCCGACTTCCGCTGGACCTGTGGGCACTTCGGCGACCGCCTGGCCGTGGTGCTCCGCGACCGCGACCTGAGCCCGCGCGGCGTACGCCGCTGGTGCTGAACTAACCTCGCCGCATGGCCCTGCACACGACCTCGCTGGGGGAGAGCGGGCCGCTGGTGGCCTTCTGCCACGGCCTCTTCGGGCAGGGGAAGAACTGGACGACGATCGCCAAGGCGGTCGCGACCGACCACCGGGTGCTGCTCGTCGACATGCCCCACCACGGCCGGTCGCCGTGGCGCGACCACTTCGACTACGTCGACGTCGCCGACCAGGTGGCCGAGCTCTTCAGTGCCGACGACCCGGTGGCCCTGGTCGGTCACTCGATGGGCGGCAAGGCCGCGATGGTGCTGGCGCTGCGCCACCCCGAGCTGGTCGAGCGGCTGTGCGTGGTCGACGTCTCGCCCGCGGCGTACCGGTCGCGCAGCGAGTTCTCCGGCTACATCGAGGCGATGCAGGCGGTCGACCTGGGCTCGCTGGAGCGTCGCTCGGACGCCGACGCCGCCCTGGTCGAGGCCGTGCCCGACGCGACGATCCGCAGCTTCCTTCTGCAGAACCTCCGCCGCGACGGGGACACCTGGGCCTGGCAGCCCAACCTCGCCGTGCTCGGTCGCGACATCGACGAGCTGGGCGGCTGGCCCGAGGCGGAGCTGGCCGGCGCCGCGCCGTACGACGGCAAGACGCTGTGGGTCGCCGGTCAGGACTCCGGCTACGTGCGCGACGAGTTCGTCGCAGCCATGGACCGCTACTTCCCGCGCAACCGGCGCGTCACCATCAAGGGCGCCGGGCACTGGGTGCACTCGGAGCAGCCGGCGGTCTTCACCGAGGTGCTCCGCCGCTTCCTGGACCAGTGAGCCCGGTCGGTCAGTCCTTGGCCTGCCGGGCCCGGTAGGCCGCGACGGCGTTGCGGTTGCCGCAGGCCGTCGAGCAGAAGCGCCGGGAGCGGTTGCGGGACAGGTCGAGGACGACCCCGCGGCAGGTCTCGTCCGCGCAGACGCCGAGTCGGGACATCTCGTCGGACCGGATCACGTCGATCATCGCCATCGCGGTCTCCACGACGATCCGGACGGGGAGGTCGCGCTCCGGCTCGACGGCGTGCAGGTGCCAGTCCCACACGTCGTGGCGCACCAAGCGGGGGACGGCGGCGGCCTCGGCGAGCATCGCGTTGACCAGCTCGACCGCGGCGTCGCGGTCGGCGGTGAGCAGCTCGTAGAGCGCCGGCCGGACGGCCCGGACCCGGTCCAGCTCGGCGCGGTCGCCGTCGCGGCGGCCGGTGTAGCCGAACTCGGCGTAGAACGCGTCCAGCTCGGCGACCGTGCTCATCGTGTCCGGCTCCAGGCCGGAGTTGGCGAGGAGGGCGGCAGCCTGGAGCGACACCTCGGTGTCATGAGCGAATACCACGTTGACAGGTTACACGCCCGCCGCCTAGTGTCATGAGTCATGACGACGATGGCACATGACGAGGTGACTCCGGTCGCGAGTGGCTCGCGGCTGGTGAGCGGGCTCGCGTTCGCCGTCCTGTCGGCGACCACCTTCGGCGCGTCCGGCGCGCTGGCCCGTGAGCTGCTCGACGCGGGCTGGAGCGCCGGCGCGATCGTGCTCATCCGGGTCGGCCTGGCTGCGCTGGTCGTGACCCCGTTCGGGTGGGTCTCCCTGCGCGGCCGGTGGAGCCTGCTGCGCCGCAACGCGGTCCTGGTCCTCGTGTACGGCGCGCTCGCCGTCGCCGGCGCCCAGTTCTGCTACTTCTCCGCCGTCTCCCACATGCAGGTCGGTCCGGCGCTGCTGATCGAGTACACCGCCCCGGCCGCGGTCGTCGTCTGGCTCTGGCTCCGTCACGGTCAGCGGCCCAGCCCCGTGACGATCGCCGGTGCCGGGCTGGCGGCGCTGGGGCTGGTGCTCGTGCTGGACCTGGTCTCGGGAGCCGAGCTGAGTGTGCCCGGCGTGCTGTGGGCGCTGGCGGCGATGGTCGGCGCCGCGACGTACTTCGTCATCTCCGCCGACGAGGACAACGGGCTGCCCCCGCTCGTGCTGGCCGCCGCCGGGCTCGTCGTGGGTGCGTTGGTCCTCGGCGTGCTCGGCCTCGTCCGGTTGCTGCCGATGCGGGCCAGCGACGACGCCGTGACCTACGCAGGGACGACGGTCGCCTGGTGGGTGCCCCTGGTCGTCCTCGGAGTCGTCACCGCGGCCGTCGCCTACACCAGCGGCATCGCCGCCGGCCGCCGGCTGGGCTCGCGCCTGGCGTCCTTCGTCGCGCTCCTCGAGGTGGTCGCCGGCGTGCTGTTCGCCTGGGTGCTCCTCGACGAGCTCCCGCGCGCGATCCAGCTGGTCGGCGGCCTGCTGATCCTCGCCGGTGTCGTCTGCGTGAAGCTCGGCGAGGCGAGGACGGCCGAGACACCCGTCGAGCTGCCCTAGGAACCACTGCAACAACCGGGCCGTCCCAGGCGTGTGTCTGGCATGGACGTGGGCGTGGCGGAGGAGCATGTCGCCGTGGGCGACCTCTCCTTCGACGACTGGGTCGAGACCCGGGTGGCCGCGCTGCTCCGGTTCGCCTACCTGGTCACCGGCTCGCAGCACGCCGCCGAGGACGCCGTGCAGGCGGCGCTCACCCGCGCGTGCGAGCGGTGGTCGCGGGTCCGGCGGACGACCGATCCCGACGCCTACGTGCGCCGGATGGTCGTCAACGCGCACATCTCGGCCTGGCGCCGGGGTGGCCGGCGCGAGCTGTCGGTCGCGGAGGTGCGCGACACGTCGGTCTCCGACGTGGCCGACCGGGTCGCCACCGGCGACGCGGTCTGGCGGGTCTGCGGCACCTTGCCGCCGCAGCAGCGGGCCGCGGTGGTGCTGCGCTACTACGAGGACCTCGAGTACGCCGAGATCGCCGCGATCCTCGGCGTCACCCAGGCGACCGTGCGCTCCCACGTCCACCGGGCGCTCGCGGCGATGCGGGCCGAGCTGCAGGAGGACGGCGATGACTGAGGACGACGAGCTGGAGGGCCGGGTGCGGGCGAGTCTCGACGCCCACGCGGCCGAGGTGGACACGAGCGTGCCGGTGGCCGCCCGCGCCCGTGCGGCCGCACGCCGGCACCGCGGCCGCTGGGTCGCAGCCGGAGCCGCCGCGGCCGTCGCCGCGGTCGCGGCCACGGCCGTGGTCGTCGACCGAGGCGATGCGCCGGGCTCGGAGGAGCCGCCGGTGGCCGGTCCGCCGTCGTCGGCCCCGGTGGTGCCGGCCGGGTGGCGCGTCGAGTACTGGCACGACGTCTCCGTCCAGGTCCCGGCCGACTGGGGCTGGGGGACGGCGCCGACGACCGTCATGAGGGGCGACCTCACGACGTACCTCTGCGGCGGCCCCGGCGCGATGCGCACCACGCGCGGGAAGAACCTGGTCAACCCGGTGTCGACCGCGCCGTACGTCGGGCGCCCGATCATGCTGTCGGACGCCTGCATGGGCGGTGTCCGGTCGCTCGACCCGCAGGCGCCGTACGTCTGGCTCGGCGCCGACCTGCCGCCCGGGACCGCCGACGTGGGCAACGGCTACACCCAGGAGACCGTCGAGGCGGCCGGGACCACGGTCACCGTCGGTGCCGTCGACGCGGCGCTGCGCGAGCGGATCCTGTCGTCGGTGGCACGGCAGGACCTGTGCCCACCGACGGTGCCGTCCGGTGGCCCGGACCCGCGCGGGACGCTCGTGGAGGGCGTGGGGGAGGTCCGTACCTTCGACCTCTGTGCGTACGCCGCGCCGGACCGGGGCGGTCCGCTCGACCTCGTCTACGCCGCCGACCTCGGCGCGGGCGCCTACGCCGACTGGCGTCGGGCACTCACCGCGAGCGAGGACGTCGGGGTGTCCGGTGGGTGTGCCGACCACGGCGAGCTGGTGGTGCTGACGGGGACGTTCGACGACCCGGCGGGCACCGAGCCGGTCTCGCAGGGGTGGACGGTCGACGTGCCGTGCGACCTCGTGTACGCCGACGACGGCAGCGACGCGGTCCTCACGCCGGAGCTGAGGGCCGCGTGGCACGCGCCGGCGCTGCGCAGCATCCTGCGCACCTACATCGGCATGCTCGGCTGAGCGTGGCTAACGCGTGTCCTGGCGTCTGACCCAGACCTCGCGGGTCAGCATCAGGATCGAGGCGGCGGTGGGGATCGCGAGCAGGGCGCCGACGACGCCGAAGAGCGCGGCACCGGTCAGGGCGGCGATCACGGTGACCGCGCCGGGGACGTCGACGGACTTCGACATCACGCGGGGGTAGATCACGTAGTTCTCGACCTGCTGGTAGACGATGTAGAAGATCGCGCAGGCGATCCCGATCTTCCAGTCCTCGGCGAACGCGATCGCGGTGACGATGACGGCGCCGATCGTGGCGCCGATCATCGGGATCACGTCGAGCAGCGCGACCACGAAGGCCAGCGCGACGGCGTACTGCCCGAGGCCGACGACGAAGAGGAAGATCAGCGACGAGACGCCGGCGCACATCGCGACGATGAACGCGCCGGAGACGTAGCCGCCGACGCTGCGGACGATGCGGTCGCCGAGCCGGGAGACCCGGTCGCGGCGTGAGGCCGGCGCCAGGCGGTAGAGCGCGGACGTCGTGGTCCGCAGCGAGGCGAGGAAGTAGAGCGTCAGCACGACGACGATGAAGCCGTTGAAGAGCGCTCCGAGGACGGCGAGCCCGACGCCGACCGCGCCACCGAAGAGTGCTCCGGCGAAGTCGCCGGCGGTGACGTAGTCCTGGATCTTCGCGATGATGTCGTACTCGTCGTCGAGCCGTTGGACCTGCCGGTTGCGCTGCAGCTGGTCGAGCCAGGTCGGGACGTTGTCGGTGAGGGAGCGGACCTGGTCGGCGATCACGGGCACGATCGCGACCAGGAAGAGCGCCAGTGCCGCGAGCACGACGACGATCACCGTGAGCACGGCGTACGACCGGCGCATGCCGCGCCGCTCGAAGAAGCGGACCGCGGGATCGAGGCCCGCCGCCAGGAAGAGCGACACCACGATCAGCATCAGGGTGGACCCGATGGCCTGGATCTGGGTCGCGAACCAGAACGCGACCAGGACGCCCAGTCCGCCGACGAATCCGACGAAGAAGGGCGCATGGTGGTCGAGCGGCGGCCCGGGCTCGCCGAGGTAGTCGTCGTCCTCGTGGATGCCCTCGGAGCCCTGGTCCTGCTCGGTGTCCTGCTTCGTCTCGGGTGCTGCGGACTCCGGGGCGTCGGCCACTACTCGTCCTCGCCGAAACCGGCGACGACGTCGCGCAGCGACGCCAGCTGGGCCGTGATCGCGTCGCGGCGCTTGGCCATCCGGTCGACCTCGGCGCGGATCGCGGCGAGCTCGCGCTCGGCCTCCGCGGCGCCCGAGGCGTGGATCGACTCGGCCTGGGTGCGGGCGCTGGTGACGACCTGCTCGGCCTCGCGGCGCGCCCGGCTCAGCAGGGCCTCGGCCTCGGTCGCGGCCTGGCCCCGGTGCTCGGTCGCCTGGGCCGTGGCGGCGCGGGCGCGGTCCTCGGCGGCGGCGGCGCGCTCCTCGGCCTCCTGGACGAGGCGCTGGGTCTCGGCGGTCGCGCTGGCGTGGTGGTCGGTCGCCTCGCGGGCGAGCCGCTCCTTCTCGACGGCCAGGGTGCGCCGCGCCTCCTGGACCTCGCGGTCGGCGCTGGCCCGGAGCTGCTCGGCCTCGCGCTTCGCGGTGGTGCGGAGCTCGTTGGTCTCCTGCTCGCCGGCGAGCCGGAGCTGGTCGGCCTCGCGCTTGGCGGCGGCGACCAGGTCGGCCGCCTCGCTGCGGGCCAGCGAGCGCTCCTGCTCGGCGTCGGCCATCAGGCGGCTGCGGTTCTCGTCGAGCTCCTTGAGCTGGACCAGCCGCATGTCCTCGGCCTCGCGGGAGGCGTCGGCCCGGATCGCCTTGGCGTCCCGGGTCGCCTGGGCGCGGATCTCGGCGGCGTCGCGGGTGGCGGTCTCGCGGACCTCGCCCGCCTCCTCCTCGGCGAGTCGCAGCATCGCGGAGGCGCGACCACCGAGCCCGGCGTACGACGGGGTCTGGTGCTCGGCCAGGTCGGCCTGCAGGGCGGCGACCTGCTTCTCGAGCTCGAGCGCCCGGCTCTCGGACTCGGTCAGGCTCTTGCTCAGGCCGGACTTCTCGCTGGCGAGCTGGCGGATCTTCGCGTCCACGGCGTCGCGGTCGTAGCCGCCGCGACGGACGACCGGGAGGGAGCCCGGAGCAGCCGCCTGGGCGGCGGGGGCCGCGCGGGGCGGGATCACGGGTGCGGGGGCCGCCGCGGGTGCGGGGGCGGGGGGTGCGGGCGGTGCGCTCGGTGCCGCCTCGGCCGGGCGCGGCGGCACGGCGGGCATCACCTGAGTGGCGTCGTTGGCGGCGTGGGTCTCGTCCTCTTCCGGCTCGTTGTCGTCGAAGATGGACAGTCCCTGGTCGCTCATCGCGGCGCTGCTCCTTGCTGTCGGTGCGTGCTGGGGGTGTGCGGGCCCCCACCTTGCGACCCAGTGTTGCGGATCGATGGGAAACAACCCACCCCGGCCCGAGACATTTTCTCGGACCGGGGTGGGATATGGCCGTTCGGCCGAGGTCAGACCCCCCGGAAGCGGTTGATCGCCGTCAGGTGCTCGGCGCGCATCTCGTGGTCGCGGACGCCGAGGCCCTCCTCGGGGGCGAGGCAGAGCACGCCGACCTTGCCCTGGTGCTTGTTGTGGTGCACGTCGAGGGCGGCCTGGCCGACCTCGTCGAGGGAGTAGGTCCGCGAGAGCGTCGGGTGGATCTTGCCCTTGGCGATGAGGCGGTTGGCCTCCCAGGACTCGCGGTAGTTGGCGAAGTGCGAGGAGATGATCTTCTTGAGGTTCATCCACAGGTAGCGGTTGTCGTACTCGTGCATGTAGCCGCTCGTGGACGCGCAGGTGGTGATCGTGCCGCCCTTGCGGGTCACGTAGACGCTGGCGCCGAAGGTCTCGCGGCCGGGGTGCTCGAAGACGATGTCGATGTCCTCGCCGCCGGTGAGGTCGCGGATCATCCCGCCGAACCGGCGCCACTCCTTGGGGTCCTGGGTGTGCTCGTCCTTCCAGAACTTCAGCCCGGCCTCGGAGCGGTTGATGATCATCTCGGCGCCCATGGAGCGGGCGATCTGGGCCTTCTCCTCGTTGGAGACCACGCAGACCGGGTTGGCGCCGCCGTTGAGGGCGTACTGCGTCGCGAAGCCGCCCAGGCCGCCCGAGGCACCCCAGATCAGGACGTTGTCGCCCTGCTTCATGTCGCCGCCGTTCTTGGAGACCAGCTGGCGGTACGCCGTGCAGTTGACCAGCCCGGGGGAGGCGGCCTCCTCCCAGGTGAGGTGGGCGGGCTTGGGCATCAGCTGGTTGGCCTTGACCAGCGCGATGTGGGCCAGGCCGCCGAAGTTGGTCTCGAAGCCCCAGATCCGCTGCTCGGGGTCGAGCATCGTGTCGTTGTGCCCGTCGGGCGACTCCAGCTCGACCGAGAGGCAGTGCGCGACGACCTCGGTGCCGGGCGCCCACTTGGTGACGCCGGCGCCGGTCGCGAGCACGACGCCGGACAGGTCGGAGCCGACCACGTGGTAGGGCAGGTCGTGCCGCTTGCCGAGCGGCGAGAGCCGCCCGTAGCGCTCGAGGAAGCCGAACGTCGAGACCGGCTCGAAGATCGAGGTCCACACGGTGTTGTAGTTGATCGCCGAGGCCATCACCGCGACGTACGCCTCGCCCGGGCCGAGCTCGGGCAGCGCCACGTCCTCGACGTGCAGGGACTTGCGGGGGTCCTTGTCCTTGGCGTCGAGGCCGTCGAACATCTCGGCCTCGTCCTTGTGCACCGTCACGGCGCGGTAGGACTCGGGAAGCTCGAGAGCGGCGAAGTCAGCGGCGGTCGCGTCGCCCGCCATGATCGCGTCGAGGATGTGCTGCACGTCGGCTCCTGGGTAGCTCAGGTGTCGGTCTGGGTTGGGCGGGACATTACCCACCGGTAACAGGTGTGCACACCCCCTGTGACCCTTGCCTCACGTCGGCGCCGTCAGTGGGCGGCCGCGGCAGGCTCGACGAGCTCCACGAGCACGCCCCCGGCGTCCTTGGGGTGGATGAAGTTGATGCGGGAGTCGGACGTGCCTCGCCGCGGCTCTTCGTACAGCAGCCGCAGGCCGCGCTCGCGCAGGATCGCGCTCACCGCCTCGACGTCGGTGACGCGGTAGGCCATCTGCTGGATGCCCGGTCCCTTGCTGTCGAGGAACTTGGCGATCGTCGACTGCTCGTTGAGTGGCGCGAGCAGCTGGATGCACGAGCCGGAGTCGCCGACGGCCATCATCGCCTCGCGCACGCCCTGCTCCTCGTTGACCTCCTGGTGGGCCAGCCGCATGCCGTACGTCTGCTCGTAGAAGGCGATCGCCGCGTCGAGGTCGGGCACGGCGATGCCGACGTGGTCGATCGCGGTGAACAGGTGGGCGGCGGCATCGAGACCGTGGGCAGAGCTCATGGTCGTCATGGTCGTACGTCGAGGGCCCCGCGGCGAGCACGTGTGACGTTTTCCACCCTCGCCGCCCCGGTGACCCGTGGGTAAGGTCGGCAGCGTTCCACCCACGAACCCTGGAGGCTTGTCATGTCCGGTCCGTCCGTCATCGTCGCGGGTGCGCGCACCCCGATCGGCCGCCTCCTCGGCGGCCTGAAGAGCCTCTCGGCGGCCGAGCTCGGTGGCGTCGCCATCCGGGGCGCCCTGGAGAAGGCCGGCGTGCAGCCGGAGCAGGTCGACTACCTGATCATGGGCCAGGTCATCCTCGCCGGGGCGGGCCAGAACCCCGCCCGTGCCGCCGGCATCGCCGGTGGGCTGCCGTGGACGATGCCCTCGATCACCATCAACAAGGTCTGCCTGTCGGGCCTCAACTCGATCGCGATGGCCGACCAGCTGATTCGCGCCGGTGAGTGCGAGATCGTCGTCGCCGGCGGCATGGAGTCGATGACCAACGCCCCGCACCTCCTGCCGAAGTCGCGGGAGGGCTTCAAGTTCGGCGACGTCGCCCTGGTCGACTCGATGGCGTACGACGCTCTCTACGACCAGGCCACCCAGCAGGCGATGGGCGGGCTGACCGAGCAGATCAACGCCGAGGGCGTGAAGCTGACCCGCGAGGAGCAGGACGAGTTCGCGGCCGCCTCGCACCAGAAGGCCGCAGCGGCCTGGAAGAACGGGGTCTTCGACGACGAGGTCGTCCCGGTCTCGATCCCGCAGCGCAAGGGCGACCCGGTCGTGGTCAGCGCCGACGAGGGCGTGCGCGGCGACACCACCGTCGAGTCGCTCGGCAAGCTGCGCCCGGCCTTCAGCAAGGACGGCACGATCACCGCCGGCTCCGCCTCGCAGATCTCCGACGGCGCCGCGGCGGTCGTGGTGATGAGCAAGGCCAAGGCCGAGGAGCTCGGCCTGGAGTGGCTGGCCGAGATCGGAGCGCACGGCATGGTCGCCGGCCCCGACTCGAGCCTGCAGCTGCAGCCGGCCAACGCCACCCAGAAGGCGTGCGACAAGGAGGGGATCAGCCCCGCCGACCTCGACCTGGTCGAGTTCAACGAGGCGTTCGCCGCGGTCGGCATCGAGTCCGCCCGCGCGCTGGGCCTGGACCCGGAGATCGTCAACGTCAACGGCGGCGCGATCGCTCTGGGCCACCCGGTCGGCATGTCCGGGACCCGCGTCGTGCTGCACCTCGCGCTCGAGCTCCAGCGCCGCGGCGGCGGTGTCGGTGCCGCCGCGCTCTGCGGCGGTGGCGGGCAGGGCGACGCCCTGATCGTGCGTGTCCCGAAGGCGTGATGTCGACGTACCGGACCTCGTCGGGCGCTCCCGCGCCGGCGAGGCCCGGGCGGTCGCCCGCCTGATCTCGCTGGTCGAGGACGAGTCGCCGCTGCTCCGCGAGGTGATGGCTGCCCTCGCGCCGTACGCCGGGAACGCCCAGGTCGTCGGGATCACCGGGTCGCCGGGCGTCGGCAAGTCGACGTCGACCAGCGCGCTGGTCGGCGAGCTCCGCACGCAGGGCAAGCGGGTGGGCGTGCTCGCGGTCGACCCGTCGTCGCCGTTCTCCGGTGGGGCGCTGCTCGGCGACCGGGTGCGGATGCAGGACCACGCCCTCGACGCCGACGTCTACATCCGGTCGATGGCCTCGCGCGGGCACCTCGGTGGCCTCGCGTGGACCACGCCGCAGGCCCTGCGGGTGCTCGACGTCGCCGGCTGCGACGTGATCCTGGTCGAGACCGTCGGGGTCGGCCAGAGCGAGATCGAGGTCGCCGGGCTCGCCGACACCACGATCGTGCTGCTCGCGCCCGGGATGGGCGACGGCATCCAGGCCGCCAAGGCCGGCATCCTCGAGATCGGTGACCTCTACGTGGTCAACAAGGCCGACCGGGACGGCGCCGACCAGGTCCGCCGGGACCTGCGCACGATGCTCGCGCTGGCGGAGCGCCCCGACAGCGCCTGGACGCCGCCGATCCTCAAGACCGTCGCGCAGAGCGGCCTCGGCATCGACGAGGTGGCCGCGGAGATCGAGCGGCACCGCGCGTGGCTGAGGGCGAGCGGCGAGCTCGAGGTGCGGCGGACCCGCCGGGCCCGCGACGAGATCGAGGCGATCGCCGTGACCTCACTGCGCAAGCGCTGGGGCGACGTGCACGGACGGTCGGAGCTCGACGGGCTCGCCGCTGCGGTGGCCGCGGGGGAGTCGGACCCCTACGCTGCGGCGGACGAGCTCCTCGAGGGACTGTGAGCATCCTGTGGGCATTGCGAGTGGACCGGTCGTCCAGATCTGCTGGGTCACCGACGACATCGAGGCGACCGAGCGGCTGCTCTCCGAGCAGTTCGGGGTCGCGACGTGGACCCGGATCCCGGACGTGCGGTTCGGGCCGGACACCACCACGCTGCGCGGCGCGCCGGTGGACTGCACGCTGCACGTCTCGCTCGGGTATGCCGGGGACCTGCAGCTCGAGCTGATCCAGCCGGTCGCCGGTCCGTCGATCCACCGGGAGTTCCTGGACGCGCACGGGCCTGGCCTGCACCACGTCTGCTTCGAGGTCGACGACGTCGACACGGCGTGCGCCTCCGCAGAGGCCGCCGGGGTGCCAGTGCTGATGCGCGGCTCGATGATGGACGGCGAGATCGAGTTCGCCTACGTCGATGGTTCTGCCGGCGGAGCGCCGTACGTGGAGCTCGCGCGGATCGGCCCGCAGATGCGGGAGCTCTACGACGCGGTGAAGAACGCATGAGAGTCGCCCTGGTCACCGGGACCGGACCCGGCTCCATCGGTGCGGCGACCGCGACGGCCCTGCGGACACAGGGTTTCCGGGTGCTGACGACAACCCGGACCTCCGCCGTCTCGGCCGACACCCACCCGCTGGAGCTGTCGTCGCGCGAGTCGGTCGCCGAGCTCACGGCGTGGGTCGCGTCGACCACCGATCGGCTGGACGTGCTCGTCAACAACGCCGGCATCCACCTCGACCTGCGCTCGAAGTGGTCCGAGCCGCAGCTCGTCGACGGCCACGAGATCCACTGGCGCACCAACTACCTCGGCACCGCCCAGCTGACGCGGTTGCTGCTCCCGCTCCTGCTGGCGACGGCCGACGCCCACGGCGAGGCCCGGGTCGTCAACGTGGTCTCCAAGCTGCACGACCGGGGGCGCAACGCGTGGCTGGCGGACGGCGTCACGCCGTACGACTCCTGGGCGGCCTACGGCACCTCCAAGCTCGCGCTCGTGCACGAGGCGGCCGAGATCGAGCGGCGGTACGGCGATCGCGGGCTGCACGGCTACTCCCTGCACCCAGGCTCGGTCTACACCCGGATCGCCGACCGGGGCTTGGGGACCGCACCGGTGCTGGCCCGGCTGCGCAAGCTGGCCGCGCCGCTCGAGCGCCGCTCGCTCGCCAGTCCCGAGGACGGGGCCCGCACGAGCGTCTTCTGCGCCACGTCGGCCGAGGCCGTGCCGGGCGGCTACCACCGGCGCTCGGCGGCGGCCGAGCCCTCGGGCGATGCGCACGACGCCGCCGCGGCGGCGCTGTTGTGGGAGACCACCACCGATCTCGTCTAGGTGGACGACACCTCGGCCCGGGATGGGATGGCCTAACCTCGCTGCGTGGCCCTTCCGTTCGACCCCATCGACGAGGCCGCCCGGCAGTGGGGCAAGCGCTGGGACGGCGTACCCGCCATGCACGCGGTCACCTCGCTGATGCGCGTCCAGCAGCTCGTCATCGGTCGGCTGGACGCGATCCTCAAGCCGCACGGGCTGAGCTTCGCCCGCTACGAGGCACTGGTGCTGCTCACCTTCTCGTCCCGTGGTTCGCTGCCGCTGGGCAAGATGGGGGAGCGGCTGCAGGTGCACCCCACGTCGGTCACCTCGATCGTGCGCGGCCTCGAGGCCGCCGGGCTGGTGGAGCGCAAGGCCCACCCGGACGACGGCCGGGCGGTGCTCGCCGAGATCACCGACCAGGGCCGGGCGCTGGTGGAGGTGGCGACCGCGGACCTGGTCGACGCCGACTTCGCGCTGAGCGCGCTCTCCGAGGCGGACCTGGCGACCATCTCGGCCGTGCTCACCCCGGTCCGCAAGGCCGCCGGGGACTTCTAGGCCAGCGCGATGGTCACCGCCGACGACGTCCGCCGCGTCGGCCTGGCCCTGCCCCGGACCTACGAGTTCCACACGGGCGGGCGCGCCAAGCTCAAGGTCCGGCAGATCGTCTATGCCGCGTTCTCGAAGGACGAGTCCGACATGGGCTTCGGCTACCCGAAGGACGCCCGCGACGGGCTGGTCGAGTCCGACCCCGAGACCTTCTTCCTGCCACCGACCAGCGACCTCCGCTACCAGTGGGTGTGCGCCCACCTGGACCGCCTGGAACCGGTCGAGATGCGTGAGCTGGTCACCGACGCGTGGCGGATGTGCACGCCGAAGATGCTGCACGACCTGCCCGAGCTCGACCCGCCGGCGGCGGCGGCCTGGGCGGCCGTCGACGCCGGCGAGTGGGACCGGGCGCGGCTGCTGCTGCACCCCCACCTGCACTTCGTCGACGGCGAGACGGCGCTGCGGGGGCGCACCGCCGTGCTGCAGCACCTGCGCAGCCACCCCACACCGAAGCCGCCCGCCGCGGTGGAGGTCCGCGACGGGCAGCTCTATCGGTGGATCCGCTAGGTCAGGAGCCGCCCGGCTGGGTGACCCCGTTGACCTTCAGCGTGTACGGCGCGAACTGCTGCACCAGCTCCGTCGGGTCGTCGGTCGCGATGATCGCGACGACCTTGTCGAACGGCGCTGCCGCGACCAGGTCGCGCCGGTCGAGGGTCAGGTGCCGCCGGCCGTTCCACTCGACCTGGAGCACCGCCGGGACCTTGCCGGCGCGGATGCCGACCAGCTTGACGTCCCAGTTGTGGACCTCCTGCGGGTGGATCTGCGTCGGCGACTTGAACGGCGCCAGGCTCGACCCGTCGCTGACGGTGGTGCCGCCGACCTTGACGTCGTCGACCTTCAGGCCGCCCTCGTTGACCCCGCCGTCACTGACGTAGCGGAAGGCGAGCAGGATGCTCTGCCCGGCGTACGCCGAGAGGTCGTACGACTCCGACTCGAACCCCGAGGTGGTGCCGTTGAGCGCGGCGCCGAGCGGCCCCTCGACGGTGTGGTTGCCGGCGATCGACGTGTAGGTCTTGCCGCCGTCGGTCGAGACCTGCACGTAGCCGTAGTCGTAGCCGAGCTCGGCGCCGTACTTGGCGAGGAAGGTCAGCGTCGGGTCGGCGGCCGGGACCGTCACCGAGGTGACGGCGGCGCTGTCGAGGTTGGTCGCGTTGCCGGACCACAGCACCGGGTTGCCGGCGCGGTCGGGGTCGTCGGAGACGACGGTCCAGGTCAGCGGCTGCGTCGGCAGGGTCGCGACGCCGTCGAAGGACAGCGACCTGACCTTGCTGCCCTTGAGCGCCTTGCCGTCGCTCCCGCGGAGCGCGACGTAGTCGGCACCGTTGGGTGCGGCGCCGGGGGTGTCGTAGGACTCCGGGTTGTCGAGGTTGACCGTCGAGCGCAGGCTCGGCGTCGTGACCACCCGCTTGTCCGCTCCCAGCACGATCGAGTGCTTGGCGTCGCCGACGATCTTGTCGAGCAGCACCATCGACTGGAACTGGTGGATCACCTTGTACGGGTCGTTGATGCCCTCGCCCTTGAGCTCGTTCGCGAGGCTCGCGACACCCTGGAACTCCCCGTCGCGGTGCAGCGCCGACATGAAGTCGGTGCCGAAGCGGTCGTAGAGGTAGAGCATCATCGAGTAGGCGTTGCCGTAGTCCGCCAGGACCGCGGCCGGGTTGGGGTCCTCACCCCACAGCGTCAGGGAGTTCTGGGCGCCGCCGCAGTCGCGCGGGTTGGGGTTGTACGGCGTCTGCACGGTGCCGAAGCCCTGGAAGCAGTAGAGGTGGCTGTCGGCACCGGGCTGGTCGACGGTCTTGGTGGCGTCGACGTACCCGACCAGCGTCTGCGCGAAGTCCGAGAGGCCCTCGTTGATCCAGTTCACCTCGAACGGGTCCGTGTAGTACTGGAGCAGGTGCTGCCACTCGTGGGCGAACGTGCCCTCGTAGAGGTTGGGTCGGGCCGGTCGGCTCGTGCACGGGTCGGCCGTCGACGCGTCCGGCGGGTTGTCGCCGGTGCGGTGTGCCCAGTCGTAGGCGTCGATCGTCATCACGTTGCGGTCGAGCAGCTCGTTGAACTGCGACGAGAAGAAGCCCGCGATGTACGTCGACGCCGCGGGGAAGTCGTAGTAGTTGTCGTCGCGGACGTTGTCGATGAGGGCGACGGTGTTGTCCCCGTCGCCGGTGGAGTCGACGCCCGGCACGGAGCCGCCGGTGCCGTCGCGGTCCGGCGGCGTGCTGAACGCGGTCGTCTCCTTCGGGAACATGTTGCCGTCGAACTCGCTCACCAGCCGGTCGACCTGGGCCTGCGTGACCACCGTGCTGGCGGCGCCGCGGCAGTCACCGGCCGGGAAGGACGTGTCGTCCGCGACCCAGACCTCGATCTTGTCGCCGACGGCCTTCAGCGTGTACGACTTCCGGTACAGCGTGCCGTTGTAGTCGTCGAGCCCGAGCCAGAGCCGCTGGGTGCCGACCGGGGGAGTGGGGGCAGCGGCCAGGGCCCTGAGCCGGGACTGGCTGCCGAGCAGCTTGGTGGAGTACTTCTTGTCCGGCGACACCTCGCGCACGTCGCTGGGCGTCGGCGTACGAGGTGGGGCCGCGGTAGCGGTCCTCGGTGCCGCGGTGGCGGCTCCGAAGGGGATGAGGAGACCGGCCGCGCACGTGGCGAGGGCGACTCCTGCGGGCAGGAACGACGTCTTCATGAGACCTCCCGAGACAGGCGCCAGCCGAGTGCTCCCCGCTCGTGGCGGGTTGGCGCCGACGTCCGTCCTACCCCGAACCCCGTCCGGGTAGCAAGGGGTTGATCGGGACTTCCGGCCCTGGTCGCGCTGGTGGGGTCTGGTGGAATCAGGGGGTGGATCTCGCGCGCGCCCTGGCCGCCCTTCCCGACGACCCGCGCGTGGTGGTGTCCGGCAACCACGCGATCCCGTGGCACACCCTCGGCCTGCTGGACGCCGGCCTCGACCGCTACCGCCTGTGGGTGCTCAACGGCCAGCCGGGTCTGCCCGACCGCGAGGGCGTGACCCTCGAGACGTCGTTCGTCGGTCCGGGGGTGCGGCGCAGCCCGCGGCTGAGCTACGTGCCGTCGCGGCTGTCGATGGTGCCGACGCTGTTCGGGCGACAGCTGCCGCCCGACGCGGTGGTCCTGCACACCACCCGGCCCCGGCACGGACGGGTCTCGCTCGGGGTCGAGGTCAACGTGCTGCCGGCCGCGCTCGAGGCCGCGAAGCGACGCGGCGGGATCGTGATCGCGCAGGTCAACGACCGGATGCCGTGGACGTACGGCGACGCGCTGGTCGACCTCGACCTGGTCGACGTCCTGGTCGAGGCCGATGCCGCCCTGCCGACGGCGCCGGTCACGACGATCGACGACGCCTCGGCCCGGATCGGCGAGCTGGTCGCCGAGCGGGTGGCCGACGGGTCGACCCTGCAGGCCGGCATCGGCGCCGTACCGGACGCGACCCTGCAGGGCCTGCGGGACCGCTCCGGGCTGCGGGTCTGGACCGAGATGTTCTCGGACAGCATCCTCGGGCTGGAGAAGATCGGCGCGCTGGATCGCAACGTGCCGATCACCGCGTCCTTCCTCTTCGGCTCGCCCGAGCTGCTGGCGTGGGCGGACGGCAACGAGCGGATCCAAATGGCGCGCACCGAGGTCACCAACAGCCCCGCGCTGATCTCTCGCAACCCGGCCATGGTCAGCGTCAACACCGCGCTCCAGGTCGACCTCTTCGCGCAGGCCAACGCCTCGCGGATCAACGCCCGGATCCACTCCGGCTTCGGCGGGCAGACCGACTTCATCGTGGGGGCGATGCACGCCGCCGGCGGCCAGGCGTTCATCGCGCTCCGGTCGTGGCACCCGAAGGCCGACTGCTCGACGATCGTGCCGCTGGTCGACGAGCCGGTGACGTCCTTCCAGATGACGGCGGTCGTCACCGAGCAGGGGGTCGCCGAGATCGCCGGGCACGACCAGCGGGAGCAGGCCCGCCAGCTGATCGAGCACGCCGCGCACCCGAGCATGCGCGCCGAGCTGCGCGAGGAGGCGGTGGCGCTTGGCCTCGGCTGAGGGGCCTTCCCTAGGATTGGTTCCATGACGCAGCAGCCGTTCTCGCGCCCCGGAGCGATTGACCTGTCCGGACTCAAGGCTCCCGCGACCCCGTCGAGCTCCGGCTCGGCCGGTGCCGCGGCCGCCGGCGGCTCGTCGTACGCCGTCCAGGTGACCGAGGAGGCCTTCCAGTCCGTCATCGAGACGTCCATGACGGCGCCGGTCCTGCTCGTCTTCTACTCACCCACGCGGATGCCCGACAGCCAGCAGCTCGCCGACGACTTCGTGACGCTGTCGACCGAGTTCGAGGGCCGGTTCCTGGTCGGCCTCGTGAACATCGACGAGGCGCCCGGCATCGCGCAGGCGATGCAGATCCCGTCGATCCCGCTCGTGGTCGCGGTCCTCGACGGCCGGCCGGCGCCGCTGATCCAGGACGTGCTGCCGATCGACGAGCTGCGCTCGGCGCTGACCACCGTCATGCAGCAGCTGACCGCGCAGGGGATGACCGGCCGCCACCAGCCGCGGTCCGCTGCCGTCGACACCGACGGCGACGGGGAGCCGGACTACGACCCGCGCTACGCGGCCGCCCAGGACGCGCTCGGCGACGGTGACATCGACCGTGCGGTCGCGGAGTACCAGAAGCTCGTCACCGCCAACCCGGCCGACGTCGAGGCCGCCGCCGGACTCGCGATGGCGAAGGTGCTGCAGCGCACCCAGGGCGTCGACCTCAACGCCGCCCGTGCCGCCGGCGCCGCCAACCCCGACGACGTCGACGCCCAGACCATGGTCGCCGACCTCGACATGCTCGGCGGGCACGTGGAGGACGCGTTCATCCGGCTGATCGAGCTGGTGCGGCGTAGCTCCGGCGACGACCGCAACAAGGCACGCGAGCACCTCCTCGGCCTCTTCGGTGCGGTCGGCAACGACGACCCGCGGGTGCTCAAGGGCCGCCAGAGCCTGGCGTCCGCGCTCTTCTAGCCGACCCGGTCAAGGCAGCCAGCACCGCGCGGACGGCCGGCGACCCGGTCATGCTGCGCCGGTGCACCGCGATGATGTCGCGGGTCGGCTCGGGATCGTGCGCGGGCACGCCGACCAGCTGGTCGCCGAGCGGCTGACGACCCAGCCGGGGGACCAGCGCGATGCCGAGCCCGGCGCGGACCAGCGCCAGGTGGGAGTCGAACTCCATCGCGGTGTGCGCGATCCGCGGCAGCCGCCCCGTCCCGGCGTACATCCGGGTGAGCCACTCGCGACAGATGGTGCCGTCGGGAGTGGCGATCCAGCCCTCGTCGACGAGGTCGCGCGGGCTGACCCGGGAGCGGGTCGCGAGCGGGTGGCCGACCGGCACGATCACGTCCGCGACGTCGCGCGCGACCTGGGTGGCCTCCAGGTGGTCGGGGATGGTGATCGGCACGTCGCCCCAGCGGTGCACCACCCCGAGGTCGCTCTGCCCGGTCGCGACCAGGTCGACGGTGTCCCAGGGCTCGCGCTCGGTGAGGGTGAGCGCCAGGTCGGGGTGGGCCGTGCGCAGGTCGCGAACGACGGGGGCGACCAGCCCGCGCATCGCGGTCGAGAAGGCGGTCAGGCGCAGGTGCCCGGAGACCGTCCCGGCGCGCTCGTGCAGCCCGGACTCGACCTCCTCGAGCTCGGCGAGCAGGCGTACGCCGGCGTCGACCAGGTGCCGCCCGTGGTCGGTGAGGATGACGCCGCGGCCGACCCGCTCGAGCAGCGGGACGCCGGTCTGCCTCTCCAGCCGCTTGACCTGCTGGGAGACCGCGCTGGGGGTGAAGCCGAGCGCGTCGGCCGCGCCCACGACGGAGCCGTGGGTGTCGACGGCGCGGAGACTGGTGAGGGCGGCCAGGTCGATCATGTAGCGATGCTACCTGGATTCATGCATCATCATTCGCTGGTGCTACATGGTCGTCGTAGGGTTGGCTGAGCGGGTGAACCGCCGTGACTCCCTGCTCGCTGCCTTCGTCGCCACGATCTGGGGCTTCAACTTCGTGGTGATCGACTGGGGCATGGACGGCATCCCGCCGCTGCTCTTCGTGGCGGTCCGGTTCGTGTTCGTGGTCTTCCCGGCGATCCTCTTCGTCGGCCGTCCCGACGCGCCCTGGCGGGTGGTCGCCGCCGTCGGGGTCTTCATGTCGCTGGGCCAGTTCGGCTTCCTCTACGTCTCGATGGACGCCGGGATGCCGCCGGGGCTCGCCGCGCTGGTCCTCCAGGCGCAGGTCATCTTCACGGTCCTGATCGCCGCGGGCGTCCTGCGCGAGATCCCGACCACGGCCCAGGTCGCCGGTGTGGTCCTGGGCTCCGCCGGCCTCGCGATCGTCGCTGTCGGGCGCGGTGGCCAGGTGACCACGGTCGCCCTCGTGCTGTGCCTGCTCGGCGCGCTGTCGTGGGGGGTCGGCAACGTGGTCTCGCGCGCGTCCGGGGTGAAGGGCGGGCTGTCGCTGACGATCTGGTCGGCGCTCGTCGTACCCGTGCCGCTGTTCGCGCTCTCCCTGCTGGTCGACGGCCCGACCGTGGTGGGCGACGCGCTCACGTCGTTCTCGTGGGAGGCCGCGCTCTCGACGCTCTACACCGCGGGACTGGCCTCGCTGGTCGGGTACGGCGTCTTCAACACGCTGCTCTCGCGCAACCAGTCGTCCTCGGTGGTGCCGTGGGTGCTGCTCGCCCCGGTGGTCGCGATGGCCTCGGCCTGGCTGCTGCTCGACCAGCGGCCCAACGGCGCCGAGCTGCTCGGCGGGCTGCTGCTGATCGCCGGCGTGCTGGTCGCGATGCGTCCGGCGCGCCCCGCGGCCCCGGCCGGCGGTGAGCAGGCAACCGTCTCGCTTCCCACCGCCGTCTGAGACGGTTGCCTGCTCACCGCTGCTAGGCCGAAGGGCCCTTCGCGCGTACGTCGTCGACGGCGTTCATCGCCTCGCGGAGCTCGGCGATCCAGTCGCCCTCGTGCTGGCCGACCAAGCGCACGCACCACGCCAGGGCGTCCGCGCGGGACCGGGCGACCCCGGCGTCGACGAGCGTGTCGAGCACGAGTCGCTGCGGCTGACGGAGCCGTGTCATGGTCGGCGCGGCCACGTGGGTCCAGAGCTCGCTGCGGTCGCCGATGGCGACGCCCCACGACACCTTCCGCTCGAACCGGTGCTGCGCCTCCTGGGCGATCTCCATCCGCTGGTCGCGGGTCTCCTCGCGGAACGCCGACGCTCGGCCCGCCCGGGCCTCGGCCAGCGCGGCCTCGGACGCGCCCGCCAGCTCGACGTCCGCGATCGTCAGGACGACCGTGATCTCCTCGCGGTCCACGGTGACGTCGGCGGGGGACTGCTGCCACTCCGCCGGGAGCCGGCCGGCGAACCAGCCCGTCACGCGCTCCTGGGTCTCGTTTGTAATCATGTAATCATCGTGCCACGGCTCCCCAAATGCCGAGTCGGCGCCAGATTGCAGGCACACCGCAATCTGGCGCCGACTCGGCTGCAATCTGGCGCCGACTCGGCGTTACCGGCCCGACTCCGTGTACGCCGGTCCGCCGGGTCCGTCGGGGCCGACGTTGGCCAGCGCGGACGCGATCCGGCGGGCGGTGAAGTCGGCGCAGCGCTCGGCGACCTGCTCGGGCGTGCAGAACTCGGCCGACCGGATCTCGCGGGCCTCGCGCACGATCGCGTCGGTGAGGGAGGCGTCGTGGACGCCGCCGTCGAAGACCAGGCACAGGGCGTCGTCCCAGCCGCTCCACGGCGGCAGCCAGTCGGTGAGCACCAGCGCGCCCGCGGGGAGGTCGAGGCTGAGCTCCTCCTCGATCTCGCGGGTGACCGCCTCCCGCGGGGACTCGTTGACCTCCACGACGCCGCCCGGCAGGTCCCAGTCGGGCTTGTAGGTCAGCTGGCAGAGCAGCACCCGCCCGTCCTGGTCGCGGATGAGCATCTGCCCGATCGCGCGCTTGCGGGGCAGGAAGGAGTTGAGCAGCGCCCGGAACCCCTCGGGCTCGTGCAGCGGGGTGTCGGTCGCCAGCCGCGCGTAGACGACCCGGTCGACCGGCGTGCCGTCGACGGTCACGCCGCGCATGACGCCCTCGCGACGAAGCCCCGACCACGTCGCGGCGCGCTGGCCGCCCTCGTCGTCGGGGTCGACCAGCGCCTCGACCCGGGCATGGTCGGCGAGCGCGGCGACCACCTGGTGGCGGATGACGTCGATGGGGGTGTCGGTCGTCCAGGTGATGCGTGCGGTGCCCTCCGCGACGGTCGTCACGATGGTCGCTGGCTCGGTCACGGGGCCAGACTACTGATCAGGCGCGACGCCGGAACCACACCGTCGCCAGGGGTGGGACGACGATGGTGGCGTACGCCGGCTGCCCGGACCACTCGCCCTCGACGGCCGTCACCGCGCCGAAGTTGCCCACGCCGGACCCGGCGTAGATCTCGGCGTCGGTGTTGAGGATCTCGTCCCACTCGCCGGCGGCGGGCAGTCCGACCCGGTAGTCGTCGTGGGGCACCGAGGCGAAGTTCGAGACGCAGACGACGTCGGGCGTGCCGTCCGTGCCGCGGCGCAGGAACGAGAAGACGTTGCGGCCGGCGTCGTTGGCGTCGATCCACTGGAAGCCGCTCGGATCGTTGTCCTGCGACCACACGGCCGGGGAGCCGACGTACGCCGCGTTGAGGTCGCGGACCAGGTCGGACACGCCGCGGTGCTCGGGGTGCTCGAGGAGCCACCAGTCGAGCTCGCGCGACTCCGCCCACTCGGACTCCTGGCCGAGCTCGCAGCCCATGAAGATCAGCTGCTTGCCCGGGTGCGCCCACATGAAGCCGTAGTAGGCGCGCAGGTTGGCGAGCTGCTGCCAGCGGTCGCCCGGCATCTTGCGCAGCAGTGAGCCCTTGCCGTGCACGACCTCGTCGTGCGAGAGCGGCAGCACGAAGTTCTCGGAGAAGGCGTAGACGAGCGAGAAGGTCATCTCCCCGTGGTGGTAGGCGCGGTAGACCGGCTCGTGGGCGAGGTAGTCCAGCGAGTCGTGCATCCAGCCCATGTTCCACTTGAAGCCGAAGCCGAGCCCGTCCTGCGATGTCGGCTTCGTGACACCCGGCCACGACGTCGACTCCTCGGCGATGGTGGCGATGCCGGGGATCCGCTTGTAGACGGTCGCGTTCATCTCCTGCAGGAACTGCACGGCCTCGAGGTTCTCGTGCCCGCCGTGGATGTTGGGCGACCACTCGCCGTCCTCGCGGGCGTAGTCGAGGTAGAGCATCGACGCGACGCCGTCGACGCGCAGCCCGTCGGCGTGGAACTCCTCCAGCCAGTAGACCGCGTTGGCGTAGAGGAAGTTGCGCACCTCCCGACGACCGAAGTTGAAGATGTGGGAGCCCCACTCCTTGTGCCACCCGCGCTGCGGGTTGGGGTCCTCGTAGAGCGGCGTGCCGTCGAAGCGGGCGAGCGCCCACTCGTCGGTGGCGAAGTGCCCGGGCACCCAGTCGAGGATGACGCCCACGCCGGCCTGGTGGAGCTTGTCGACGAGCAGCCGGAAGCCGTCGGGGTCGCCGAAGCGCGAGTCCGGGGCGAAGTACGACGTCACGTGGTAGCCCCACGAGCCGCCGAACGGGTGCTGCATCACCGGCATCAGCTCGACGTGGGTGAAGCCCAGGCCGGCGACGTACGCCGGCAGCTCCTCGGCCAGCTCGGCCCACGACCAGAAGCGGCCGTCGTGGTGCTTCTTCCAGGACGCGAGGTGCATCTCGTAGATGCTCATCGGGCCGTTGACCGGGGAGCTCTCGGCGCGCGCGGCGAGCCACGCGTCGTCGTTCCACTCGTAGCTCGACTCGAAGATCTTCGAGGCCGTGTCGGCGGGCTTCTCGGCCCAGACCGCCATCGGGTCGGCCTTCTCGCGCCACTCGCCGTCGGGGCCGAGGATCACGAACTTGTACGCCGTGCCGCCGCGGACGCCCGGGACGAAGAGCTCCCAGACGCCGGAGGTGCCGAGCTGCCGCATCGGGTGCTCGCGGCCGTCCCAGCTGTTGAAGTCGGCCTTGATCCGGACCGCGCGCGCCGACGGCGCCCACACGGCGAAGGACGTGCCGGTGACCGGCTCCAGCGCGCCGGGGTAGTGCCGGACCTTGGCCCCGAGCACCTCCCAGAGCTGCTCGTGGCGGCCCTCGTTGATCAGGTGCAGGTCCATCTCGCCGAGCGTCGGCAGGAACCGGTAGGGGTCGTCGAGCACGATCGGCTCCGCGCCGTACGACGCCGCGACCCGGTAGTCGGGGACGTCGGGGAGCGGGATGACGCCGACCCAGATGCCCTCGTGCTCGTGGGCCAGCCCGACGGAGCCTCCGTCCCAGCGGACCTCGACGGTCGTCGCGAGCGGCTTGAGGACGCGCACCGTCACCGCGCCGTCGTACGGGTGCGGGCCGAGCACGCCGTGCGGGTCGCCGTGCTGACCGTGGACGACCTGGCTCAGCTCGGTCTCGGAGACGGGCTGGACCTTCGGGGTGCTCATGCCTGTTCCATCCTCGCGACGGCCGCGAGCGGGATGTCCACCCAGGCCGGTCGGTTGCGGGTCTCGTAGACGGTCTCGTAGACGACCTTGTCGGCGACGTACGCGTCCAGCAGGACGCGGTCCTCGGCGCTGATCTGGCCGCCGGCGTACGCCGTCAGGAAGTAGTTGCTGTTGCGGTGCGCCCACTCGTCGGCGCGGTAGGCGCGCTGCGGCGCACCCTCCGCGTCGTCCTGGGCGAACGAGCGCTCGACGACGCGCGGGGCGTAGTCGAAGGAGCGCAGCATCCCGGCGACGTCGCGCCACGGCGAGTCCGGCAGCAGCCGGTCGGCGAGCGGCTTGGCCGGCTCGCCCTCGAAGTCGACGATCTTCCAGCCGAGGCTGGTGCGGAGGGTCTGGCCGAGGTGCAGGTCGCCGTGGACGCGTTGCACGTCGAGCCCGGGCAGCGCGCGCACCCGGTCGTACGTCGCGCGCAGCTCCTCGGCGTGCGGCGCGAGCTCGGGCACCACGGCGAGGGCGTCGTCGAGACGCGTCGTCATGGCGTCGGCGAGCTCGACGGCCGCGTCGGCGCCCCGGCGCTCGGTCGGGAAGTGCTCGGCGAGCACGACGTGCACCTCCCGCAGCGCCTCGCCGAGGCGGGCGGCCTCGCCGGCGAAGTCGCCGCCGGCCTCGTGGGCGTGCAGGTCGGCCTCGGCGAAGAGGTTGCGGGCGCTGGAGACCGCGAGGTCCCAGCCGTCGCTGGCGGTCCGCAGGAACTGCTGCAGCATCGCGAGCTGCATGGTCGTGCCCCGGCCGTCGTCGGTGTCGCTCGAGGGCGCACCGTCCACCCAGTCGAGCCAGCCGTAGAGCGCGGCGATGTGGTCGGAGCCGGCGCGGGTGAGCACGTCGTGCACCTGGATGTCGGGGTTGACCCCGGGCGTGATCTTGCGGAAGACCTTCATCAGCGCGTCCTCGCCGAAGGCGACCGACGAGTTCGACTGCTCACCCGAGAAGAGGGTCGAGTGGGTGTCGAGGTCGAGGTCGTGGCCCTCGAGCCGGTGGAAGGCGAGTCCGCTGGAGAGGTCGGTCCGGTTGCCCCCGGCCTCGTCGGCTGCACCGGCGAACGCGCGGAGCCACAGGCCCATCGCCTCGCGGTCGTGCAGCGCGTCGTAGGCGTGGACCCAGCCGAACTCGGGCTCCTCCCACCATCCGAGGAAGGCGTGGTCGAGCCGCGTCTCGGGGTCCGTGTAGAGGGCCAGGGGCACCTGGTAGATCTCGGTGCCACCCGGGCCGTCGCCGTAGGTGACCTCGACCAGGTCGATCACCACCCACAGGCCGTCGCCGCTGCCCGGGAGCTCACCGATGCGGCGTACTCCCGTGACGGTGAACGGCCGGCCCTTGCCGCCGAACCAGCGGGTGCGTTCTAGGTACCTGACGAATACATCGGGCTGGAGCTCTGGGGTCTGGGCGGTCACAGCAGCTGACCCTCCTCGGTGGGTTGCTCGGCGGTGAGCCGGAACCAGTAGAAGCCGTAACCCGCCAGCGTGAGCAGGTAGGGGAGCTCGCCGATCTCGGGGAAGGGGACGCCACCGAGGAGCTCGACCGGCTGCCGGCCCTGGTAGCGCCGCAGGTCCAGCTCGATCGGCTGCGGGAAGCGGGACAGGTTGTTGACGCAGAGGATCAGGTCCTCGTGACCGTCCTCGGTGGTGTGCTCGCGGACGTACGACAGCACCGACGGGTTGGAGCCGCCGAGGTCGTGGAAGTCCCCGAGGCCGAACGCCGGGTGGTTGCGCCGGGCGTGGATCATCCGGCGGGTCCAGTGCAGCAGCGACGAGGAGTTCTCGAGCTGGGCCTCGACGTTGACCGACTGGTAGCCGAACACCGGGTCCTGGATCACCGGGCGGTCCAGCTTGCCCGGCGTGGCCGAGGAGAAGCCGGCGTTGCGGTCGGCGGTCCACTGCATCGGCGTGCGGACGCCGTCGCGGTCACCGAGCCAGATGTTGTCGCCCATCCCGATCTCGTCGCCGTAGTAGAGGCACGGCGACCCGGGCAGCGACAGCAGCAGCGCGTTGAAGAGCTCGATCTGGTTGGTGTCGTTGTCGAGCAGGGGAGCCAGGCGCCGGCGGATGCCGATGTTGGCCTTCATCCGGGGGTCCTTGGCGTACTCGCCCCACATGTAGTCGCGGTCGTCGTCGGTCACCATCTCGAGCGTCAGCTCGTCGTGGTTGCGCAGGAAGATGCCCCACTGGCACTTGTCGGGGATCGCCGGCGTCTGCTCGAGGATCTCCGAGATCGGGAAGCGCGACTCGCGACGTACCGCCATGAAGATGCGCGGCATCACCGGGAAGTGGAAGGCCATGTGGCACTCGTCGCCGCCGACCTCCGGGTCGCCGAAGTAGTCGACGACGTCCTCGGGCCACTGGTTGGCCTCGCAGAGCAGCACCCGGCCGGGGTACTCGTCGTCGACGACCTTGCGCACCTTCTTGAGGAAGTCGTGGGTCTCGGGGAGGTTCTCGCCGTTGGTGCCCGGGCGCTCGTAGAGGTACGGCACCGCGTCGAGGCGGAAGCCGTCCATGCCCATGTCCATCCAGAAGCGGATCGCGTCGATGATCGCGTCGTGGACGGCCGGGTTGTCGAAGTTGAGGTCGGGCTGGTGGGAGAAGAAGCGGTGCCAGAAGTACTGCTGGCGCACCGGGTCCCAGGTCCAGTTGGACGGCTCGGTGTCGACGAAGATGACCCGTGCCTCCTCGTAGAGCTCGTCGGTGTCCGACCAGACGTAGAAGTCGCCGTACGGGCCCTCGGGGTCGTTGCGCGACGCCTGGAACCACGCGTGCTGGTCGCTCGTGTGGTTCATGACGAAGTCGATGATCACGCGCAGGCCGCGCTTGTGCGCCTCGTCGAGGAAGTACCGGAAGTCGTCGATGGTGCCGATCTCCGGGTGCACGCCGGTGTAGTCGGCGACGTCGTACCCGTCGTCGCGCAGCGGGCTCGGGAAGAACGGCGGGATCCAGAGGCAGTCCACGCCCAGCCACTGCAGGTAGTCGAGCTTCTCGACCAGGCCGCGGAAGTCGCCGGTGCCGTCGGCGTTGGAGTCGCGGAACGCGCGGACCAGGACCTCGTAGAAGACGGCGGTCTTGAACCACTCGGGGGTGCGGGTCGTGCTCTCTTCGGTGATCTCGGGGGTCAACGGGTCCTCCTCACGGTGAGGATGTGGGCAGGCTCGTGGTGGGGGTCGAGCCGGACGTAGTTGTGCTGGCCCCAGCCCCAGTCCTCGCCGGTGATCTCGTCGTGGACCACGAACGAGTCGGTCTCGGTCAGGCCCAGCGCGGCCAGGTCGAGGTGCACCGTGGTCTCGCGGGTGGCGTGCGGGTCCACGTTGACGACGACGATGACGGTGTCGTCCTCGTGCGTCTTCGAGAAGACCAGGATGTTCTCGTCGTCGCTCCAGTGGATGGTCACGTTGCGGAGCAGCTGCAGCGCCGGGTGCGCGCGGCGGATCTCGTTGAGCCGGGTGAGGTACGGCGCGAGCGTGCGCCCCTCGGCCTCGGCGCCCGCCCAGTCGCGGATGCGGATCTGGTACTTCTCCGAGTCGAGGTACTCCTCGCTGCCGGGCTTGACCGCCACGTGCTCGAAGAGCTCGTAGCCGGCGTACACGCCCCAGCTGGGCGAGCCGGTCGCCGCGATGACGGCGCGGATCTTGAACGCTGCCGGCCCGCCGTACTGGAGGTAGGCGTGCAGGATGTCGGGGGTGTTGACGAAGAAGTTGGGCCGCATCAGGTGGTCGGTCTCGTGGGACAGCTCGAGCAGGTACTCCTCGATCTCCCACTTCGCGGTGCGCCACGTGAAGTACGTGTAGGACTGCTGGAAGCCGATCGCCCCGAGGCCGCGCATCATCGCGGGGCGGGTGAACGCCTCGGCGAGGAAGAGCACGTCGGGGTCGGTGCGGCGTACCTCCGTGAGCAGCCACTCCCAGAACGCCAGCGGCTTGGTGTGGGGGTTGTCGACCCGGAAGATCCGGACGCCGTGCGAGATCCAGAGCCGGACGATCCGGAGCACCTCGCGGCAGATGCCGGTCGGGTCGTTGTCGAAGTTGACCGGGTAGATGTCCTGGTACTTCTTCGGCGGGTTCTCGGCGTACGCGATCGTGCCGTCGGCGCGCGGGGTGAACCACTCCGGGTGGCTGGTGACCCACGGGTGGTCGGGTGCGGCCTGCAGCGCGAGGTCGAGCGCGACCTCGAGGCCGAGCTTGTTGGCCCGCGCCACGAAGGCGTCGAAGTCGGCGAACGTCCCGAGGTCGGGGTGGATCGCGTCGTGCCCGCCGTCCTTGGAGCCGATCGCCCACGGGGAGCCCGGGTCGCCCGGACCCGGGTCGAGGGTGTTGTTGGGGCCCTTGCGGTTGACCTCGCCGATCGGGTGGATCGGCGGCAGGTAGATCACGTCGAAGCCCATCGCCGCGACGGCGTCGAGCCGCTTGGCCGCGGTCTTGAAGGTGCCGCTGGTGACCTTGCCGGTCTTCGCGTTCTTCTTCGCGCCCTCGGAGCGCGGGAAGAACTCGTACCAGCTGCTGAAGAGCGCCTTGGTCCGGTCGGCGTACGCCGGGTAGGGGCCCTCGACGGTGAGCAGCTCGCGGATCGGGTGGCTCTCGAGGGCGGAGATCACGGCCGGGTCCTCGATCGCGGCCAGCCGGGCAGCGACGGGCCGGTCGGTGTCCGAGGCGGCCTGGATCGCGCCGTCGATGGTCCGCGCCTGCTCGGTCTCGCTCGCGTCGAGTGACGCGCGCACCCGCTCGAACAGCAGCCGGCCCTCGGTGAACATCAGCTCGGTGTCCACGTCGGCGCGGATCTTGATCGGTCCGTCGTGGAACCAGGTGCCGAGCGGGCTCGACCAGGCCTGGACCTCGAACGTCCAGGCGCCGGGGAGGTCCGGGGTGACCCAGGCCTCATAGAGGTCGGGGACCTCTGCGTGCTTGGTCATCCGCACCGGAGCGCGGCGTACGCCGTCGGGTCCGGTGAGCACGACCTCGGCGCCCAGCTGGTCGTGCCCTTCCCGGAACACGCTCGCAGTGACAGGAAACGGTTCGCCGACCGTCGCCTTCGCCGGCTGGCGACCGAGGTCGACAAGCGGCGTGACGTTCATGACGGGGATGCGTCCGACCATGCGCTCCAACCTAGCGAGAATGCGGAGAAGACCTGCAACTGCGCTGGTCTACTACCCGTCCTCGCCCGGTCGGATGCGCCCGTGGGTGACCGTCTCACTCAGTGGCGGCGAACGACCCTGATCTTCACGACCCGCGACGTCGAGGCACCGAACGCGTGGCGGTCCTTGGGCACGAACTTCACCCGGATCCGGTGCGTGCCGACCGCGAGCCCCTTGAGCTTGAACGCCGTCCGGCCGCGGCCGAGGGTGACCGCGCCGACGCGCTTGCCGTCGCGGAAGAGGACGACCTTGCCGGCCCGACCGATGGCCTTGCCGGCGTGCACGACGACGGCGTACCCCTTGAGGGTCTGGCCGCGCACGACCGAGCGGTCGGGGATCGACAGCTTCGTCCTGGTCGTCGCCGGCTTGGTGGGCGCCTTGACGACGCCGCCAGGGGCCGCGGCGTTCTCGAAGACCTGCAGCTCCGAGGCGTGCACGATCGTGCCCCGGTCGGACGCCGTGGCGCAGTCGGTGGCGTTGTTGGGGTCGTTGTCCTGCTCGCCGGCGTACTCGGCGTTGCCGGTGCACTGGTTCTCGAGCGCCACCAGGCGGACCGCGGCCGCCTGGGTGGCGGGTACGGCGAACGTGCGCAGCGTCTGGTCGGGCGCGACCGGCCGCGGCACGGTGCCGGGGAACGCGTCGTCGGCCGACGTGTAGAACGTCTTCCAGGTGGCGCCGTCCGACGCGCAGTCGGCGACGCACGCCTGGAGTGCGAACTTGCGCAGCGCCGTGAAGCGCGAGCCCGAGTCGGGGTCGGCCGCCAGCGGCAGCTCGTTGGGGTCGGCGGGAGCCGGCGTCAGGTAGGCGCTCACCTGCACCCGGCGGACCGTGTGCACGCCGCCGGCGAGGTCGACGGCGACGGACGGCTTCGAGACGTCCACGTTCTCGGCGGTGACGCCGCCCCAGTTGGTGGCCTCGGTGCCGTCGATCAGCGACTCCGGGTTGAGCGACCCGGCGGTCGACCCGATCACGGCGCCGCCGGCGGCGGCGCTCGCGAGGTTGACGTCGGTGTCGGCGATCCGCACCGTCTGGTCGGCCGCGCCGGAGCCGACGGTGAGCGTGAACCGCTGGAAGCCGTGGTCGGGCGAGACGTAGAGCATCCGGTAGGTGCCCGGCGTGAAGTCGGCGGCCGCGCCCAGGGTGCTCGCGGGGTCGGTGTCCGCGACCGGGGTGACCCGCGCCTCGAAGTCACCGACGTAGACCGAGCCCTTGCCGGCCGACCGGAAGGTCACCGTGGCGTTGGGCCCCTTCGGCGAGGCGAAGCTCGGCGTCGGGTCGGAGGAGTCGGCGTCCGGCGTCGAGGCCGCGCCGCCCATGCCGCGACGGGCGAAGGCCGCCCACAGCGTGTCGACGTCGGCGCCACCGAAGCGCATCTGGTCGGCCGCGATCATGGCGTCGCGGGCGTCGAGCATCGACGTCGCGCCCTGCTGGAGCAGGAAGGCGTCGAAGACGAGCTGGATCCAGCGGCGATTGCCCGGGCAGTGCGAGGCCGGGAGCGGGCTCTGGGCACCGGACGCGATCGTGCAGTCCTTCTGCAGCTGCTTGTCGGCGTACGGGAACTGGCTGTTCCACTTGGCCACCAGCGCCTGGCGCACCTCCCACTGGGTGCCGTTCCAGATCTCGCCGTCGGCGTGCACCTCCGGGCCGGTGGTGTCGAAGCCGTAGTCCGAGTAGTTGAGCGGGTTCTTGTCGATGGGGTAGTCGCGGATGCCGGCCGTGGCGTTGCCGGTGGCGTACGGGCCGACGACCCACGGGCTGGCGCCGTTGGAGTAGCCGTTGCCGAACATGTACTCGGCGGCGTTCAGGTCGCCCCACGACTCACCCATGGCACCGCCCTGCTCGGACGTGATGCCGTCGTCGGGGCCGCCGATCATCCGGTTGGAGATCGCGTGGGTGTACTCGTGGCCGACGATGCTCATGTCGAGCGCGCCGTCGGTGCAGGGGGAGTAGAACGACCCGGCGATCGGCTGGAAGAGGTACTGGTTGGTGATGCCGGGCACGCCGTCGTTGAGGGTGATCTGGTTGGCGTTGTCGCGCCCCAGGTACGTCGGGCTGCCCCCGCTGATCGCGCCGGCCTGGGCGTTGCCGACCTCGGCGTCACCGGCCACGCCGCCGTGGCCGCGGTTGCTCAGCTGGAGGTTGTAGTTGTCCTCGGTGAAGCCGAGGTAGTAGCTGTAGTCGTGCATCCGGTTGTGCGACGCGAAGAGGTTGGTGACGGACGCGTCGATGTCGTTGCCGGTCGGCACCAGCTGGCTCGGGTCGCAGCCGGACTCGTTCCACGCGTCCGTGAAGTCGGTGGTGTAGTCGCGGGTCGGCGACACCGGTGCCTGCAGCAGGCCGCCCGGGGCGTCGGGGTCGGCCCAGGCCTCGTGGGTGTTGGCGTTGTTGCCGACCGTCGTCGAGGTCGGGACGCCGGCGGCGTTGTCCCAGGGGCCGTCGTTGGCGGCGCTGTTGGCCAGCGGGCCGTTGGGGGTGGTGCAGTCCGGGCCGGTTCCGGTCCAGCAGCCGACGACCGAGTTGCCGGGGACGGTGCCGACCGCGGTCGACGCGAGGTCGGGGTTGGCGGTGAAGTAGCGCCAGCGCGGGTCGATGCTCGCGTCGCCGGTCGACGGGGCGCCGGAGTCGCTGGCGGCGACGAGGACGGCGTACTGGCCGACCGTGATGGACGCGTCGTCGAACGGGCAGATCTGCACCGTGTAGACCCCGGACGGGAAGCCGTCGGAGGTGAACGTCGCGACCTCCGGGCTGGTCAGCAGGTCCTGGGTCTCGTGGAGCCCACCGGGGCCCTCGAGCGTGACCGTGACGTCGTCGAGAGGTACGGCGAGGGCCGTCGCGGTGATCGACTTCGTCAGGTCGTCGTCGAGCTCGAACGGGTGCTCCGGGCCGCAGGTCGTGTTGCTGACCGTGCCCTGGAAGACGTTGTTGTACATCGCGTTGTCGACGGCGTTGTGCCGGACGAGCACGTCCTTGTCGAGTCCGTCGACGAGCACGCGGTACGCCGTGGACGCGCCGCCGACGACCTTGACGACGTTGGCCTCGAGCACCGGGCGGACCGAGCCGTCGGCCATCGCGAGGGCACGGAGCCGGACCGTCTGCTCCTGCGGGAACCCGGGGACCGTGAGGCGGGTCCACCCGGCGGAGACGGCGGACACGATGTCGCCGACCTGGCCGGCATCGACGCCGAGGCCGACGTTGTCGGCAGCTGCCAGCCACCCCTGCAGCGGGGTGACCGTGCTGGCCGGCGGGGTCTGGGTGGTGCGGGTCAGCGAGGACGAGACGTAGGTGATCTGGCCGTCGGCGACGCCGACGGTGACGAGGCTGCCCGAGGCAGGCTCGAGGCCGCCGAAGGTCTGCCGGAAGAGCACCGCGTGGGCGCCGGAGTCGACCAGCCGCTGGTCCTTGACCAGCTCGAGGCCGGCGACCTGCTCGGCGCCGAGGCCGAGCAGCGCGGCGTGGCCGGTGACCCAGGAGCGGGCAGCATCGACCGGGGAGCCGGCCGCGGGGCCGAGGGTGCCGTCCTTGGGCAGGATCGAGGCCGGCGTACCGAACTCGTTCCAGCGCAGCTGCACGGGGCCGAGGGCGGCGACCGCGCCGCGCTGGGCCGCGGTCGGTGCGACGGCACCGCGGACGTCGATCTCGCTGAGGCCGTGGACCGGGTCGCCGATGGTGCGGCTGACCGCGGGCGTCGGCCCGGGGGAGGAGGGTGCACTGCTCGCGGTGGCGGGCAGCTGGGTCAGCCCGGTGACGAGGGTGCCGGCGAGGAGCAGCGGGAGGAGCGCGCGTGCGGTCATGCCAGCGACAACGTCGGACGCGCCCGTTCGTTATGTGAACCTCGTCCACCCCGGGGTCGGCGGTCTGGTCCAGCAGCGATCGCGCCATTCCTTTGATCGTTCCAAGAGTCTCGCGGTAACGTCCGCATGTGCGTGCTATCCGACGATTCACCGTCCGCCCCGTGCTGCCCCCGGCCCTCGCCGCGCTGAGCGCCCTCGCCGGCAACCTGCGCTGGTCGTGGAGCCCCGAGACGCAGGACGTCTTCGCCGCCGTCGACCCCGACCTGTGGGAGTCGACCGGGCGCGACCCGGTCCGCCTGCTGGGCGCGGTCGGGCGGGCGCGGCTCGACGAGCTGGCCCAGGATGCCGACTTCCTGGCCCGCCTCGCGGCCGCCCACGACGACCTCGAGCGCTACCTCACCGGTGACCGCTGGTACCAGCGCCGCCTGGCCGCGGGCGTCGACGGTCCCGCCGCGATCGGCTACTTCTCGCCGGAGTTCGGCATCGCCGCGGTGCTGCCGCAGTACTCCGGCGGCCTCGGCATCCTGGCCGGCGACCACCTGAAGGCCGCGAGCGACCTCGGCGTGCCGATCATCGGCGTCGGCCTGCTCTACAAGCACGGCTACTTCAAGCAGGCGTTCTCGCGTGAGGGCTGGCAGCAGGAGACCTACCCGGTGCTCGATCCCGACGGGCTGCCGATCTCGCCGCTGCGCGACGACAACGGCGAGCGCGCGATGATCAGCATCGCGATGCCCGACGGGCCCGAGCTGCTCGCCCGGATCTGGGTGGCGAGCGTCGGCCGCGTGCCGCTGCTGATGCTCGACACCGACGTCGAGGGCAACCCCGACCACTACCGCGACGTGACCGACCGGCTGTACGGCGGCAACAGCGAGCACCGGCTCCGCCAGGAGCTGCTCCTCGGCGTCGGCGGTGTCCGGGCGCTGCGCGTCTTCTCCCGTCTCACCGGCCACCAGGCGCCCGAGGTGTTCCACACCAACGAGGGCCACGCCGGCTTCCTCGGCCTGGAGCGGATCCGTGAGCTCACCGTCGCCGAGGGCGGCCCGAAGCTCGACTTCGACACCGCGCTCGAGGTCGGCCGGGCGTCGACCGTGTTCACGACGCACACGCCGGTCCCGGCCGGCATCGACCGCTTCCCGCGCACGCTCGTCGAGCAGTACTTCAGCGACGGCGGTGCGACCCCCGGCGTACCGGTCGACCGGATCCTGCCGCTCGGCAGCGAGGACTACGAGGGCGGCGACCCGACGGTCTTCAACATGGCCGTGATGGGCTTCCGGCTCGCCCAGCGCGCCAACGGCGTCTCGCAGCTGCACGGCCACGTGAGCCGCGAGATGTTCCAGGGCCTGTGGCCGGCCTTCGACGAGGCCGAGGTCCCGATCGGCTCGATCACCAACGGCGTGCACGCCCCGACCTGGGTCGCGCGCGAGGTCATCGAGCTGGCGACCAGCCAGGGTGCCGACGCGGAGTCCGACGACGCCGAGTCCTTCTGGTCCGCCGTCGACAAGGTCTCGGGCGTCGACATCTGGGCGACCAAGCGCGCCCTGCGCGAGCGGCTGGTCGTCGACGCGCGCAAGCGGCTGGCCCGCTCCTGCGAGAAGCGTGGCGCCGCCAAGGCCGAGCTCGGCTGGATCGACAACGCCCTCGACCCCGACGTGCTGACGATCGGCTTCGCGCGGCGCGCTGCGTCGTACAAGCGACTCACGCTGATGCTGCGCGACCCGGAGCGGCTCAAGCGCCTGCTGCTGCACCCCGAGCGCCCGATCCAGCTGGTGATGGCGGGCAAGGCGCACCCGGCCGACGACGGCGGCAAGAAGCTGATCCAGGCGATCGTCCAGCTCGCCGACGACCCGGAGGTCCGGCACCGGATCGCCTACCTGCCCAACTACGACATCGCGATGGCGCAGCCGCTCTACCCGGGCTGCGACGTCTGGCTCAACAACCCGCTGCGCCCCTACGAGGCCTGCGGCACGTCGGGCATGAAGGCCGCGCTCAACGGCGGTCTCAACCTGTCGATCCTCGACGGCTGGTGGGACGAGTGGTACGACGGCGAGAACGGCTGGGCGATCCCGTCCGCCGACGGCGTCGTCGACCCCGACCACCGTGACGACCTCGAGGCGAGCGCCCTCTACGACCTCATCGAGAACGAGGTCGCCCCGCGCTTCTACGACGTCGACGCAGAGGGCGTGCCGACCCGCTGGCTCGAGATGACCCGGCACACGCTGAAGTCGCTGGGCCCGAAGGTGCTCGCCACCCGGATGGTCAGCGACTACGTGCGCCAGCTCTACACGCCGGCCGCGACCACCGCCCGCCGGCTCAACTCCGACTACGCCGGCGCCGTCGTCCTGGCCGCGTGGAAGAAGAAGGTGAAGGCCGGCTGGCCCGGCGTACGCGTCGAGCACGTCGAGAGCAGCGGCGTCAGCGAGGCCCCGGAGGTCGGCGACGCGATGAGCGTCCGCGCCTTCGTCGGCCTCGGCGACCTCAGCCCCGACGACGTCGCGGTCGAGCTGCTCCACGGCAAGATCAACGCCGAGGACGAGCTCACCGACACCGTCGTCGAGCAGCTGCACCTGGCCGAGTCCTACGAGGCCGGCCGGCACCGCTTCGACGGCGACCTGCTCCTCGACCACTCGGGTGCCTTCGGCTACACGGTCCGGATCATCCCGCGCAACGACCTGCTCGCCTCACCCGCCGAGCTCGGCGTCGTCGCCCTCCCCTAGTCCGTCGAGTCGGGACTTCTGACGCTTCATTCCGGACTTTTCTCCGGAGTGAAGCGGCAGAACTCCCGACTCAACCGTCAGAAGTCCCGACTCAAACTTCGCGGATCACGACGACGGTACGGCGACCGAGGGCGACCCGGTCCCCGGCCTTGACCTGCGTGCCCACCGGGAGCCGGAAGTCGGTGGACAGCACGACCTCGCCGGTCTGCACCCAGTCGTTCTCGGGCAGCGAGATCGTGGTCGGCAGCCAGTTGGCGTTGAACCAGAGCACGAACGACTTGTCGACCTGCTGCTCGCCGTGTCGCCCCGGCGCCCGCAACGGGGCGCCGGACACGAACATCCCGATCGTGCGCAGGTCCGGGTCGTGCCAGTCGTCGGCGGTCATCTCGCGCCCCGACGGATGCAGCCAGGCGAGGTCCTTCGGACCGCCGCGGATCGTCGGCCGCCCCTCGAACCAGTGCCGCTGCCGCAGCGCCGGGTGCTCGCGGCGCAGCTGCAGGGCGGTCTTCGTGATCTGGTAGACGTCGAGCCAGGCGTCGTCCGGGCTCCAGTCGACCCACGAGATCTCGTTGTCCTGGCAGTACGCGTTGTTGTTGCCACGCTGCGTGCGGCCGCGCTCGTCGCCGGCGGTGATCATCGGCACCCCGTTGGAGAGGCACAGGGTGGCCATGATGTTGGCCGCCTGCCGACGTCGTACGGCGACCAGCGCGTCGTCGTCGGACTCGCCCTCGTGACCGAGGTTCCAGGAGCGGTTGTTGTCGGTGCCGTCCCGGTTGTCCTCCCCGTTGGCCTCGTTGTGCTTGGCCTCGTAGGTCACCAGGTCGCGCACGGTGAAGCCGTCGTGCGCCGTCACGAAGTTGATCGAGTTGTACGCCGAGCGCCCGTCGTCGGCGTACAGGTCCGACGAACCGGCGAGCCGGGTGGCGACGGTGCTGTTGCCCGACGAGTGGTTGCGCCAGAAGTCCCGGATCTCGTCGCGGTACTGGTCGTTCCACTCCACCCACGGCGGTGGCATCCGGCCGACCAGGTAGCCGTCCATCGAGGCGTCCCACGGCTCGGCGATGAGCTTCACGTGCCGCAGCACGGGGTCCTGGCCGATCGCGACCAGCAGCCGGCAGCTCATGTCGATGTCGTAGCCGGTCCGGGTGAGCGCCGACATCAGGTCGAAGCGGAACCCGTCGACGTGCATCTCGGTCACCCAGTAGCGCAGCGAGTCGAGGATCAGCCGCAGCGCCAGCGGGTCGTTGGAGTCGACGGTGTTGCCGCAGCCGGTGACGTCCCAGTAGGTGTCGTCGAAGGTCTCGGCGCCGGTCTCCGGGTCGACGGTCGGCTTGACCCGCTTGTAGAAGCCGCGGTCGTCGAGGCCGCGGAAGGAGATCGTGGGCCCGAGCGAGCCGCCCTCGGCGGTGTGGTTGTAGACGACGTCGAGGATCACCTCGATCCCGGCGGCGTGCAGCGACTTCACCATCTGCTTGAACTCGTTGACCTGCCCGCCCTGGTCGCCGGCCGAGCTGTAGCCGGCGTCGGGGGAGAAGTAGCTGATCGTGTTGTAGCCCCAGTAGTTGACCGTCCCGCGCGCGAGCAGCGCGGGCTCCGAGAAGAACTGGTGCACGGGCAGCAGCTCGACCGCCGTGACGCCGAGGTCACGCAGGTACTCCACGACCGCGGGGCTCCCGAGCCCGGCGTACGTCCCGCGCTGCTCCTCGGGGACCCGGTCGTGCAGCTGGGTGAAGCCCTTGACGTGCAGCTCGTAGATCACGGTGTCCCGCCACCGCCGCCGCATCGGGACCTCGCCCTCCCAGTCGAAGGACGGGTCGACGACGACGCTGCGCGCGGTGTACGGCGCGGAGTCCTGCTCGTCGCGGAGCGTGGGGTCGGCCATGTCGTAGCCGAACAGCGCCGGCTTCGGCGTCACCGTGCCGGCGGTGGCCAGCGCGTACGGGTCGAGCAGCAGCTTGTGCGGGTTGAAGCGCAGCCCGTCGGCGGGGTCCCACGGCCCGTCGACGCGGTAGCCGTACCGCGTCCCGGGGCGTACGTCGGGGAGCGCGCCGTGCCAGATGCCCAGCGACCGCTCGGTGAGCTGGTGCCGGGTCTCGACGCCGTCGTCGTCGAAGAGGCAGACCCAGCACTCGGTCGCGTTGGGGGAGTAGACCGCGAAGTTGGTCGACTCGGGTGACCAGGTCGCGCCGAGCGGCCAGTTGCGACCCGGCCACACCCGCGCCCGCTGTCCGAGGTGGGTCCAGATGCCAGGGGTCACGGGCTGCATTCTTGCCGATGCTGGCAGCATGCCGGGGACGGGTCCTACAAGAGAGGTGGCAGCGATGGGCGAGTTCGTGCGACTGGAGGTGGCCGACGGCGTCGGGACCATCCGGCTGGACCGACCGAAGATGAACGCGCTCAACGTGCAGGTGCAGGAGGAGATCCGCGCCGCCGCCCTCGAGGCCACCGAGCGCGACGACGTCCGGGCCGTCGTCATCTACGGCGGCGAGCGGGTCTTCGCCGCCGGCGCCGACATCAAGGAGATGGCGGACATGTCCTACACCGACATGGTCAAGCGCTCCGGCCCGCTGCAGTCCGCGCTGGGCGCGGTCGCGCGCATCCCGAAGCCCGTGGTCGCCGCGATCACCGGCTACGCGCTCGGCGGGGGCTGCGAGCTCGCGCTGTGCGCCGACATCCGGATCGCCGCCGACAACGCCACGCTCGGCCAGCCCGAGATCCTGCTCGGCATCATCCCCGGCGCGGGCGGCACCCAGCGGCTGACCCGTCTGGTCGGCCCGAGCAAGGCCAAGGACCTGATCTTCACCGGCCGGTTCGTGAAGGCCGACGAGGCCCTGGCGATCGGCCTGGTCGACAAGGTGGTGCCCGCCGAGAGCGTGTACGACGAGGCGCTGGCCTGGGCGCGGCAGTTCAGCGCCGCCGCGGCGTACGCCCTGCGCGCGGCGAAGGAGAGCATCGACCGCGGCTCCGAGGTCGACCTCGAGACCGGGCTGGAGATCGAGCGCCAGCAGTTCGCCGCGCTCTTCGCCACGCAGGACCGGACCATCGGGATGGCGTCGTTCGTGGAGAACGGGCCGGGCAAGGCCGAGTTCGTCGGCCGATGAGCGACCGTTTGGCGCGGACCTGCCTGGGGGACGATTCCGCCCGTGACGAAGTCGGGAGCTGACGTGGCCGAGCGGAAGAAGTCGAGCGCGACCGCCCAGGCGCGGATCCGCCTCGCGCAGCTGATCTGGCTCGCGGCCGTGGTGTGTGCGCTGTTCCTCGCGGTCGGCGCCCTGCTGATCGCGCTGGACGCCAACGACAAGAACGTGCTGGTCGGCTTCGTCCTCGACGTCGCGGACGTCGTCGACCTCGACGTCTTCTCGCGCGACAACGGCATCTTCACCTTCGACGGCGCCGACGCCGCCACGAAGAGCGCGCTGGCCAACTGGGGCCTCGGCGCGGTCGCCTACCTCGTCGTCGGCCGGATCCTGGAGCGGCTGGTCCGCCCCTGAGCCGCCCCGCCGGGGGACCGTGACAGCGGCGCTGTGACATACCCGACCCCGGACCGAGTTTCGGCACGTCGTACGCGGCGGTAGCCTCACGACCACATCGAGTCCACAGGAGGGGCCGTCTCGGCCACACCACCATGAACATTGTCGTCTGTGTGAAGTACGTTCCCGACGCCACTGCCGACCGGCAGTTCGAGTCGGACAACACCGTTGACCGCGTCGGCGTCGACGGGTTGCTCTCGGAGCTCGACGAGTACGCCGTGGAGCAGGCTCTCCAGCTCAAGGAGAAGGCCGGCGACGACACCGAGGTCACCGCGCTGTGCATCGGGCCGGAGAAGGCCCTCGACGCCGTGCGCAAGGCACTGCAGATGGGTGCCGACAAGGGTGTCCACGTCACCGACGAGGCGATCGCCGGCTCCGACTACGCCGCCACCTCGCTGGTGCTGGCGAAGGCCATCGAGAAGCTCGGCAGCCCCGACGTCGTGATGTGCGGCATGGCCTCGACGGACGCGTCCGCCGGTGTCGTGCCCGCCATGCTCGCGGAGCGCCTCGGCCTCCCGCAGATCACGCTGGCCTCGGTCGTCGAGACCCAGTCCGGCCAGGTCCGGATCAAGCGTGACGGCGACACCGCCACCGAGGTCATCGGTGGCACGCTGCCGATCGTCCTCTCGGTCACCGACCAGTCCGGCGAGGCCCGCTACCCGTCGTTCAAGGGCATCATGGCCGCCAAGAAGAAGCCGCTCGAGACCTGGTCGCTCAGCGACCTCGGGGTCGACGCGGCCGAGGTCGGCCTCGACGCCGCGTGGACCGCGGTCGAGGAGACCACGGCCCGCCCGCCGCGCACCGCCGGCGAGATCGTCAAGGACGAGGACGGTTCAGGCGCCACGGCGCTGACCGAGTTCCTCGCTTCCAAGAAGTTCATCTGAGGAGCGACTGATGTCTGAAGTTCTGGTACTCATCGACCACGTCGACGGCGCGGTCAAGAAGCCGACGTACGAGCTCCTCACCATCGCCAAGCGCCTCGGTGAGCCCTCGGCCGTCTTCATCGGCCCTGCCGACAAGGCCGGCGACGTGACCGACAAGGTCAAGAAGTACGGCGCCGAGAAGGTCTACGTCATCGACGACGCCGAGATCAAGGGCTACCTGGTGGCCCCGAAGGCGGAGGCGCTGCAGCAGCTCGCCGAGAAGGCCTCGCCCGCCGCGATCCTGATCCCGTCCTCCGCGGAGGGCAAGGAGATCGGCGCCCGGCTGTCGATCAAGCTGAAGTCCGGCCTGATCACCGACGCGGTCGACGTGCAGGAGGGCCCGGTCACCACGCAGAGCGTGTTCGCCGGCAACTACACCGTGCAGGCGAAGGTCACCCAGGGCACCCCGATCATCACGGTCAAGCCCAACTCGGCCGCTCCGGAGGAGTCCGAGGGCGCCGGCGCCGTCGAGGAGTTCGCCGTGACGGTCTCCGACGCCGCGAAGACCGCCCAGATCGTGGCCTCGCAGCCGCGTCAGGCGACCGGTCGCCCCGAGCTCACCGAGGCCGCGATCGTGGTCTCGGGTGGTCGCGGCACCGGCGGCAACTTCGAGCCGATCGAGGCCCTCGCGGACGCGCTCGGCGCGGCCGTGGGCGCCTCGCGTGCCGCCGTCGACTCGGGCTGGATGCCGCACAGCTTCCAGGTCGGTCAGACCGGCAAGACGGTCTCGCCGCAGCTCTACGTCGCCAACGGCATCTCCGGCGCGATCCAGCACCGCGCCGGCATGCAGACCTCCAAGACCATCGTGGCCGTCAACAAGGACGAAGAGGCCCCGATGTTCGAGCTCGTCGACTTCGGAGTGGTGGGAGACCTGCACACGGTCCTCCCCGCCGCCACCGAGGAGATCAACAAGCGCAAGGGCTGAGAGCCCCCCTGCATGGACGGGTCGTCCGCCTCACGAGCGCCGATGGGTAGCGGAGAGGCGGACGACCCGTTGCCGTTGCGGGTCCACCAGCGCGGGGCACTCGACGCGCTGGAGGCGGCGTACGCCGCGGGCCGGACCCGGGCCTGGATCGTGCTGCCGCCGGGTGGCGGCAAGACCCGGGTCGGCCTCGAGACCGCGGCCCGGCACCTCGCCGACGGCACGGTCACCCGCGCCGTCGTGCTCAGCCCCAACACCGCGATCCAGGGGCAGTGGGTCGACGCGGCCACCGCCTTCGGCCTGACGGCCTCCGACGACCGCGGGTCGGACGCCGAGCTGGTCTCGCTGACCTACCAGGCGGTGGCGGTCTTCGACGCGGACGACGAGGTGGCCGACGACCCAGATGCCGGCACCTCCCAGCTGGCCCGCCTGCACCCCAACGGCCGGGACCTGGTCGAGCGCCTGCGCAAGACCCCCGGCCTGCTGCTGGTCCTCGACGAGTGCCACCACCTCCTCGAGGTCTGGGGCGAGCTGCTGGCCGAGGTGCTCGCGGAGCTGCCGAGCGCGCACGTGCTCGGGCTGACGGCGACCCCGCCCGCCACCCTCGACGCCGACCAGGCGCGGCTGGTCGACGAGCTCTTCGGCGGCATCGTCTTCCAGGCCGGCGTGCCGGCGCTGGTGCGCGAGGGCGACCTCGCGCCGTACCTCGAGGTCGCCCACCTCGTCACCCCCACCGTGCACGAGCAGGAGTGGCTGGCCGAGGAGGCGACCCGGTTCGGCGAGCTCACCACCCGGCTGATGGACCCGACCTTCGGCTCGCGGCCGTTCCTGCAGTGGCTCGACGAGCGGTACGTCACCGCGGTGCCCCGCGCGGAGGTGGCGCCGGAGCAGCTCGACGCCGCCCTCCGGCTGCACTTCGTGGGGATGCTGGCGCTGCCTCCGGGCGCGGTGCTGTCCGAACGCCACCGGCGACCGCCCACGCCCCAGGACTGGGTGCTGCTCATCGACGACTGGCTGCGCCGCTGTGTCGTCGCCAGCGAGGACCCGCGCGACCACGACGTGCTGCGCGTCGTACGCCGTGCGCTGCCTGCCGTCGGCTACGTCTGGACCCGGCGCGGCATCCGCGCGGGCCGCTCGACCGTCGACCGGGTGCTGGCGCGGACGATGGCGAAGACGACCGCGACCGTCGACCTCGTCGCGGGGGAGTGGGACAGCCTCGGCGACCACACCCGGGTGCTGGTGCTCTGCGACCACGAGCGGGCGAGCGCGATCGTGCCGCGCGAGCTCGACGGCGTGCTCGACCAGCAGGAGGGCTCGGCACGCTCGGTCATCGCCGCCCTCGTGGGCGACCCCGCCACCGCCGGTCTCGCCCCGCTGCTGGTGACCGGCTCGACGGTGGCCGCGGCCGAGAGCACGCTGCGGGACCTGGTGGAGCAGGTGCGGCTCACCGACGCACGCCTCGCCGACGCCCTGGTCGTCGAGCCGGGCGACGCAGCCGTGGCGCAGCTCACCGGACCGTGGACCAGCCGGCGCTGGGTGCCGCACGTGACCCGGCTCTTCGAGAGCGGCGGCACCCGGGTGCTGGTCGGCACCCGCGGCCTGCTCGGCGAGGGCTGGGACGCCCCCCGCATCAGCACGCTCGTGGACCTGACCACGGCCACCACCAGCACCGCGGTCGTCCAGACCCGCGGCCGGGCGCTGCGCATCGACGCGACCTGGCCCGACAAGGTCGCGATGACCTGGTCGGTCGTCTGCCTCACCGAGGCGCACCCGCGCGGCGGCCAGGACTGGGACCGACTGGTCCGCAAGCACGTGGGCTTCCAGGGCGTCGACGCCGAGGGGGACGTGGTCGACGGCGTCGGTCACCTCGACGCGTCGTTCTCGCCGTACCTGCCGCCGGCGATCGCCGACATCGACGCGATCAACCACCGGATGGCCGAGCGCGCCCGCGACCGGCAGGCCGTGCGCGCGTGGTGGCGCGTCGGGGAGCCGTACGTCGACCAGGTGCGACCCACCCTGCGGGTCCGCGGCCGGCTCGCACCGGTCGCCCCCGACGTGCGGCCGGAGCCTCCGGCGGTCGTCGCGGCCGCCGACGGCGTGCTCTTCCGCGGTGCGGTGCCCGAGGGACCCGGCGCCTTCGCGGTGCGCCACCGCCATGAGCGGCTGACCGGGTGGCGGGACCTCGTCCTCGCGCCGCTCCTCGCTCCGCCCTCGCTCGACCAGCTCGGCCGCGCCGTCGCCGACGCCCTGGCCGCGGCGGGTCTCGGTGGCCCGGGCGGGGCAGCGGTCGTCGTGGAGCCGCATCCCAGCGGCGAGTACCGCTGCCGCCTCGACGGAGCCGACGAGCCGTCGTCCTGGCTGTTCGCCGACTCGCTGGAGCAGCTGCTGGCGCCGCTCGCCACACCGCGCTACGTCGTCGCCCGCTACGTGCTCGGCGCCGACGACGTGCCGGACGTCGGCGTGTGGGCCACGCTCGGCGGTCGGTCCGCCGTACGCCGCGCGATCGCCCAGGCCCGACCCTCAGGGGTCGTCTGGCACCCGGTCCCGACCGCGCTCGGCGTCAACGCCGCCCGGGCCGGCGCCTTCGCCGAGGCCTGGGACCGCTGGGTCGGACCCACCCAGCTGCTCTACACCGGCTCACCCGAGGGCGCCGGCGTGCTGGCCGCGCAGCAGGGCAGCGACCCCTTCGACGCGACCACCGTCGTCCGCCGGCACTGGTCCTAGGCTCGCCGGGTGGAGTTCGCGTCGCTGGAGCCGCTCGAGGGCGGCTGGTCGGGCGAGACCTTCGTCGCCGAGGCGGGCGGCGAGCGCACCGTCGTGCGCATCTACGGCGGCTCGCGCGGGCCGGCCGCGCACGAGATCGACGCGGCGGTCCTCCGGCTGGTGCGCGGCCTGCTGCCCGTGCCCGAGGTCCTGGAGGTACGCCGCGCCTCGGGGGAGCTGCCGGCGCTGCTGGTCACGTCGTTCCTGCCGGGCGTCCGCGCCGACCTGCTGCTGCCCACCCTCGACGACACCGGCCTGCGGACGGCGGGGGAGTCGGTGGGCCGGGTCGTCGCCACCCTCGGCGGCATGCCGATGCTGGACCGCGGCGTCTTCGTCGACGGCGACCTGACCGTCGAGCGGTTCGAGCTGGAGCTGCCGGCGTCGCTCGGTGAGGTCGGTGCCGCCGCCGAGGCGCTCCTGGACGAGGAGACCCGCACCTGCCTGGTGCACAGCGACCTCAACCCCAAGAACCTGCTCCTGGACCCCGACACCCTCGCCGTCACCGGCGTCCTGGACTGGGAGTTCGCGCACGCCGGCCACCCCTTCACCGACCTCGGCAACGTGCTCCGCTTCGACCGCGAGCCGGCGTACGTCGAGGGCGTCCTCACGACGTACGCCGGGCTCCGCGGCACCCCGCCCGAGCGGGCCCTGGACCTGGCGCGGGCCGCCGACCTCTACGCGCTCTCCGAGCTCGCGTCCCGGGCCGGCCAGAACCCGGTCGCCGACCGCGCCGCCCTCCACCTCGAGGCCATCGTCAGCACCGGCGACCTGCACGCGACCGACGGTTGAGTCGGGACCTTTGACGCTTGAGTCGGGACTTTGGGCAGCCGGATCTCCCGACTCGACCGTCATAAGTCCCGACTCGACCTGTCAGCCGGTGCCGCCGTACCCCTCGTCCTTGATGATGCCGACCTGGGACACCTTCACCGTGCGCTCGCCGGGCTTGCCGCCGAGGCGGATCTTGCGCAACGCCACGTTGTTGGTGGTCGAGGTCTCGACGAGGTGGCCGTCGGGGTTGGCGGCCACGGCGATGTAGTAGACGCCGTTGGGGAGCTTGGCGATCGGGAAGGACTGCCCGGCGCGGTACTGCGTGTACGTGTCGCCCCAGCCGGCGGCCAGCACCTCCCGGATGCTCAGCGACGAGTAGTCGCCGCAGGAGGTGGCGAGGTTGGTGTTCTCCGGCTTCCACGCAGCGCTGGGGACGGTCAGGTCGACGGCGTCGGTGTTGGCGAGGCAGAAGGCCTCCTTCTTGGAGACGGCCGCCTCGGTCTTGTCCTTGCGCAGCAGCGAGTAGCGGGCGAAGTCCTCGAAGTGCCAGTGCTGGTGCGAGGGCTTCGGGTCCCAGTGCAGGTGGCCGACGCTCTGGTAGCCGGTCTGGTTGCCGTCGGCGTCGAAGAAGTACTGGTAGGCGTCCATCAGGTCCTTGCCGTTCTGGCGGAAGCCGTCGACGACCAGCGGGCTGTCGCCGGCGTTCCAGACGGTGGCCGAGAAGCGCAGGTACTTGCTGTTCTTCGACAGCGAGATCCCCCAGGCGGGCAGGGAGCGCAGGTCGGGGGTCGGCCCGGCGGCGCGCCCCTCGGGTCCCGTCGGCGCGTGCGCGGCCGGCCGGGCGATGCGGTCGACGGGCCCCGGCTCGGTCGGCCCCTCGTCCTCCTCCGCCTTCACGACGAGCTTGATCGTGCGGCTCGCCTGGGCCGCCGAGAGGCCGAAGAGCGCGGCGTACTTCGGCGCGACCTCGGCGCGCACCCGGTAGGTGCCGGCGCCGATGTGCAGCGGGCGATCGCTGGTGAGCAGCGTGGTCGCCCACCCGGCCTCGACGCCCTGGACCGAGCCGAGGCTGAACGGGTTGTTCCAGCACCCCGCTGGGTAGGGCGAGGTCGCCGCCGCGGTCGGCTTGACCCGCTCGGACCAGCCGTTGAAGCAGACCTTGTTGGTCATCACGGTGGCCTTGCCGTGCTTGGGCGTGATCGTCAGCTTGAGGAACTTGCCAATGCCGGAGAAGTCCTTCATCGCCCCGGCCGGCAGCGCCACGTCGCCGCCCGGCGAGCGCCAGACGGTCCGGATCTTCTGGTCGTACGACGCCCGCGTCGACCACAGCTCGAACGGCTGGTCGCGGGCGATCACCCGCAGCCCGAGGTCGGTCCAGGTCCGGTTGCGGTAGGTGTACGCCGTGACCGTCCTCGGTGCCCACAGCGAGAACGGCGCGTCCGCCGCAGCGGCCTTCTGATGCGCGTCCTCGCCGGACGAGGTGTCGGTCGAGACGGCGACGATGGTCGAGGCCGCGAGAGCGGCGACCGAGGCCAGAGCGAGCGAGCGGAGCCTGGAGCGGAGCACGGTGTTTCCCTTCCCTGGGGGCTGTCGAGAGTACGACGCAGGCTCGGCCCGATCGGTTGCCTGACGGGCACGACGGGTGCGTGTCGACGTGCGGAACTACCCTCGACCCATGACCTCGCAGCACGATGTGATCGCCGTCGCCGAGCGCGCCCGGGCGGCCAGCCACGGCCTCGCCCTGGCGACTCGCGCCCGCAAGGACGCCGCCCTGCACGCGATGGCCGACGCCCTGGCGCAGCACGAGGACGCCATCCTGGCCGCCAACGCGGAGGACGTCGCCCGCGCCGAGTCCGCCGGCACCCCGCCCAACATCGTCGACCGGCTCCGGCTCACCCCGGAGCGGCTGGCCGGGATGGCCGACGGCCTCCGCGAGGTCGCCGGCCTGCCCGACCCGGTCGGCGAGGTCGTGCGCGGCAGCACCCTGGCCAACGGACTCGAGCTGCGCCAGGTCCGCGTGCCGTTCGGCGTGGTCGGGATGATCTACGAGGCGCGCCCCAACGTCACGGCGGACGCGGCCGGCATCTGCCTGAAGTCCGGCAACGCCGTGCTCCTCCGGGGCAGCTCGAGCGCCCGCTCCAGCAACGCCGCGATCGTCGCCGCCCTCCGGTCGGCCGTCGAGTCCGCCGGCCTGGAGCCGGACGTCGTGCAGCTGGTCCCGGGTGACACCCACGAGAGCGTCAAGGCGCTGATGCGTGCCCGCGGGCACGTCGACGTGCTGATCCCGCGCGGGGGAGCGGGGCTGATCCGCTCCGTCGTCGAGGAGTCGACGGTGCCCGTCATCGAGACCGGCGTCGGCAACTGCCACGTCTACGTCGACCGCGCGGCCGACCTCGACCAGGCGCTCGCCATCGTGCTCAACTCCAAGACCCACCGCACCAGCGTCTGCAACGCCGCCGAGTCGCTGCTGGTGCACGCCGACGTGGCCGACGAGTTCCTGCCGCGGGTGGTCACGGCCCTGCAGGACGCCGGCGTGACGATCCACGGCGACCCCGCCTTCGCGGCGTACGACGGCGTGGTCGAGGCGACGGAGGACGACCACGGCTGCGAGTACCTCTCGCTCGACATCTCCGCGGCCGTCGTACCCGACCTGGACGCGGCGATCGCGCACATCCGGCGCTACTCGAGCCAGCACACCGAGGCGATCCTGACCCAGGACCTGGCTGCGGCACGGCGGTTCACGGCCGAGGTCGACTCGGCGGCCGTGCTCGTCAACGCCTCGACCCGGTTCACCGACGGCGGCGAGTTCGGCTTCGGCGCCGAGATCGGGATCAGCACCCAGAAGCTGCACGCCCGCGGCCCGATGGGGCTGCCCGAGATGACGTCGACCAAGTACGTCGTCACCGGCGACGGCCACGTGCGCTGACACCGGTAGGGTGTCGACCATGAACGCGCTGCTCACCGTGCTCCACACGGAGAACCCCAACGTGCCGAACCACTGGCTCATCGGCGGCATCACCCTGGCGATCCTGCTGGCCCTGCTGCTGGCCCTGCTCGCCTTCGGCGCGGGACGCGAGCACAGCTGACCACCGGGCTCGTGCCGGGCGCCCGCCGGGTCGGGGTCATGGGCGGCACCTTCGACCCGATCCATCACGGTCACCTCGTGGCCGCGTCGGAGGTCCAGTCGTGGTTCGACCTCGACGAGGTCGTCTTCGTGCCCACCGGCGACCCGTGGCAGAAGTCGGACCGCGACGTCTCGCCGGCCGAGGACCGCTACCTGATGACCGTCATCGCGACGGCCGCCAACCCCCGCTTCAACGTCTCCCGGGTCGACATCGACCGCACCGGCCCGACGTACACGATCGACACGCTGAAGGACCTCAAGGCGCGGTTCCCCGACGCCGAGCTGTACTTCATCACCGGAGCCGACGCGCTCGCCGACATCTTCACCTGGCGCAACGCGGAGGAGCTCTTCGCGCTCGCCCAGTTCGTCGGCTGCACCCGTCCCGGCTACGCCATGGACGACTCGACGCTTGCAGGGATTCCGTCGGACCGTGTGACCATCGTCGAGATCCCCGCGCTGGCGATCTCGTCGACCAACTGTCGCGAGCGCACCCGCCGCGGCGAGCCGGTCTGGTACCTCGTGCCCGACGGCGTCGTCCAGTACATCGCCAAGCACCACCTGTACCCACAGGCTTCGACAGAGGACCAGTAGTGACTGCAACCGAACACGCCATCGAGCTCGTCCAGGCCGCGGCCCGCGCCGCGTCGGACAAGCTCGCCTCCAACATCATCGCCTTCGACGTCAGCGAGCAGCTGGCCATCAGCGACGCGTTCGTGATCGCCTCGGCGAGCAACGACCGCCAGGTCAAGTCGATCGTCGACGAGATCGAGGACAAGCTCCGCGAGATCGGCGCCAAGCCGCTGCGCCGCGAGGGCGAGCGCGACGGCCGCTGGGTGCTGATCGACTACGGCGAGGTCATCGTGCACGTGCAGCACGAGGAGGAGCGCGAGTTCTACGCCCTCGAGCGGCTGTGGCGCGACTGCCCGTCGATCGAGCTGCCCGCCGACGTCGTCTCGCATGAGCGCTAAGCGACTTCTTCTCCTCCGGCACGGCCGGACCGCCTGGAACGCCGCGCGCCGCGTCCAGGGCCAGCTCGACGCCGAGCTCGATGACACCGGCCACCGGCAGGCCGCGGCCGCCGCCGTGGCGGTCGCCGCCCTGTCGCCGGCGGCTCTCTGGTCGTCCGACAGCGTCCGCGCCCGCGAGACCGCGGCCTACGTCGCCAAGGAGACCGGCCTCGACCCGACGTACGACGCTCGCCTGCGTGAGTACTTCCTCGCCGAGCGCCAGGGCGTCACCCACGAGGAGTACGCGGCGCTCGCACCCGAGGAGTTCGGCGCGTTCCGCCTGGGTGACTTCGACGTGGTGCCCGGTGGCGAGACCGCCGAGCAGGTGTCGGGACGCATGGTCGCCGCGCTCGGCGACCTGCTCGCCTCGATCGCCCCCGGCGAGCTCGCCGTCGCCGTCTCCCACGGCGCCGCGATCCGCGACGCCGTGCCCGTCCTGCTCGGCTGGCCCGTCACCCAGCGGGCGGTCCTCCACGGCCTCGACAACTGTGGATGGGTCGAGCTGGACCAGGCGCGGCCGGACGGCCCGCTGCGGATGAGGGCCTACAACCGGGTGACCGTCGGCTGACGGACCCCGATTTCGCTTCGGGCAGGACGGTTGGCTAGTATTCCGCGAGTTGTTAACCCGCTCGTTCGGGCAAGCAATGGGGCTGTGGCGCAGCTGGTAGCGCACCTGCATGGCATGCAGGGGGTCAGGGGTTCGAATCCCCTCAGCTCCACCGGAGGAAGGGCCGTCATCACCACGTGATGACGGCCCTTCTGTCATCCAGCGGAGTGGCGGGTCCCTGGTCGACCCCGCGCCCGGTGGTCGTAGCCTTCGCTGTGACCACCCGCACAGAAGGACAGGAACCACGATGGCGAAGATCAGTCAGCGGTCGGGCGCGGCAGCGACGGCGATGCTCGGGCTCGGGGTCTACCGACCGAAGCGGGTGGTGACCAACGACGAGGTCTGCGAGGTCCTCGACTCCAGCGACGAGTGGATCCAGACCCGGTCGGGCATCCGGACCCGACGGTACGCTGGCGAGGACGAGACGCTGATCGACATGGCGACGCTGGCGGCGCAGGCGGCCCTCGAGTCCGCAGGCGTGGGCGCCGACCAGATCGGCACCGTGATCCTGGCGACCTCGACCCACGCCCAGCACACGCCCGCCGCGGCGCCGATCGTCGCCGACCGCCTGGGCTCGAAGGCGGCGGCGTTCGACGTGGCCGCCGGCTGTGCCGGCTTCTGCCACGGGCTGTCGGTCGCGTCCGACCTGGTCCGCGGCGGCAACGCGACGTACGTCCTGGTGATCGGGGTGGAGAAGCTCAGCCTCTTCCTCGACCCGACCGACCGCGGGACGGCGTTCATCTTCGCCGACGGAGCGGGCGCGGTCGTCGTGGGACCGTCCGAGGAGGCCGGGATCGGTCCCGTGGCCTGGGGCTCCGACGGCTCGCAGTCGCACGTGATCACCCAGGAGCCGGGCTGCCAGGCCTCCGACGCCGAGCACCCGATGGTCGTGCGGATGGAGGGTACGGCGGTCTTCCGCTGGGCGCCGTTCGCGATGGCCGACGTCGCTCGTGACGCGGTCGCGTCGGCCGGCATCGAGATGACCGACCTGGACGCCTTCGTCCCGCACCAGGCCAACCTGCGGATCACCGAGACCCTGGCCCGCAACCTCAAGCTCCCCGAGGGGATCGCGATCGCCCGCGACGTCCAGGACTCGGGCAACACCTCCGCCGCGTCGGTGCCGCTGGCGATCGAGGCGATGCTCCGAAAGGGCGAGGCGTCGGTCGGCGACACGGCGCTGCTGATCGCGTTCGGGGCCGGGCTCAGCTATGCCTCGCAGGTGGTGACGATCCCGCCGCTCGCCGGGGTCTGAGCCAGGGGGCTCAGTCCTTCGGCCAGCCCCCGTGCCGCGCCGTGATCGTGTCCTTGAGGGACTTGTAGTCACCCGCCGTGAGCGTCGTGCGCTCGCCCTTGCTCCCCACCTTGAACCCGGCGTTGTTCTGGTCCTTGGGCTTGCCGAGGTGCAGGTGGAACTCGACCTTGGCCGCGCCCCGCGCCGTCTCTGGCCGCTTGAAGTAGTACTTGGAGCCGCTGGTCGACGTGAGCGTCGCCGCGCGGTACAGCTCGTACGCCGCGATCAGCCGGCCCGCCTTGATGTGGACGCAGATCTTCGAGATGGCCGCGATGGCGGGGTCGACCGAGCCGAGATCGGCCCACATCGCGGAGAACGCCTGGGCCTCGGCGACCGTGGTCTTGGCCGCGCCGGCCGGTCCCAGGGCACCGTTGCCGTAGATGAACGACTCGAGGGCGACCTCGTCGCCCTTCAGGGTGTCCAGCACCGCACGCGGGTCCTGCCCCGGCGCCGCGGCCTTGACGGCGTCGAAGAACCTCCCGCTGCGCTCGGGGTCCTTCATCGTCGCGCCGACCAGGAGGCCCTTGAGGTCGGCGTCGACGCTCGCGTCGTAGTTGTCGAGCTCGTGCCCGACCGTCTTCTGCACGGCCTCGCGGCGCGCCTGGGCGGCCTCCTCGGCGGCCTTCTTGATGCGCGCCGCCTTGTCCTCGGCGGCCTTGGACGCGGCCTCCGACTTGGCCGACTCGAGCGCGACCAGGCGGGCCTCGATGGCCTCGACCAACTTGTCGTCCTCGTCGCTGTCCCAGGCCGCGTTCTGCTTCCACTTCCCGAGCACCGCCGGGTCGGTCTCGGCGGCGATGCGATCGGCCGTCACCTCGACGTCGTCGTCGTCCTTCAACCTGCGGATCGGCTGGACCGACGTACCTCCTTGCAGCGTGTGCGCCAGCTCATGGGCGACCACGCGCTGGCCGTCGGGTCGCAGCGTGTCGGGCAGGCCCCCGCCGAAGAAGACGTCGTGGCCGACCGTGAACGCCCGGGCGCCGATGCTGCGGCTGCCGGCGTCGACGTCCGGGCCGGTGTGCATCCGGACGTGGCTGAGGTCGGCTCCCATCGCGTCCTCGAACGGCTGACGTACGGCCGGGGGCAGCTCTCTGCCGCTGGCGCCGGCGTCCGCGACGAGGCGCTCCACCAGGGGTGTCGCGGCACCCCCTGCTGCGCCCACGGTGGCCGTGCCCGGCAGCCGCCTCAGGGCGGCCGGGGCTCCGACCAGGTCGGCCGGGTCGATCGGGTCGGGCTGCCGACCCAGCGCGGCGACCACCCGTGCCGCGACGTCGTCGGCCTGGCGCTCGTGCGGGTCGTCGCAGGCACCCACCTCGAGATGGCGGCGGACCGCCGCGCGCAGCGGCACGGGCCGCGCCGGGGCCGCTTCGACGTCGTCAGCGGCGGGCGCTTCGGATCCAGGCTTCGGTCCACGATGAGCGACGGCACGATCCATGGTGTCTCCCGAGTTCGTCTGGACCCACGCTACTGGTCCGGATGACTCGGCATAAGTGGTTCGGGCCGATCGCGCGTCGCCGGCTGGGAGAACCTCATGCGCCCGTCAGCAGACGGGCACACGCGTCCAGCATCCCGGCCAGCGCGTCGTCGTACCTCTGCTGGTCGTCGTCGTGGTTGGCCAGACTGATCTCGGAGGCGTTCAAGCCGAGGGCGTCCACGCCGGTGGCGTCGGCCGCGAGCGGGCCTAGCCCCAGCAGCACCAGGGTCTTCCACCAGAGGGGTTCGAGGAAGTCCAGCTGCTTGGAGTCCACCTGCAGGTGGCCGTTCGAGAGCTCCAATGTGGTGTGACAGGCAAACCGGAGGACGTCGTCGTCGGAGGGCCGCGGCTCGTTCGCACCTCGGCAGAGGACGTTCGCGCTGAGCAAGGCACTGTCGAGGGTCTGGGGGTGGGCCAGCACGTCATAGAGCGCTTGGGCAGTGGTCCTCGTCCGAGCCAGCGACGGGTCGGCGGCAGCTGCCCCGAAGAGACCGGCGAGACCGGTGAGCCTGATGACCGCGGGATCCGGGGGCGTGCCCGGCTTGCGGAGCTTGGCGCTCAGGTCTGACCTCTCGACCACCGGCAGCAGTCCACATCCTGCGTGGACGTAGCGGCTCGACGTTCCCCATCCGCCGTCGGGTGGGAGCCAGGAGCTGGCAGCTGCCTTCGTGGGCTCCGTCGCCGACGAGGCGCTGTCCGACGGCGTGGCCGACGACTCCACGGGAGGGGGCGAGGTCGCAGGCTGGGCATGGCAACCGGCCACGAGCAGCACGGCTGCGACCGCCACGATCCGAGCGCTCCTCAGGGTCAGCACGCGGGAGAGCATCGCAGATCAGCGAGCCTCACGCGCCGCCCGCCGGGAGCTCCTCGAGGAGCACGTCGGGGTTGTCGCGGGCGGTGGTGTTCGCCCGCCACTTGTCGACGATCAGGGCCAGGTAGGTGCCGTCCGAGCGCTGGAGGACCTCGACGCCCCGGGCGCCGGACAGCGCCGCTGCGCCGGCTGCGTCGGTACGGCGGGCCACCTGGTAGTCGAGCCGGGAGAGGCGGATGGGGGAGTTGAACTCGTGGGTCATCCGCTCCTGGACGACCTCGAACTGCATCGGGCCGACCGCGGCGAGCACCGGGCTCTGGTCGCCGCGGAGGTCCGAGCGCAGCACCTGGACGACGCCCTCCTGGTCGAGCTGGTCGATGCCGCGCCGGAACTGCTTGTAGCGGCCGATGTCGGCCGCGGTGGCGGTCATGAAGTGCTCGGGCGCGAACGACGGCACCGGCGGGAACTCGATCCGCTCGCCGACGTACATCGTGTCGCCGACGCGGAGCGCCTGGGCGTTGACGAGCCCGATGATGTCGCCGGGGTAGGCGTGCTCGATCGAGGACAGCTCCCGGCCGAAGACGGCCTGGGCGTACTTCGTCGCGAAGGGGCGGCCCGTCGCCGCGTGGGTCACGATCATGCCGCGGTCGAACTCGCCCGACACGACGCGCGCGTAGGCGACCCGGTCGCGGTGGGCGGCGTTCATGCCCGACTGCACCTTGAAGACGAACGCGCTGAACTCGTCCTCGACCTCGCGCACCGACCCGTCGACGCCGGGCGTCGCGTGCGGCGCGGGCGCCAGGTCGAGGAGCAGGTCGAGGAGCTGGGCGACGCCGAAGTTCTGCAGCGCGGAGGCGAACATGACCGGCGTCGTCCGCCCGGCCAGGAAGCGCTCCTGGTCGTGGTCGGCATCGTCGGCCGAGAGCAGCTCGTGCTCCTCGACCGCGTCCTGCCACACGGCGAGGTCGGCCTCGCCCACCTCGGACGCGGGCATCCGCACCTCGGGCGCGCGGGTCGCACCGCCGGCCGTGCGGGTGTACTTCACGAACTCGCCCGTCCGACGGTCGAGCACGCCGCGGAAGTCGCCGGCCTCGCCGACCGGCCAGGTGAGCGGCGTCGGGCGCAGCTTGATCTGCTGCTCGATCAGGTCCATCAGCTCGAGCGCGGCCAGGCCGGGGCGGTCCCACTTGTTGATCACCGTGATGACCGGGATGCCCCGCATCGCACAGACCTTGAAGAGCTTGAGCGTCTGCGGCTCGAGCCCCTTGCCGGCGTCGACCAGCATCACGGCCGAGTCGACGGCGGACAGCACGCGGTAGGTGTCCTCGGAGAAGTCGCTGTGGCCAGGGGTGTCGACCAGGTTGACGACGTGGTCGCGGTAGGCGAACTGCAGCGCGGCCGACGTGATCGAGATGCCGCGGGCCTTCTCCATGTCCATCCAGTCGGAGACGGTGGCGCGCCGACCGCCCTTGCCGTGCACGGCGCCCGCCTCCGTGATCACCCGCGCGTGCAGCGCGAGCGCCTCGGTGAGCGTGGACTTGCCGGCGTCGGGGTGGCTGATCACCGCGAAGGTACGGCGTGGGCGGTTGTCGGACACCCCGCGAACTTACCGGCCCGCCCGGTCGTTGGACGGATCGGGATGCACGGCACCGGTTCCACTGGTTGAATCCCCGTCACCGGATGTGTTCGAGCAACCGGACCTCGTCCGCTGCAGACTCGGAGGCACCATGTCACGGCGTTCCAGTGTGGACCGCGAGGACGGCGGCGTGGTCGGGCAGGAGGGTCGGGTCACCGGCACCGTCGGTCCCGGCCTGGTGGGGGAGGTCATCCTCCCCGTCCGCGGCGGCAGCGAGGCCTTCAACGCCTACCCGTACGTCGGCACCGACACGATCCCGATCGGCACGCTGGTCCGCGTCATGTCCTACACGCAGCCCCGCATCGTCTTCGTCTCGGCGGCGATGTGACCCACCCCGACGACTCTGAGAAGAGCCCCTTGTGACCTCCATCCTGACGATCGTCGGCGCCGCAGTCGTCGCGCTGGTCTTCCTGATCCTCGCCTTCAAGCTCGTCTGGCGCGTCGCCGAGCCCAACGAGGCGTTGATCATCTCCGGCCTCGGCGCGCACGGCGACAGCTCCGCGGACATGCCGGGTGACACCGGGCGCGGCTTCAAGATCGTCGTCGGAGGCGGCACCGCCGTGATCCCCGGTTTCCAGACCGTCCGCCGCTTCTACCTCGGCCTGCGGACGACGACCCTCACGGTGAAGGCGCCGTCGAACCAGTCGATCCCGCTGACCGTGAAGGGCGTCGTCGTCTTCAAGGTCGCGGACGACAAGTCCAGCATCGCGAACGCCGCACGTCGCTTCCTCGAGCAGACCGAGGACGTCCTGGTCGGGACCATCCACGAGCTGTTCGCCGGCCACCTGCGGGCGATCGTCGGTGGGCTCTCGGTCGAGGACATGCTGCACAACCGCGAGTCCCTGACCAGCGCGATCCGCTCGTCGCTGGCCGACGACCTCGGCAAGCTCGGCCTGATCGTCGACTCGCTCCAGATCCAGGAGATCGACGACGAGGTCGGCTACATCAACAACCTCGGCAAGCCGCAGGCAGCCGCGATCGAGGCCGCCGCGCGCATCGCGGCGGCGCAGCGTGACCAGGAGGCCACCCAGGCCGAGCAGGTCGCCGACGCCCGCAAGGCGGAGGCGGTGCGCCAGTCCCAGATCGAGCAGGCGGCCTACCAGGCCGACGTCGACAAGGCGAAGGCCGAGTCCGCCCAGGCCGGCCCGCTGATGCAGGCCCAGGCGCGCCAGGAGGTCGTCCGGGCCGAGACCGCCGCCGCCGAGCTCGACGCCCAGCGTCAGGAGAAGGTGCTCAACACGGAGGTCCGCAAGCCTGCCGACGCCGAGGCCTACCGCCAGGTCACCATCGCCAACGCCGAGCGCGATGCCGCGATCGCGCGCGCCCAGGCCGAGGCGCAGCAGACCACGCTGACCGGCAACGCGGAGGCCGAGGCGACCAAGGCCACCGGTGACGCCGAGGCCGCGGTGATCCAGGCCAAGGGCCTGGCGGAGGCGGCCGGCATCAAGGCTCGCGCCGACGCGCTGGCCGAGAACCAGGACGCGGTCATCGCGCAGATCATCGCCGAGCGCTACCCCGAGATCGTGGCGGCCGGGGCCGGTGCGCTGGGCAACATCGACAACCTGGTCGTGCTCAACGGCGGCGACGGCATGGAGGACCTGCTGGCGAAGGCGATGACCATGGGGGGAGCCGGGCTCGGCATCGCCCAGAACCTGATCGCCTCGATCACGGCCGGCCCGAAGGAGGAGACCCCCGCGGAGCAGTAGCGTCCGGGTATGACCCGCGACGCTGAGGCCGGTCCGCTCCTGCACGACCGTCGCTACCTGGGGCTGCTCGGCTGGGCGGCGCTGCTCGGGATCCCGCTGTCCCTGGTGGCGTTCCTCTTCCTGGCCGCCGTCCACGAGCTCGAGCACCTGCTCTGGCACTCGCTGCCGCACGAGCTGGGGTACGACGAGCCGCCGGCCTGGTGGGCGATCGCCGCCCTCGCGCTCGCGGGCGTGCTTGTCGGCCTGGCCGTGAGGTACCTCCCGGGTCACGGCGGCCACGTGCCCGCGGACGGGTTCTCGGCCGGCGGGAGCTCGCCCGGCGCCGTGCCCGGGGTCGTCCTCGCCGCGGGAGCCGGCCTCGCCCTGGGTGCCGTGATCGGGCCGGAGGCGCCGCTGATCGCGATCGGCGGTGGGCTCGCCCTGCTCGCGATCAGGTGGACCCCGTTCGCCGAGGACCCGCAGGCCGTCACGATCCTGTCCGGCGCGGGGTCGGCGGCCGCCATCTCGGCGATCTTCGGCAACCCGCTGATCGCCGCGATCCTCTTCCTCGAGATCGTCGGGCTGGCCCGGCGCCAGGCGACGCTCGTCCTGCTGCCCTGCCTGGTGGCCAGCGGGGTCGGGGCCCTGCTCTTCACCGGACTCGGCGACTGGACCGGCTTCGGTATCGGCTCGCTCTCGATCCCCGGCCTGCAGCCGACCCCGCTCTCCGTCGGCGACGTGGTCGTCGTCCTCCCGCTGGCCGCGGTCGTGGCCGTCGTGACGTGGCTGATCTTCGGCGCCGGACGCCGGGTGGCGGCGATCGCGGCCGAGCACGTGCTGCCCGCCACCATCGGCGCCGGCGTGGTCGCCGGCTGCAGCGCCGCGGCGTACGCCGTCCTGACGGACCACTCTCCGGCGGAGGTCGCCCTGTCCGGTCAGGCGTCCCTCGGCGTCCTCACGAGCAGCCCGGGCTCGTGGTCGACCGGTGCACTCGTGGCGCTGGTCGTCTTCAAGGGGATCGCGTACGCCGTCTGTCTCGGTGCCTTCCGAGGCGGCCCGGCCTTCCCGGCGATCTTCCTGGGTGCCGCGCTCGGTGTGCTGACCAGCGTGCTGTTCCCGAGCATCGACCTGGTCCCTGCGCTGGCGATCGGGATGGCGGCCGGGGTCGCGGTGATCGGGCTGCCGATCACCAGCGTGCTCCTGGTGGTGCTGCTCCTCGGCGACGCCGCCACGAGCCAGATGCCGGTGGTCATCCTGGGCGCCGTCGTGGCCCTCGTCGTCGGCGACCTGCTGTCGGACATCACGACCCGGAGGGCCACCGCGAGTCTTTCTTGACTCGTTCCAGAAAGCGCGCAAGACTGCCGAGCATGACCCCGAGCGCCGACCTGACGCAGCTGCTGCGCGACGTCGGACTGCGCGTGACGCGCCCCCGGGTCGCCGTGCTGGGCGCCGTGCACGCCCACGCCCACGCGGACACCGAGACGGTCATCGGCGCCGTACGCCGGGAGCTGCCGGACGTCTCGCACCAAGCCGTCTACGACTCGCTGCACACGCTGACCGCCGCTGGTCTCGTCCGGCGGATCCAGCCGTCGGGCTCGGTCGCGCGCTACGAGTCGCGGGTCGGCGACAACCACCACCACGCGGTGTGCCGCTCCTGCGGCGCCATCGCCGACGTCGACTGCGCGGTCGGGCACACGCCGTGCCTGACCGCCTCCGACGACTCCGGCTTCACGATCGACGAGGCCGAGGTCGTCTACTGGGGCCTGTGCCCCTCCTGCTCCACCGCACGTACCCCGCAGTGATCCACGTGGAAGGAAACACATGAGCGACGACCAGACCCCCGAGAGCCCGCAGGGCGTCGACCGCAAGGCCGAGGGTGGATGTCCGGTGATGCACGACTCCGCCGCGGCCCAGGGCAGCGAGAGCGAGAACCCCGCACTGGACTCGCCGACCCCCAAGACCGGCGGCCGGCCCCACTCCATCCAGGACTGGTGGCCCAACAGCCTCGACCTGTCGGTGCTGCACTCGCACTCGTCGAAGGGCAACCCTCTCGGCGAGGACTTCAGCTACGCCGCCGAGTTCGCGAAGCTCGACGTGGCCGAGCTCCGGCGCGACCTGGTCGAGGTGCTCAACACGTCGCAGGACTGGTGGCCGGCCGACTTCGGTCACTACGGCGGCCTGATGATCCGGCTCAGCTGGCACGCTGCCGGCACCTACCGGATCTACGACGGCCGCGGTGGCGCCGGCGACGGTGGGCAGCGGTTCGCCCCGCTCAACAGCTGGCCGGACAACGGCAACCTCGACAAGGCGCGCCGTCTGCTGTGGCCGGTGAAGCAGAAGTACGGCCAGAAGATCTCGTGGGCCGACCTGCTCGTGCTGGCCGGCAACGTCGCGCTCGAGGACATGGGCTTCACGACCTTCGGCTTCGGCTTCGGTCGCGAGGACGTCTGGGAGCCGGAGGAGATCTTCTGGGGTCCCGAGGACACCTGGCTCGGCGACGAGAGGTACGCCGAGGAGCGGACGCTCGACGAGAGCCTGGGCGCCGTCCAGATGGGTCTGATCTACGTCAACCCCGAGGGCCCCAACGGCAATCCGGACCCCGTGGCCTCGGCCCGCGACATCCGCGACACGTTCGCCCGGATGGCGATGAACGACGAGGAGACCGTCGCCCTCATCGCCGGCGGCCACACCTTCGGCAAGACCCACGGTGCCGGTGACGCCGACCTGGTCGGCCCCGAGCCCGAGGGTGCCCCGCTCGAGGAGCAGGGCCTCGGCTGGAAGAGCACCTACGGCTCCGGCAAGGGCGCCGACGCGATCACCTCGGGCCTCGAGGTCACCTGGACCACGACGCCGACCCGGTGGAGCAACGACTTCTTCAAGATCCTCTTCGGCTACGAGTGGGAGCTCACGAAGAGCCCGGCCGGTGCCCACCAGTGGGTCGCCAAGGACGCCGAGGACATCATCCCCGGCCCGGCGGCGGACTCGCCGAAGCGCAAGCCCACGATGCTGACCAGCGACCTCGCCCTGCGGTACGACCCGGAGTACGAGAAGATCTCACGCCGCTTCCTGGAGAACCCCAACGAGTTCGCGCTGGCCTTCGCCAAGGCCTGGTACAAGCTGCTGCACCGGGACATGGGCCCGGTCGAGCGCTTCCTCGGTCCCTGGGTGCCGGAGCCCCAGCTGTGGCAGGACCCGGTGCCGGCCGTCGAGGGCGAGCTCGTCAGCGACGCCGACGTCGCCACGCTCAAGGCCCGCGTGCTCGAGTCGGGACTGTCGGTCTCCGAGCTCGTCTCCACCGCGTGGGCCTCGGCCGCCAGCTTCCGCACCACCGACAAGCGCGGTGGCGCCAACGGCGCCCGGATCCGTCTCGAGCCGCAGCGTGGCTGGACGGTCAACGAGCCCGAGCAGCTCGCCGGCGTCCTCGAGAAGCTCGAGGCGATCCAGGCCGAGTTCAACGCCGCGGGCGGCGCCCAGGTGTCGCTGGCCGACCTGATCGTCCTGGCGGGCTCCGCCGCGGTCGAGAAGGCGGCGCAGGACGCCGGCGTCGAGGTGACGGTGCCGTTCCACGCTGGCCGCACCGACGCCACGCAGGAGCAGACCGACGTCGACTCCTTCAAGGTGCTCGAGCCGCGCGCCGACGGGTTCCGCAACTACCTGCGCCCCGGCGTGAAGCTCCAGCCGGAGACGCTGCTGGTCGACCGCGCGTACATGCTCGGTCTCTCGGCCCCCGAGATGACGGTGCTCGTGGGCGGCCTCCGGGCCATCGGCACCAACGTCGGTGGCGCCCAGCACGGCGTGTTCACCGACCGTCCGGGCGTACTCACCAACGACTTCTTCGCCCACCTGCTGGCCCCGGGCACGCAGTGGAAGGCGTCGGAGTCGGAGGAGAACGTCTACGAGATCCGCGACGCCGCGAGCGGTGACCTCAAGTGGACCGCCACCGCGGTCGACCTGATCTTCGGCTCCAACTCGCAGCTGCGGGCGCTGGCCGAGGTCTACGCGAGCGACGACGCGAAGCAGAAGTTCGTCCACGACTTCGTGACCGCCTGGGTCAAGGTCATGGAGGCCGACCGCTTCGACCTGGCCTGATCCTCAGGTCGTGACGTGAGGGCCCTCGGCCAGCGGTTCCGCTGGCCGGGGGTCCTCGTCGTGGTGGGCGTGGGTGCCCTCGACGTCACCGTGCGTGATCGTCAGGTAGGCGACCAGCACCGCGAAGAGCCCGAGGCCGAGCGCGGTGACGGTGCCGTCGCCCCAGTCGAGGCCGCCCTGCGACGGCGGCTTCCCGAGCCAGTCGGCCACGGACGCGCCGAGCGGCCGGGTGAGCACGTACGACGCCCAGAACGCCGCGGTCGCGCTCAGCCCGAGCCTCCACAGGCCGAACGGCACCAGGATCAGCACCCCGAAGAGCGCGATGGACCAGCCGAACCCGAGCCCCATGTTGATCGCCGTGGTGTCGCCGACCGCGGTCCCGAGGCCGAAGGTCAGCAGCACGGTGCCCCAGTAGAACCTCTCGCGCCGGGCTGTGGTGATCGAGTGCACCGACAAGGTGCCCTCGCTGCGCTGCCACCACGTGAGCAGCGCGCACAGCAGCAGGAAGTAGATCGCCGAGTCGACGTAGTACGGCGTACCGAGCGCCACGTGCGGTCCGTCGGCGATCATCGTGCCGAAGAGCGCGACCATCAGCACCGTCACCCAGTAGCGGACCGGGTGGTAGGTGTCAGCGCGCAGCTGGAACCACAGTGCGACGAAGAAGCCGCCGACGCCGACGACGCCGGCCAGCGGGATGCTCACCGACCCCATGAAGTCGGCGCCGGCCTCGCCGATCCCGGTCGTGAGCAGCTTGACGATCCAGAACAGCAGGAAGACCTCGGGCACCTTGGGTGCGCGGAACACTCGTGGGGACATGGTCGCGACCGTAGGGAGCCGGACCTGCCGACAACCTGACCGGCGACCCGGCCTGCGCTCAGTGCTGCAGCAGCAGCTTGAGCGCGACGACGAGGACCCCGACGAGCGCTCCGACGAGGGCGCTGGCGAGCCGGCCACGCGTCGCGAGACCGCCACGGGCACCCGCCTGGTAGCTGTACACCGCGAGCAGGACGATCGTCGCGTAGAGCGCTGCCCACCCACCGGTGCGGAGGCTGGCGCCGAACAGCCGCATGACCAGCAGCACGACGAGCGGGACCACGGAGGCGCCCACGATCGGCAGCGCCTCCACGAACGCGGCCCGGAACGCGGCCAGCGGGTGGTGCTTGCGGTTCATCGCGCTGCCGATGGTGATCGCGTGGACGTGGGCGATCCAGTAGACGAGGACCGTGCCGAGGATGGTCAGGACGAGCTGGCCGGTCGTGTGGACGACGCCGGCGCTGGCGGCGATCGCGGCCGCACAGACGACCGTGCCGGTGATCGCACCCTCGCCGCCGCGGGCGAAGCCGAGCGGGTCGGAGAGGGGATGGGTGTCACGCACGGGACCAGTATCGGGCCCGCCGTACGCCCGCTGAGGCTAGCCTCACCTTTCTGGAATCGATCCAGAAAAGGTGCTTGAGTAGGTGTCATGACCGATCTGCTGCACAGCGACCAGACCACCCACGCCGCCCGCCCGCCGTTCACCGCCTCCGAGCAGCTGGCGACCCACCTCCAGCAGCTCTCCGTCGACCTGATCGACCTGCACCTCGTCGGCAAGCAGGCGCACTGGAACGTGGTCGGCCTCAACTTCCGCGACCTCCACCTCGCGCTCGACGAGGTCGTCGACGCCGCTCGTGAGTTCTCCGACCAGGTCGCCGAGCGGATGCGGGCCGTCTACGTCACCCCCGACGGCCGCGCCGCCACCGTCGCCGAGCGGTCCAGCCTGCCGGAGTTCCCGACCGGTGAGGTCAGCACCGCGGACACCGTCGACCTGATCGCGGCCAGCCTGTACGCCGTGGCCGGCACCGCCCGCCGGATCCACGACGACGTGGACGCCGAGGACCCGACCAGCGCCGACATCCTGCACGCGATCATCGAGCGCCTCGAGCAGCTCGCCTGGATGATCGACGCCGAGAACCGGGTGCCCAACGCGAGCCTCCCGCGGCCCGTCCACCGCTGATCGTTCCCCGTGTCGGTGGCCGGTGGCAGGCTGCCGCCATGGTGGAGTTCATCGAACGTGACCTGACCGGTTCCCGCTTCAAGGTCGTCGACCTGAGCGGGAGCCGGTTCAGCGACCTCAACCTGAGCGGCGCGCTGTTCCGCGGCGCCTGGGCCGACCGCCTCGAGCTCGACGGCGACTTCGACCACCTGGTCGTCAACGGCGTCGACGTGATGCCGTTCGTGAGGGCCGAGATGGACCGGCTCGACCCGGAGCGGCCGCTGATGCGCCCGAAGGACGCCGACGGCTTCCGGGTCGCGTGGCCGATCATCGAGCGCCGGTGGGCCGAGACCGTCGAGCGCGCGCGCCGGCTGCCGCCCGAGATGCTCGACGAGCAGGTCGACGAGGAGTGGTCGTTCATCCAGACCCTGCGCCACCTGCTGATGGCGACCGATGCCTGGGTGCTGCGCGCGCTGCTCGGCGACCCGGCGCCGTACCACCCCCTCGGCCTCCCACACTCCGAGATGGACGACCCGGACGGGATCCTGCCCAACGACCTCGACGCGCGGCCGGGCCTGGACGAGGTGCTGTCGGCCCGCGCCGACCGGATGGCGACGGTGGGGGAGTTCATCGCCCGGCTGACCGACGAGCAGCTCGCCTCGATGACCGAGCCGGTGCTCGAGCCGGGCTACCCGGAGCCGGAGAGCTATCCCGTACGCCGGTGCATCGGCGCGATCATCAACGAGGAGTGGGAGCACCGCCGCTTCGCCGAGCGCGACCTGGCCATCCTGGAGGCGCGCCTCAGCTGAGCGCGGTGGTCGCGGGGCGGCCGACCCGCGCGAGCGAGCGGTCCAGGACGGTGCACAGGAGCATCAGCGTCGAGACGCCGAGGATGAAGAGGCCGAGGTGGTGCAGGCCCGTCTCGGTCGCGCCGTCGTGGAGGAAGCCGCCGGTGGCCGCCGACGCGACGATCGCGCCGAGGTACATGAACGTGCGCAGCAGTCCGGCCGACGACGCCGTCCGGGCGGGGTCGGCCTGGTGGTAGACGGCGTTCTGGTTGCCCAGGCCGAGGAGTCCCTGGGGGACGCCGAGCAGCAGCGTCAAGGCGAGCAGCACCCAGATCGGGATGCTGTCGTCGAGCGCCAGGACGACCGCGCAGGCGGCGACCTGGACGGCTGCGCCCACGATCAGCTTGCCGCGGATCTCCGGTCGGCGTCCGGTGAGCGCCGAGATCGCGATCGCCGTGCCGAACATCGGCATGATGACCAGTCCCACGGTCGACGGGTCGAGCCCGCGCCCCTCCTGCATCCACTGGGTGACGCCGAAGATGAAGGTGTAGCTCACCGTCATCGTGAGCAGGCCGCGCACGTACGTCGCGACCAGCGGCAGGTTGCCGCGCAGCAGGCGGACGTCGATGAACGGCGCGGCCACCCGCGACTCGACGGCAGCGAAGCCGGCGGCGGCCACCGCGGTGACCACCAGCAGGGGGAGCAGGCCGGTCTGCGGCTCCATCAGGAAGAACAGCAGCGACACGAGGGCGGACGAGAAGAGCGCGACGCCGGCGTAGTCGACGCGCGGCGGCCGGTCCGCGTCGTCCGCCGGCGGAGTGCGGAGGGGCAGACGCCGGCTGCCGAGCCAGAGGCAGACGAGCGACAGCGGGATGTTCACCGCGAACGTGCTGCGCCAGCCGCCGACCGCGATCAGCAGCCCGCCGATCGTCGGACCGATGACCGCCACGGTCTGGTTGGCGATGGCGAGCAGCGTGAGGATGCCGGCCGGGCTGTCCTCGCCGGTACGCCGCGCCTCGCTGCGGATCAGGGACATCGCTGCCGGGTAGCCCGCACAGGTGCCGAACCCGAGCACCACCCGCGCGGCGACCAGCACCCACAGGTCCTGGGCGAGCAGCCCGATCAGCCCGGCGACGCCCACCATCGCCGTACCGATGAGGTAGAGCCGTCGGGGTCCGAGCACGTCGATCAGGCGGCCGACGACCGGCTGGCCGATGGCGGTGGCGAGGTAGAGCGACGAGACGAGCCATGCCGTGCGCGACGGAGAGGCGCCGAGGGCGTGACCGATCGGCACCAGCGACACCGCGATGATCGACGAGTTGACCGGGTTGAGCGTCGACCCGAGGACCATCGGCGCGATCAGGCGTCGGTCGAACGACGTGCGCGAGGCCGCCCGGACGCTCACAGGAGCTTCGCCAGCCGCTCCAGGAGAGGGGCGGCGACGAGGAGCTGCTCACGCTCGCCGGCGGTGAACTGGGTCCGGAGCGCGGCGGCGAGCTGGTCGGCCCGGGCGTCGCGCTTGTCGTCGGCCGTTCGGCGTCCCTGCTCGGTCAGGTCCAGCAGCATCCGGCGCCCGTCGTCGGGGTCGGGGGAGCGGGCGACCAGCCCGCGGCGCTCCAGGCTGCGGACCGTCGCGTGCATGGACTGGGTGCTGATGCCCTCGAGCCGGGCGAGGTCGGCGGACGTGGCGGGTGCGTTGCGGCCCAGGCTGGACAGTGCCGTGCTCTCCGGCTGGCTCAGCTCGGCGACGACGCGCGCCTGCCGGAGTCGCCGGAAGAGGAGGCCGAGGCTCGCCTGGAGCTCGCGGGCCACGCGGTCGGAAGAGGTCGCCACAATCATCAGGCTACCTGATCATGTTGCCTGATCAAGTTGGCGGCCGTCACGGTGGCCGCCGTCACACCGAGCCGCTAGCATCGCGCGAACGAGAACCTGTTCTAGCGCGAGGCGGTCGACGATGTCCGGTCCCGATGTCCACGGCTTCAACCTGTCCACGGTCTTCGCGACCGTGGCGGCCGCGGTGCCCGACCAGGTGGTGCTGGTCTGGCGCGACCGGAGGCTGACGTACGCCGAGATGGACGCCCGCGCGTCCGGCCTCGCGCACCTGCTGGTGGAGCGCGGGCTCGGCGCCCACGAGGACCGCGACGCCCTGGCGGGCCACGAGTCGGGGCAGGACCACCTCGGCATCTATCTGCACAACGGCAACGAGTACATCGAGTCGATGGTCGGGGCGTTCCGGGCCCGGGTCGCGCCGTTCAACGTCAACTACCGCTACGTCGAGGAGGAACTGGTCTACCTCCTCACCGACGCCCGGACGAAGGCGCTGGTCTACCACGCGGAGTTCGCCCCGACGCTGGCCGCGATCCGCGACCAGCTGCCCGACCTGGAGCTGCTCGTCCAGGTGGCCGACGAGTCGGGCCACGACCTGCTGCCGGGCGCCATCGACTACGAGGTGGCCCTCACCACCCCGGCGCCGGCGGCCGGGATGCCGGAGCCGACCGGCGACGACCTCTACATCCTCTACACGGGCGGAACCACCGGGATGCCCAAGGGCGTGCTGTGGCGCAACGACGACATCTACGTCACCTCGATGGGCGGCACGCCCTTCGGCACCAGCGAGCCGTTCGCGTCGTACGACGCCATCGCGGAGGCCGCCCGCAACGCGGGCGGCACCATGAAGCTGCTGATGATCCCGCCCTTCATGCACGGCGCGGCGCAGTGGTCGATGTTCCACACGATCACCAGCGGCGGGACGGTCGTGCTGCCCGACGAGGTGCGCCGACTGGTGCCGATCGACGCCATGAGCGTCGCGGCCCGCGAGAAGGTCGTGAGCATCCCGGTCGTCGGCGACGCCGTCGCGCTGCCGCTCATCGAGGAGGTCGAGCGCGGCGACTACGACCTGTCGGGGCTGGCGGCGTTCAACAACGGCGGCGCCCCGCTGACCCCCGGCGTCCGCGACCGGATCCTCGAGACGCTGCCGCACATCCTGGTGATGGACGCCGCCGGTGCGTCCGAGACCGGGCTGCAGATGAGCTCGCTGTCGCTCAAGGGCATGGAGGCCGGGACGGCGACCTTCAACCCGGTCGCGGCGACGACCCTGGTCGACGACCTCTTCACCCGGGCCCTCGAGCCCGGTGAGGGCGAGGGCTGGCTGGCCCAGCGTGGTCGGGTCCCGCTGGGCTACCTGGGCGATGCCGCCAAGACCGCGCGCACCTTCCCGGTCATCGACGGGGTGCGGTTCTCGATCCCCGGCGACCGGGCGATCGTCAACGCCGAGGGCCAGATCGTGCTGCTGGGTCGCGACGGGGTCACCATCAACTCGGGCGGCGAGAAGATCTTCGTCGAGGAGGTCGAGCGGGCGCTGGCCGCGCACCCCGCCGTACGCGACGTGATCGTGGTCGGCCGCCCCTCCGAGCGCTGGGGCAGCGAGGCTGTCGCGGTCGTCCAGCTCGAGGAGGGTGCGGAGGCGACCGACGAGGAGCTCGTCGCCGAGGCGGAGAAGCACATCGCCCGCTACAAGGTGCCGAAGGCGATCATCCGGGTCTCCACGGTGCAGCGCTCGCCGTCCGGCAAGGCGGACTACCGCTGGGCGAAGACGCAGGCCACCAACTGAGGCGATGACTTCGGGGGTCGGCGGTGGTCTGATGGCGTATGGCTACCTACCTGAACCCCTACCTCAACTTCCGCGCCCAGGCCCGGGAGGCGATGACCTTCTACCAGTCCGTCCTCGGCGGGAAGCTCGACGTGATGACCTTCGCCGACCAGGGCGGCATGGGCGTCCCGGACAGCGAGGCCGACCTGGTCATGCACTCGGCCCTGTCCGTGTCCGACTCCGTGCAGCTGATGGGCGCCGACGTGCCCAGCCACATGGACACCGGGGGCGGCCCCTCGAACGGCTCGATCTCGCTCAGCGGTGACGACGAGACCGCGCTGAGCGGCTGGTTCACCGGCCTGAGCGAGGGCGGCAGCATCACGGTGCCGTTGGAGAAGGCGCCCTGGGGCGACTCGTTCGGCATGTTCACCGACAAGTACGGCGTCGACTGGATGGTCAACATCTCGGGTGCTGCCGAGGGCTGAGGCGCCGCATGCTCTGATACTCCCCATGCCGACGCTGACCCATGACGGACCGCTGTGGACGATCGACCTCGGGGCGGACGAGAACCGCTTCTCGCCCGAGTGGCTGAGCACGGTCGAGGGGTTCCTGGACGACCTCGCCGCCAGCACGGAGCCGGCGGCGCTGGTCACGTCCGCGACGGGCAAGTTCTACACGAACGGCCTCGACCTCGACTGGCTCGGCGCCCACCCCGACGAGCTCGGGTCGTACGTCGCCCGGGTGCACGCGCTCTTCGAGCGGGTCCTCACCCTGCCCGTGCCCACGATCGCCGCCCTCAACGGGCACGCGTTCGGCGCCGGCGCCATGCTGGCGATGGCGCACGACTACCGCGTGATGCGCACCGAGCGCGGCTACTTCTGCTTCCCGGAGGTCGACATCCACATCCCGTTCACCCCCGGGATGAACGCGCTGATCCTGGCCAAGCTGACCCCGCAGGCGGCCGTCGAGTCGATGACGACCGGCCGTCGGTACGGCGCAGACGACGCCTGTGCTGCAGGGATCGTCGACGCCGTCGCGCCGATCGAGGAGCTGGCCGAGGCCGCCGCCGGCCGGGTCCGTGACCTGGCCGGCAAGGACCGGACCACCCTGGCGACGATCAAGGCCACGATGTTCGCCGACGTCGTCACGGCCCTGCGCGAGGGACGCTAGCCGACCTCGACCTGCTCCAGGTCCGCCCAGTCGACGGTCGCGAGGCGCTGCTGGTACTCCGCCACCTCGCCCGGCCAGTTGGTCGTGATGCGGGCGCCGTCGCGGTACCAGCTGTCGCAGCGCGACCAGATGCCCGAGCCGAGCCGGGACTGCATCTCCTCGTCGTACGCCGCCCAGACCTCGGGGCGCACGGCGAGGGCCGGGCCGCGACCGTCGGCGATCCCGCGGGCGACCTGGGCGATCCAGCCGGCCTGCGCCTCGAGCATCTGGATGATCGAGCTGCCGCCGAGGTTGGTGTTGGGTCCGTAGACGCAGAAGAGGTTGGGGAAGCCGGGCACCGCCAGTCCGAGGTGGGCCCGCGCACCGCCGGCCCACACGTCGCGGAGGGCCACGCCGTCGACACCGCGCACGTCGATCGTGCCGAGGTAGTCCTTGGCCGCGAAGCCGGTGCCCCAGACGAGGACGTCGGCCTCGTGCAGGTGGCCGTCGGCCGTGCGCACGCCGGCGGGCTCGATGGCCGTGACGCGGTCGGTGACGACCTCGACGTGGTCGCGGGCGAGCGCGGGGTACCAGTCGTTGGAGAAGAGCAGCCGCTTGCACCCCAGGGGGTAGTCGGGCACCAGCCGGCGACGCAGCTCCGGGTCGCGGACGCCGCGGCGCAGGTGCAGCCGCCAGACCGCGCGGATCGCCGCCATCAGCGGACGCTTGACGAGCGAGGTCCCCTCGAGCGCCCGGTTGAACAGCTCGGTGAGCTCGTACGTCGCCAGCCGCTCGAAGCCGAGCACCTTCGGGAACCGCCGGAAGAGGCGGTGGTGCAGGCGCGAGTAGAGCCGGTCCGGGCGCAGCACGACGTACGGCGCGGACCGCTGGAAGACGGTCATCGCGCCGACCTCGTCGACGATGCCCGGCACGAGCTGGACGGCGCTCGCGCCGGTGCCGATGACGGCGACCCGCTTGCCGCCCAGGTCGACGTCGTGGCGCCACGCGGCCGAGTGGAAGACCGGTCCCGCGAACGTGTCGGCGCCGGGGAGGTCCGGGATCACCGGCTCCGAGAGCTGGCCCACGGCGGCGACCACCACGTCGGCGTCGTACGTGCCGTTCGTCGTGGCGACCTGCCACCGGCCGCCGTCCCAGGTCAGGCCGGTGACGGTGGTGCCGGTGCGCACCCGGTCGAGGAGGCCGTCCGCCGCGGCCGTGCGCTCGATGTAGTCGAGGATCTCCGGCTGGGGCGAGTAGCGGCGCGACCAGTCAGGGTTGGTCGCCCACGACCAGGAGTAGAGGGGGGAGGGGACGTCGCAGGCCGCGCCGGGGTAGGTGTTGTCGCGCCAGACCCCGCCGACGGCGTCCGCGCGCTCGAGGACCGTGACGTCGGTGACGCCCGCCTCCCGCAGCGCGTGGGCCGCGCCGAGACCGCCGAAGCCGGCGCCGATGACCACCACTCGAGGACTCATGGGTCCGACCGTAGGGCCCCAGGCGCCGCGAGGATCCATAATTCCGGTCATGGTGGGCTTCGAGGCGGCCGCGGTCCGGGACTGGGACTTCCCGCGCGCCGCCGCGGGGGTCGCGCTCCTGGTCGAGCACGCCCGCGAGCACGGCGTCCCGGACGACGTCGTGCTGGCCGGCACCGATCTGACCGCGGTCGGTGCCACGGAGGTCACCGCCGCCCAGGAGCTCCGCGTCGTGCGCAACCTGCGCGCCCGGCTCGGCGAGGTCGGACCCGACGTCGGGCGGCGCTACCGGGCGGCGACCTTCGGCGTCCTCGGCTACGCGCTGCTGGCGAGCCGCACGGTCCACGAGGCGATGAACCTCGCGCTGCGCTTCCTCGACCTCAGCCACGCGTTCGCGATCCCGCGCGCCGAGCTCGACGGGCAGCAGGTGCGGGTCGTCGTGTCCGGCGACGGGCTCCCCGACGACGTACGCCGGTTCCTCGTCGAGCGGGACGCGGCCGCGATCCGGGCGGTGCTCGTCGAGCTCGCCGCGATGCCGGTGCGGTTGACGACGACCGGCGACGATCGCGTCCTGACCTTCGACGTCGCCGAGCTCGGACGTCCGCTGTCGCACTCGGACCCGACCACGCTGGTGGGCTTCGAGGCGGCCTGCCGCGAGGTCGTCGGTCACCGCCGCGAGCGCACGGGCTTCGCCGGTGAGGTGCGGGTGCTGGTGACCCAGCGGCTGCCCGGCGGAGCGCCACTGGCGGCGGTCGCGGCCGCGCTGGGCGTCAGCGAACGCACCCTGCGGCGTCGCCTGTCCGCGGACGGCACCGGCTACCAGCGGCTGCTCGACGAGGTGCGGGGCTCGATGGCCGAGGAGCTGCTGGGCACCGGCCGGCTCTCGGTGGAGGAGGTCGGCCTGCGGCTCGGGTACGCCGAGGCGTCCAGCTTCATCGCCGCGCACCGGCGGTGGACGGGCGCGACCCCGGGAGCGCGCGCACGTCGCTGACGCGCCACCTCGCTGCCACCGGAGCGAGGTCGTTCGTTCACCGGGGGCTGGTCGGATCGGGCCGACATCCTGACTCGGAAGGAATTCCGCCGCATGCATGCACGCACTCGCCGGCCCTGGCTCGCGATCGCCGGCCTCGCCGCACTCTCGGTCTCCGTCACCGGCACCATCGCCTTCGCGGGCACCGCAACCACCAGCGCCCTCAACGAGCACGGCGGAGCCACCCGCAACGCGGGTGACCGCACCGACGCCGTGCGCAAGGCCGTCGTCGGCGGACACGCCCGCAACGTCATCCTCTTCATCGGCGACGGCATGGGCGACTCGGAGATCACCGTCGCCCGCGACTACGCCAAGGGCGCCGCCGGGCGGTTCGCCGGGATCGACGCGCTCCCGCTGACGGGCCAGTACACGACGTACTCGCTCGACAAGACGACCGGCCTGCCGGACTACGTGCCCGACTCGGCAGCGACCGGGTCCGCGTGGTCGACCGGCACGAAGACCTACGACAACGCGATCTCGGTCAACCTCGCCGGTCAGCCGCAGCAGACGCTGCTCGAGCTCGCGAAGGCGAACGGTCTCAAGACCGGCGACGTGACCACGGCCGAGATCCAGGACGCCACCCCCGCCGTCCTGGTCTCGCACATCTCGCAGCGCTCCTGCTACGGCCCGGTCAAGACGACCACCACCTGCCCGGAGGCGGCCAAGGAGAACGGCGGCCTCGGCTCGATCACCGAGCAGCTGCTGGACACCCGGCCCGACGTGACTCTGGGCGGCGGCGCGACGACCTTCGCCGAGACCGCGACGGCGGGCACCTGGGCCGGCCAGACGCTGTCCCAGCAGGCGACGGCGCGTGGCTACGCCACCGTCACCGACAAGGCCGGGTTGGCCGCCGTGACGAAGGCGGACCAGGACAAGCCGCTGCTGGGCCTCTTCGCGCCCGGCAACATGCCGGTGCGGTACGCCGGTCCGGCAGCGACGGTGGGTGGTTCGAAGCTACCGGCCGAGAAGTGCACGGACAATCCCGACCACGTCGCGACCCTGCCGACGCTCGCCGACATGACCACGAAGGCGATCGACCTCCTCGACAACCCCGACGGCTTCTTCCTCCAGGTCGAGGGCGCCAGCATCGACAAGCAGGACCACGCCGCCAACGCCTGCGGTCAGATCGGCGAGACCGTCGACCTCGACGAAGCCGTCCAGGCCGCGATGGCCTACGCCAAAACGCACGGGAACACCTCGGTGTTCGTGACCGCCGACCACGCGCACTCGAGCCAGATCATCGAGGTCGGGAGCACCAGCCCCGGACTCAGCGTCACGCTGACGACGGCCGACAACGCGCCGATGGCGGTCAACTACGGCACGGCGCCGTCGGGAGGCTCGCAGCAGCACACCGGCTCGCAGCTGCGGATCGCGGGCTACGGCCCCGGTGCGGCCAACATCGTCGGCCTGACCGACCAGACCGACCTCTACTTCACCATCCGCAACGCGCTCGGCCTCGCGGACGACGCCGAGCACGCCAGCGACAAGGCGAAGGTCTCGGCCACGCCCGCGAAGGTGAAGCCCGGGCAGAAGGTCACGATCACCGCCAGCAAGTTCTACGGCGACCGGCGGGCGACGGTGAAGATCACCGGCCCGGCGCGCTCGACGGCCACCCGGGAGCTCTCGGGCGGCCTGCTGACGCTGACGATCAAGCCCAAGAAGCCGGGCACCTACAAGATCACCGTCACCGGTGCCCAGTCCGGCAAGGTCGCCAAGGACACCGTCAAGGTGGTCAAGCCCAAGAAGCGTCGCTGACACGACCGCTGTGATGCTGGCCCGCCCGAGATCATCGGGCGGGCCAGCGTCATGTGCGGGTCGTCAGGTGATCGTGAAGCCGCCGTCGACGGCCAGCGTCTGACCGGTGATGTAGCTGGCGGCGTCCGAGGCGAGGAAGACCGCCGTGGCGGCCAGCTCGACGGGGTCGCCCTGACGGCCGGCGGGGATCCGGTGGGCCTGGGTCTCGAGGTAGCCGGGCGGCAGCTCGTCGGTCATCTCCGAGGCGAAGAAGCCCGGGGCGAGCGCGTTGACGCGGATGCCCTTGCGTCCGGTCCACTGCTGGGCGAGGTCACGGGTCATCCCGATCAGCCCGGCCTTGGAGGAGGCGTACGCCGCCTGGGGGAGCCCCGCGGTCGTGATGCCCAGCACCGAGCTGATGTTGATGATGCTCGAGCCCGGCTGCATCACCCGGCCGCAGGCCTGTGCCATCCAGTAGCAGCCGTTGAGGTTGACGTCGATCACCCGGCGGAAGTCGTCGGGCGCCTCGCGGGTCGCCGGCGCCGCCGTACCGATGCCGGCGTTGTTGACGAGGATGTCGACGCGGCCGAACTCCTCCATCGCGAGCGCCACCAGGTTGCTGCAGGAGTCGGGGTCGGCGACGTCGGTCTGGACGGTGAGGGCGCGGCGTCCGGCCGCCTCGACGAGCGCGGCGGTGTCGGCGAGACGGTCGACGCGACGGGCGCCGAGGACCAGGTCGGCGCCGGCCTCCGCCAGGCCCTGGGCGAACGCGACGCCGAGGCCGCTGGAGGCGCCGGTCACGACGGCCACCTTGCCGTCGAGGCTGAAGAGGTCCGGGACGGTGCGGGTGTCAGTCATGGGGAGAATGTAGCGACGCCCGGATGTCCGACTTCAGCACCTTCCCCACCTTCGAGCGCGGGAGGTCGGCCCAGACCTCGATCTGCTTGGGCGCCTTGACGCTGCCGATGCGGGCCTTCACGAAGCTCGTGACCTCGACCGGGTCGATGCTCGCGCCGGGGCGCAGCTGCAGCACTGCGGTCACCCGCTCGCCCCACTTGTCGTCGGGCAGTCCGATCACCGCGCAGTCCTGGACGTCGGGGTGCGCCATCAGCGCCTGCTCGACCTCGGTCGAGTAGACGTTGAACCCGCCGGTGATGACCATGTCCTTGGCCCGGTCGACGATGTGCAGGTAGTTGTCCTCGTCGAGGTAGCCGATGTCGCCCGTGTGGTGCCAGCCGTACGCCGACGCCTCGGCGGTGGCCTCGGGGTTGCGGTGGTAGCCGGCCATGACGAGCGAGCTGCGCACGACGATCTCCCCGCGCTCGCCCCGGGGGAGCAGGGCGCCCTCGTCGCCCATGATGGAGACCGTCACCAGCGGAGCTGGTCGCCCCGCTGATGACAGCCGCTCGTGGGCGATGCTTCCGTCCTCGTGGAAGTGGTCGCGGGGTGGCAGCGTCGAGATCATCATCGGCGCCTCGGTCTGCCCGAAGAGCTGGCCCATCACGGGCCCGATCCGCTCCAGCGCCTCCGCGAGGCGGGTCGCCGACATCGGCGCGGCGCCGTACCAGAAGCACTGCAGCGACGAGAGGTCCGCGGCGTCGAGCGCCTCGTGCGCGAGCACCATGTAGATGAGCGTGGGCGGCAGGAACGTGTGGGTGACGCGGTGCCGCTCGACCAGCTCGAGGAAGTGCCCGACGTCGGGTGAGCGCATCACCACGATCTCGCCGCCGAGCGCCAGCACCGGGAAGCACAGCACGCCGGCCGCGTGGGTGAGCGGCGCGAGCGCGAGGTAGACCGGCCGACCCTCGAACGGGTAGCTCATCAGGGTGATGGCCGTCATCGTCTCCAGGTTGGTGCCGGTCAGCATCACCCCCTTGGGCCGGCCGGTCGTGCCCCCGGTGCCGACGATCATGGCCAGGTCGTGCATGGGGGGAGTGTCGATGGGGGGAACGTCGACGACGACATGGCCGGTCACGAAGTCCTCCCACGACAGCGCGTCGGGCACGACACCGTCGAGGCAGACCAGCGTGGTGAGCTGGGGAAGGTCACCGCGGATCTGCTGGACGAGCGGGGCGAACCGCTCCTGGAAGAACAACGTGACGCACTCGAAGAGCTCCAGGAGCTCCTGGTTCTCGCCGGCCTCGTTGCGCGGGTTGATCGGGCACCACACCGCGCCCGCTCGGCTGATGCCGAAGACGCAGGTGAACGCCAGCGGGTCGTTGGCCGACAGGATCGCGACCTTGTCGCCGGGTCGTACGCCGTGCCCGACGAGCGCCGCGGCGATCTGCCCGCTGAGGTGCTGCACCTCGGCGTACGTCCGCGTCTCCCCATCGGTCGTCAGGCAGGGCGCGTCCGGTCCGAGGGACGCGCCCTTGTCGAGGTAGTCGGCGAGTCGCACCCTCAGCCCTCGACCGTCAGCACCGGCTCGGAGACCAGCCCGAAGCTGCGCAAAACGCCGAGCAGCTCGCGGTGGCCGAAGGCCTGGCACCCCGAGGCGAACCCGACCCGCTTGGGCGGCTGCTGGAGCAGCGAGTACGCCGCGTAGGCCTGCAGCGCGCCGGTCTGCTTGTAGTTCTGGTTGCCGTGGATGACCACGTGCGCGCGGCCCAGCGGTCCGGAGGCGTGCACGGAGTCGAGCGACTTGTTGACGCGCGGGTTCTCCCGCGGCGGCATCTGGCTCATCACCTGCGAGGCGGTGGCCGTGAGGGCGGCGTACTTCTCGTCGGGCGCCATGTCCTTGGTCGCCTCGACGGCCGCGGCGACGATCTGCGGGACGCCGGTCATCAGCGCCTTGTTGAAGACGCCGCCGAGCACCTTGCAGGTGGCGACCCGGGGGTCGCGTCGGTACCAGACCGGGTGGGACGTGCCGCCCCACGGCAGGGCGAGCGCGAGCTCGTGCTGGCCCGGGATGGCGAGCTGGTAGAGGCCGGCCTCGGGGTCCCAGGGGGCGTACTGGTTCTGCTCGAGGTAGTACGCGCCGGCCAGTGCGGCGTTGACCAGGATGGTCAGCGTCGAGGCGACGGTCGGGCTGCCGCCCCAGAAGACGGCGATGTCCAGGGTGTCGAGGCCGGGCTTCTCGAGCGCGACCTCGGCCGCGATCTCACCGGTCGTGTACATCTGGGCGATGCCGGGCGCCAGCAGCAGGCCGGCGGCGGCGAAGTCGGCGCCGTACTGCTCGTCGCAGGTGATCAGCCAGTCCTGCTCGCCGGTGGTGTCGGTGTAGTGGACGCCGGCGGCGAGGGCGGCCTCGACGACAGCCGGGCCGAGCTGGCTGAACGGTCCGACGGTGTTGAGGACGACGGACGCGCCGTCGAGCAGGCCGGCCAGGGACTCGGGGCTGCCGTCGCACTCGACGACCTCGTAGTCGGCGGTCTCGATGCCGGCGACGTTGGACTCCATCGAGCTCTTCAGCCGCCCGCCGTCACGACCGGCGGCGACGAAGGGGACGTGGTACTCGCGGAGGTACTCGCAGATCAGCCGGCCGGTGTAGCCGGAGGCGCCGTAGACGACGACGGGCTTGTCGCTGGTCATGTCACATCCCCATCCCGCCGTCGACCGGGAGGCCGACGCCGTTGACGAAGCGGGCGTTGTCGGAGGCCAGGAAGACCACGGCGTCCGCCATGTCGGCGACCTCGCCGAGGCGTCCGGACGGGGTCAGCTCGATGACCGCGCCGACGGCCTCCTCGGGTGAGCCGAAGAGCCCCAGCTCGGCCATGTCGACCGCGAGGCCCTGGCCCATCGCGGTGGGGACCAGGCCGGGGTAGATGCAGTTGACGCGGACGCCGTACCCGAGCTTGCCGGCCTCCATCGCCGCGACGCGGGTCATCCGGTCGACGGCCGACTTGGTGGCCGAGTAGATCGGGATGCCCGGGAAGGCGATCGTCGCGGCGACCGACGAGATGTTGATGATGCTGCCGCCCTTGCCGGCGACGCCGTCGGGCCGCATCGCGCGCAGGCCCCACTTGAGGCCGAGCGCGGTGCCGAGGACGTTGACCTCGAGCATCGTGCGGATGTCCTTCGGGTCCACGTCCACGATCAGGCTGCTGATCTCGACGCCGGCGTTGTTGACCAGGACGTCGAGGCCGCCGAAGCCGGAGGCGGTCGCCGTCACGGCGTTCTCCCAGCTGCCCTCGTCGGTGACGTCGAGGTGCACGAACCCGTGACCGTCGCCCTCGAGCGAGTCGGCGACCTTCTCGCCGAGGTCGTCCTGCAGGTCGGCGACGACGACGCGCGCGCCGGCCGCGGCCAGGGCGCGCGCCATGCCTTCGCCGAGGCCCTGGGCGCCCCCGGTGACGAGGGCCGTGCGGCCGGTGAGATCGAGCTGGGACATGGAGGTCTCCTCGCGACGAAGTGGTGGTCGTCACAACGTAGGCGGCAACCCTTGACGACTGTCAAGACTTTGCTGGACATTCGTCAAGAGAATTCGATCCCGCTACAGTGACCGCCGAGGAGGCGACCGATGGCAGGCACCAAGCAGGCGCGGCGCGCCCCGGCGGACAAGTACGACGAGCGCCGCAACCAGCTCGCGGAGTCGGCCCTGCAGACCCTCGGCGAGCTCGGCTACGCCCGCACGAGCCTGCGGGAGATCGCCAACAACTCCGAGTTCACCCACGGCGTCGTGCACTACTACTTCGCCGACAAGCTCGAGCTGATCGTCTACTGCGTGCGCTACTACAAGGCCCGCTGCGTGACCCGCTACGACGCCGTGGTCGACGACTCGACCACGCCCGAGGAGCTGCTCGACGCGTTCGCCGCCAAGCTGGTCGAGACCCTCCGCGAGGAGGCGCCGATGCACCGCCTCTGGTACGACCTGCGGACGCAGAGCATGTTCGAGGTCAAGCTCCGCGAGGCCGTGCTGATGATCGACCAGACGCTCGAGGACATGATCTGGCGGGTGGTCAGCAAGTACGCCGACCTCTGCGGCCGGCCGCCGGCGATGACCCCGCACGCGGCGTACGGCGTCCTCGACGGGCTCTTCCAGCAGGCGCTGCTCGGCCACCTGACCGGCGACGCGGCCGCGGTCGACGCGATGGCCGCCCAGGTCCACGAGCTGATGCCGCTCATGGTGACGCCCGCCGCCGCCTGACATTCGGGTACCCTGGGTGCATGCGCAGGACCCTGCTCCTTAGCCAGCCGCACTGATCACCTTCTCAGTGCGGCCACCCCTCACGCCCGAGGGGTTTTTTTGTGCCCCGGGCCGGCTGGCAGGATCCCGACGAACGTGGAGAGAGACGAGATGAGCGAGCACGACGAGGCCGCGACGTACGACGTACGCGCCACCCAGGACAAGTGGCTGCCGGTCTGGGACCGGATGGAGCCCTTCCGCGCCGACGACGACTCACCGCGCGAGAAGAAGTACGCGCTGACGATGTTCCCCTACCCGAGCGGCGACCTGCACATGGGTCACGCCGAGGTGACCGCCCTGCACGACGTGATCGCGCGCTACTGGTGGCAGCGGGGCTACGAGGTCCTGAACCCGATGGGCTGGGACTCCTTCGGCCTGCCCGCGGAGAACGCCGCGATCCGCAACAACGAGCACCCGGCGACCTACACCTACGCCAACATCGAGACGCAGTACGAGTCGTTCAGGCGCTACGGCATCTCGTTCGACTGGTCGCGCCGGCTGCACACCTCCGACCCGGAGTACTACCGCTGGACGCAGTGGCTGTTCCTGAAGTTCCGCGAGCGCGGGCTGGCCTACCGCAAGAACAGCCCGGTCAACTGGTGCCCCAACGACCAGACCGTGCTGGCCAACGAGCAGGTCGTCGACGGCAGGTGCGAGCGCTGCGGCCACGAGGTCACGAAGCGCGAGCTGACCCAGTGGTACTTCAAGATCACCGAGTACGCCCAGGAGCTGCTGGACGAGTTGGACAACCTGGAGGCCACCTGGCCGGCCCGGGTCGTCGCCGCGCAGCGCAACTGGATCGGGCGCTCCGAGGGTGCACACGTGTCGTTCGCCATCGAGGGTCGCGACGAGCCGGTCACCGTCTACACGACGCGGCCGGACACGATCTTCGGCACCACGTTCCTGGTCGTCGCGGTCGACTCGCCGCTGGCCGCCGAGCTGGTGACCGAGGGGCAGCGCGAGGCCTTCGAGGCCTACCGCGAGGAGATCCGCAAGGAGACGGAGATCGAGCGGCTGTCGGCCGACCGCCCCAAGACCGGCGTCGACCTGGGCGTCACCGCGACCAACCCGGTGACCGGCGCGCAGATCCCGGTCTGGGCGACCGACTACGTGCTGGCCGACTACGGCACCGGCGCCGTCATGGGCGTGCCCGGCGGCGACCAGCGCGACTGGGAGTTCGCCACGGTCATGGGCCTGGAGATCATCCGGACCACCCAGACCCCCGAGGGCTTCGACGGCGAGGCCTTCCACGGGGAGGGCCCTGCGATCAACTCGCCGGCCGACGGCGTCGACGCACCCCTGGACATCAACGGGCTGTCCGTCGCGGAGGCCAAGCGGGCGACGATCGACTTCCTGGAGCAGCAGGGCACCGGCAAGGGCGCGGTCAACTTCCGGCTGCGCGACTGGCTGCTGAGCCGGCAGCGCTACTGGGGCGTGCCGATCCCGATCATCCACTGCGAGACGGACGGCGAGGTCGCCGTGCCGTACGACCAGCTGCCGCTGGAGCTGCCCGAGCTGCGCGGCGCCGACCTGAAGCCGAAGGGCGTCTCGCCGCTGGCGGCCGCCTCCAACTGGGTCGACGTCGAGTGCCCCACGTGCGGCGGCCCGGCCAAGCGCGACAGCGACACGATGGACACCTTCGTCGACTCGTCGTGGTACTTCCTGCGCTACTGCTCGCCCGGCTACACCGAGGGCCCCTTCGACGTGGCCAAGGCCAACGCGTGGATGGCCGCCGACATCTACGTCGGCGGCGTCGAGCACGCGGTGCTGCACCTGCTGTACGCGCGCTTCTTCACCAAGGTGCTGCGCGACATGGGGATGCTGGAGGTGGGCGAGCCGTTCGCCGCCCAGCTCAACCAGGGCTTCGTCATCAACCGCGGCAAGAAGATGAGCAAGTCGCTGGGCAATGGCGTCAGTCTGGGGGACCAACTTGCGGAGTTCGGAGTGGACGCCGTCCGCCTGACCCTGGTCTTCGCCGGTCCGCCGGAGGACGACATCGACTGGGCCGACATGTCGCCGGCCGGCTCGCTGCGGTTCATCCAGCGCGCCTGGCGGCTGTCGGGCGACGTCACGTCGCCCGTCGGCGCGTCGCCGGAGGGCGGCGACGTCGCGCTGCGGCGGATCACCGCTCGCACGGTGCACGACGCGGCCGAGCTGGTCGAGGCGTACCGCTTCAACGTGATGATCGCCAAGGTCATGGAGCTGGTCAACGCGACCCGCAAGGCCATCGACTCCGGGTGCGGTCCCGAGGACCCGGCCGTGCGCGAGGCCACCGAGGCGGTGGCGATCCTGCTGTCGCTGGTGGCGCCGTACACGGCCGAGGAGATGTGGGAGCGGCTGGGCCACGAGCCCACCGTCGCCCGCGCCGGCTGGCCCGTGGTCGACCCGGCGCTGCTGGTCGAGGAGTCGGTCGTCGCCGTCGTCCAGATCCAGGGCAAGGTCCGGGCGCGCCTGGACGTGGCGCCGGACATCTCCGAGGCCGACCTGGAGAAGCTGGCGCTGGCCCACGCCGACGTCGTACGCGCGATCGACGGACGTGAGGTGCGCAAGGTGATCGTGCGCGCGCCCAAGCTCGTCAACGTGGTCGTCTAGCTCGTCGGCTAGGTCGTTCGTCTAGCCTTCCCGCATGCCGGTCGTGATCGTCACCGACTCGACCGCCAGCCTCCCTCCGGAGCTGGCGGCCGAGCGCGGCATCCTGGTCGTCCCGCTGCAGGTCGTGATCGGGGCGACCGTGTACGACGAGGGTGCGGACGGCGCGACGCCCGACCTCGTGGCCGCCGCTCTCAAGGAGTGGCGACCGGTCAGCACGTCGCGCCCGGGGCCGGCGGCGCTGCTGGAGGTCTACGAGCAGGCCGCGCGCGACGGTGCCACCGAGATCGTGTCGGTGCACCTGTCCGGTGACATGAGCGGCACCTTCGAGTCGGCGCAGCTCGCCGCGCGGGACTCCTCGGTGCCGGTGGTCCCCGTCGACACCCGGCAGGTGGGCGTCGCGACGGGGTACGCCGCGCTCGCGGCGGCGGACGTCGCCGACGCCGGCGGCTCCGCGGAGGACGCAGCCAAGGCGGCGCGTGCTCGGGCGGAGGCGTCGTCGTCGCTGTTCTACGTGGACACGTTGGAGTACCTCCGCCGCGGTGGCCGGATCGGCGCCGCCGCAGCCCTGCTCGGCGGCGCGCTCGCCGTGAAGCCGCTGCTCCAGATCGAGGACGGCAAGGTCGCGTCGCTCGAGCGCGTGCGCACCTCGGCACGGGCGCTGGCGCGGCTGGAGGAGCTCGCCGTGCAGCGGGCCGGGGAGGACGCGGTCGACGTCTGCGTGGCGCACCTCGCCAGCCCCGACCGGGCCGGCCAGCTCACCGACAGGCTCGCGGCCCGCCTCGAGGCCAACCTCGAGGGGCGCGAGGTCTGGTGCGGCGAGCTGGGCGCCGTCCTGGGTGCGCACGTCGGGCCCGGCATGATCGCGGTCTGCGTCGCCCCGCGGCTCTGACCCAGCCCGCTATCTGTCCACAGCGTCGTCCCTGGAGCCGTTGTGCACAGGCACTCCTCCTGCGGACGCCGACGGTCGGTGACGCTGCCTAGCGTCGCGGCATGACCTCTCTCCGACCTCGTGCCGGCCACCAGGAAGCAGTTGCCCGGCGGTTGGACCTGCTGACCGCCGAGCTCGCGTCGACCCGTCCGGACGAGCCACCGGAGCCGGCCGCCGCCGACGAGCCGTGGCTGGCGGGGCACACTCGGGTGCGGCCGCTGCGCGCGGTGCCCGATCCCTCTCCCGATCTCGGCTCCCACCTGCCGCCCGGCCCGGCCCCGCCGGTGCTGCCGGTGCCGGGGCGGCACGCGGCCCGTCGCGCCCGCACTCCGACGGGCCTGGTGCCGGAGGCGCTGCGGGGGCGGGTGGCGCTCGGCCCGACCCAGCTGGTCGTGGTCGCGGTCCTGGTGGCGGTCGGGCTCGCCGTGACCGGGTGGTGGCTGGTCCGGGGTGACCCGGAGCAGATCGAGGCGCCCCCCGCGACGAGCCCGTCGGGCGCGGCGACGCCGCTCGCCGAGGCCACGCCGGCCGCCGCGAGCACCGGCGCCCCGAGCGCGGTCGCCGCGGGCACGGTGACGGTCGACGTGACCGGGAAGGTGCGCCGTCCCGGCATCGTCGTGCTCGACACCGGGGCGCGGGTGGTCGACGCCGTGAGGTCCGCCGGTGGGGCGCGACGCGGGGTCGACCTCGGGTCGCTCAATCTGGCCCGGGTGCTGGTGGACGGCGAGCAGATCGTGGTGGGTGGACCTCCGGCACCGACCGGGAGCGCTGCCGCTGCGGCCGGGGCCGGGGCGCCGGGCGGCCCACTGGTCAACCTCAACACCGCGACCGAGTCCGAGCTCGAGTCGTTGCCCGAGGTCGGGCCGGTGACCGCGCAGTCGATCGTCGCGTGGCGCACCGAGCACGGCGGCTTCACCTCGGTCGACGAGCTGGTGGAGGTCGACGGCATCGGCGACGCCACGCTCGCCCAGATCGCTCCGCACGTGACGATCTGAGGTGATCGACCTCCGGATGCTCGCCCTCGCGGGGGCGGCGTGGGCCGGTGCCGGGCTGGGTCGCTGGCTCGGCTGGTGGGTGGTCCTCGCCGTGGGTGTCGCCGTCGTCGGCCTGTGGGCGCTGCGGCGGCGGATGGGCAGCACGGCGGCCCGCACTGCGTTCGGGGCGCTTCTCGTCGTCGCCGCGGTCGGCACCGTCACCGTGCTCCGCGTCGACCAGGTGGGACACGGCCCGGTCGCCGCGCTGGCCGCTGACGGCGCCGCCGTGCGGGTGGTCGGCACGGTCCGGTCCGATCCGCGGGAGGTGTCCGGCCGCTACGGCGACCTGGTCGTGACCCGCCTCGAGCTGCGCGCGGTGACCGGCCGCGGCGCGTCGTACGCCACCGCGGCGCCGGTGCTCGTGATCGGCGACGCCGACTGGCTCGACGTGCCGCTGGGCTCGCGGGTGGAGGCCGCCGGTCGTCTCGGCCGAGCCGACGACGACGACCTCGCCGGAGTCCTGTCCGCGCGCGGTCCGCCCGAGGTCGTCGCCGAGCCCGACCTCTGGTGGCGCGGAGCCGCCGCCGTGCGCGGATCGATACGGGACGCCGTGGCGCACCGCCCGGCGGACCAGCGCGCGCTGGTGCCGGCGCTCGTCGACGGGGACGACGCGGGCCTGGACGACGGACTGGCCGATGACTTCCGGATCACGGGGCTGACGCACCTGCTGGCGGTGTCGGGCACCAACCTCACGCTGGTGGTGGGGTTCCTGCTCGTGCTGGCCCGCTGGGCGGGCCTGCGCGGCCGGGCGCTGCTGGTCGTGGGCGCGCTGGGCATCGTCGGGTTCGTCCTGCTCGCGCGCACCGAGCCGAGCGTGCTGCGGGCGGCGGTGATGGGGACGGTGGCGCTGCTGGCGATGGGTGCCGACGGGCGTCGCCGCGGCGCGCGAGCGCTCGGCGTGGCCGTCGTGGTCCTGCTGCTGGTGCAGCCCGGGCTGGCCGTGCAGCCGGGCTTCGCGCTCTCGGTCTTGGCGACGGCGGGGATCGTGTTGCTCGCCCCGGGCTGGCGCGACGCGATGATGCGGTGGCTGCCCCGGTGGGTGGCCGAGGCGATCGCCGTCCCGTCGGCGGCCCAGCTTGCCTGTACGCCGGTCGTCGCCGGGCTGTCGGGCCAGGTGAGCCTGGTCGCGGTGGCGGCCAACCTCGCCGCGGCGCTCGCGGTCGGTCCGGCCACCGTGCTGGGACTCGGCGCCGGCCTGGTCGGGCTGGTGGTGCCGGTGGCGGGCCGCCTGCTCGGGACGCTCGCCGCGTGGTGCGTGGCGTGGATCATCGCGGTCGCCACCCGTGGCGCCGCGCTGCCGACGGCGGCGCTGGACTGGGGGAGCGGCGCGCTCGCGCTGGGCGTGCTCAGCGTCCTGGTCGTGGTGATCGCGCTGGCGGGACCGTTCGTGCTGCGGCACCCGGTGACGGGAGTCGGGTGCTGCCTGCTGCTCGCGCTCGTGGTGGTCGTCCGGCCGCCGAGCCCGGGCTGGCCGCCGCCCGGCTGGGTGCTGGTCGCCTGTGACGTCGGGCAGGGGGATGCCCTGGTCCTCAACGCCGGGCCGGGTGCGGCCGTCGTGGTCGACAGCGGCCCGGAGCCGGCCGCCGCCGATCGGTGCCTCGACCGCCTGGGCGTCGACACGGTGCCGCTGGTGGTGCTGACCCACTTCCACGCCGACCACGTCGATGGCTTGTCCGGGGTGGTCGACGGCCGGACGGTCGGCGCGGTGGAGACCACCACCCTGCGCGACCCGCCGGGAGGCGTGCGCGAGGTCGAGTCCGTCGCCGGGTCGGCCGGCCTGACACCGGCCCCGACGCCGTACGGCGCGACCCGCCGCGTGGGCGCCGTGACCCTCCAGGCGCTGTGGCCGCCTCCGGGTGCGCCGACGACCGGCCCGGGCGACGGCAGCACCGCCAACGAGGCCAGCGTGGTGCTGCTCGCCGAGGTGGGCGGGATCCGGATCCTGCTCACCGGCGACATCGAGCCCGAGGGCCAGGAGGCGCTGGCCCGGTCGCTGCCGGGTCTGCAGGTCGACGTCCTCAAGGTGCCGCACCACGGCAGCCGCTACCAGGACGAGCCGTGGCTGCTCTCCCTCGGCGCCCGCGTCGCGCTGGTCAGCGTGGGTGCCGACAACGACTACGGGCACCCCGCCGACGCGACCCTGGAGCCGCTCGAGGACGCCGGCACCCGAGTGCTGCGCACCGACCTGGAGGGCGACCTCGCGGTCGTCTCCGACGACGGGGAACTGGCGACGGTGACGCGCTGACGCCCGACGCTGCGACGTCCGTGGGCTGTGGGACGCTACGTGCAATGTCCAGTTCCTCGCCCCGCGCTGCAGACGTCCTCGGTCGGGTCACCCTGGTGACCGGCAAGGAGGAGTTCCTCAACGAGCGCACGGTCGTGGCCGTCCGCGACAGCATCCGGCACTACGACGCCGAGTCGGAGTTCGCCGAGACCGTGGGATCCGACCTGTCGCTGGCCACCCTCGGCGAGCTGGCCGCTCCGTCCCTCTTCTCGAGCATCCGCTGTGTCGTGGTCCGGGGCCTGGAGAACCTCCCGGAGGAGTCGGTCGACGGCCTGCTCGCCTACGCGGCGGCTCCGGCCGACGAGGTCGCCCTCGTGCTGGTCCACGGTGGCGGACCGAAGGGGAGCGGCACCCTCACCAAGCTGCGCAAGCTGGCCACCGTCACCGAGTCCAAGTCGGGCGAGCTGCGAGCATCGGAGTACCCGAGCTTCGTGTCGGCCGAGGTCCGCGGCCACGGCGCCACGATCGACCCCGACGCCGCCGACTTCCTCGTCCAGGCCGTCGGCCAGGACCTGCGCTCCCTCGCGGCCGCGGCCGACCAGCTGACCAGCGACTTCGCGGGCCAGCCGATCACGTCCGACAAGGTCAAGCAGTACTTCGGTGGGCGGGCCGAGGCCAAGTCCTTCGCCGTCGCCGACGCGGCCTTCTGGGGGCGTCGCACGGAGGCGCTCGAGGAGCTCCGCTGGGCGCTCGACGGGGGTACGGCGGCGGTGCTGGTCACCTCCGCGTTCGCGGGCGGCGCCCGCGGGGTGGCGCGCTACAAGTCGGCGCCCCGCGGCATGCGCGACGCGGACCTGGCCCGCGAGGTCGGCGTGCCGCCCTGGAAGCTGCGCACCATCCGTGACCAGTCCCGCGGCTGGTCCGACGGCGGGATCGCCCGCGCCATCCAGGCCATCGCCCGCGCCGACGCCGACATCAAGGGGGCCGCGAGCGACGCGTCCTACACCCTCGAGCGCCTGGTGCTCAGCGTCACCGCGCTCCGCGACCCGCGCTGAGACGGCGCGCAAACGGCACTGACCCGCCAGATCGAGGATCTGACGGGTCAGCGAACGACCGACGTGCCGCCTGACATCAGGCGGCGGGGTGGATCAGAGCGAAGCGGCCTTCTTGGCGATCGCGGACTTGCGGTTCGCGGCCTGGTTCTTGTGGATGACGCCCTTGGAGGCGGCCTTGTCGAGCTTGCGGGCGGCGTCCTGGCCGGCCTTGACGGCCACGTCCTTGTCGCCGGCCTCGGCGGCCTCGCGGAACTTGCGGACGGCGGACTTGAGGCCCGTCTTCACCGCCTTGTTGCGCTCGTGCGCCTTCTCGGCCTGCTTGTTGCGCTTGATCTGGGACTTGATGTTCGCCACTGGTGTGCCTTCGCGTCGGTGTTGGGTCGGTCGTCTTAACGTCGGGTTGCGCGCACGGTGCTGTGAGCATGGTGATGGCACTCGTGACGCGACGGACAAGGCTAGCAGCGGGGCTCGGCTGCCACCAATTCAGGACCAACCCCGGCGCTCGGCCAGCCACCGCCAGCAGACCTCGCCCTGCCACCGCTGCACGTCGCGGATGTACGGCGACGTCGGGGGCACCGGCTGCGCGGCGGACATCAGGAAGTGCCCGGTCACCAGCGCGATCGCGATGTCGATCGACTCGGCGGGCACGTCGCGGGTGATCGGCGAGGCGGCGAGGACGGCCTCGACGTCCAGTCCGTCGCCGCGCGGGCCGATCATCAGGAAGACCGTGTCCAGCCAGGCGGCCCCGACCGCCGGCCAGTTCCAGTCGCACAGCAGCACCCGGCCGTCCGGCGTCAGCATCAGGTTGTCGTCGCGGACGTCGGTGTGCACGAGCGTGTCGCCGACCACCACCTCGGCGTACCGGGCGGCCAGCGCGGCGGCCTCGTCGAGGTGCTCGGCGATCCCGGGCAGGTCGGGCAGGTCCGCACGCACCTTCTCCCAGTACGCCGGCAGGTCGGCGTAGTCGGCGACGAACGTGTCGGACGCCAGCCCCGCGGGTGCGGGCGTGAGCACGGCGGCCATCCGCTCGGTCATCGCCACGCACGCCTCCAGGTCGGTCATCCGCCACGGCCGACGCGGCGCGCGCGACTCGACGTACTCGATCCCGAGCACCACCCAGTCCTCGTCGGCGATGTGCCACAGCAGCTGCGGCGCGGGCGCGGTGGCCGGCAGCGCCGCCAGCTTGCGCGCCTCCTCGCGGTAGGCCTCGGCGAACGTCCGCTGGGCCCGCACCGATGCCGCCTTGACGAAGTGCCTGGATCCGTCCGCGCAGGTGAGCACCGACGCGAAGCCGGGCGTGAAGCCCGCCCCCTGCGAGGTGGCGTCCACGACCGGTGAGCCGCAGCGCCGGTCGATCAGCGCCCGGATCTGCGGCGGCAGGTGTGGCCACTCGAGCCGACGTGCGGTCCGGCCGTGCGGGATGGTCGTGGGGAGACGTGCGTCAGGCATGCGCCAATCCTTCACCACGACCCTCACTAGGCTTCGACCGTGCCGGACAACGATCGTGAGCGCGACCTCGACCGCTTTCTCACCTTCATCGACGCGATCGTCGCCATCGCGATCACGCTGCTGGTCCTGCCGCTGGTGGAGCTGACCGCCGACCTCGGCGAGTTCGACACCGTCGGCGACCTGCTCGACGAGCACCAGACCCAGATCTGGGCGTTCCTGCTCAGCTTCGTGGTCATCGCCCGGCTCTGGTTCGTGCAGCACCGGTCGGTGCGCCACGTGCTCCGCTACCACGGCAGGATCGCCCAGCTGCTGATGCTCTGGGTCCTGACGATCGTCTTCCTGCCGTTCCCGACGGCACTGGTCGCGGCGGAGGGCAGCAGCGCGGTCACCAAGCTCCTCTACATCGGCTCGATGGTGGTCTCGACCGCCGTGCTCACGCTGCTGGAGGCCCTCCTGGTGCGGCACCCGGAGCTCACTGACGGGCACGACGACGCCGACCCCGTCGACGGGGTCACCAACGTCCTGCTCCTGCTCGCCGCCCTGGGCATCTCGATCGCCGTGCCCGCCACCAGCTACCTGCCCTTGCTGCTGCTGCTCGCCGCGGGCCGGGTCGCGGACGGGTGGCGGCGCCTGCGCGGACGCGGCCCGCGCCGTACTCGTGTGGGAGAATGAGGCCGCCCCCCGAACGTGACCCGAGAGACGTCTGTGCCCAACGCTGCTGCGCCCCTGCCCGGTCAGACCGACCCCGCGATCCTCCGCAACTTCTGCATCATCGCGCACATCGACCACGGCAAGTCCACGCTCGCCGACCAGATGCTCCGGCTGACCGGCGTCGTCGACGCGCGGGCGGCCCGGGCGCAGTACCTCGACCGCATGGACATCGAGCGCGAACGCGGCATCACGATCAAGAGCCAGGCCGTGCGGATGCCCTGGACGGTCCCGGCCGACAACGCCGAGATCGCCGAGCCGGGCACCTACGTGCTCAACATGATCGACACCCCCGGCCACGTCGACTTCACGTACGAGGTGTCCCGCTCCCTCGAGGCATGCGAGGCCGCCATCCTCCTGGTCGACGCCGCCCAGGGCATCGAGGCCCAGACGCTGGCCAACCTCTACCTCGCGATGGGCGCCGACCTCCACATCATCCCGGTGCTCAACAAGATCGACCTGCCCGGCGCCAACCCGGAGAAGTACGCCGCGGAGCTCGCCGGCCTGGTCGGCTGCGACCCGGCCGACGTCCTCCGCGTCAGCGCCAAGACCGGTGAGGGCGTCGAAGGCCTGCTCAACGAGATCGTGAAGCAGACCCCAGCACCCGTCGGCGACGCCGACGCTCCGCCCCGCGCCCTGATCTTCGACTCGGTCTACGACACCTACCGCGGCGTGGTCACCTACGTCCGGGTCATCGACGGCAAGCTCAGCCACCGCGACCGGATCAAGATGATGTCGACCGGCGCCGTGCACGAGATGCTCGAGGTGGGCGTGATCAGCCCCGAGCCGGTCAAGGCCGGCGACCTGGGCGTCGGCGAGGTCGGCTACCTGATCACCGGCGTGAAGGACGTCCGCCAGTCCCGCGTCGGCGACACCGTGACCAGCCAGCACAACGGCGCCACCGACGCCCTGGGCGGCTACAAGCACCCCAACCCGATGGTCTACTCCGGGCTCTACCCGATCGACGGCGACGACTACCCGACGCTGCGCGACGCCCTCGAGCGGCTGCAGCTCAACGACGCCGCGCTGACCTTCGAGCCCGAGACCTCCGGCGCGCTCGGCTTCGGCTTCCGGATCGGCTTCCTCGGCCTGCTGCACATGGAGATCACCCGCGACCGGCTCGAGCGCGAGTTCAACCTCGACCTGATCTCGACGGCTCCCAACGTGGTCTACGAGGTCCTGATGGACGACGGCTCTGAGCTGGTGGTGACCAACCCGAGCGAGTACCCCGAGGGCAAGATCGCCGAGGTCCGCGAGCCGGTCGTGAAGGCGACGATTCTGTCGCCGAGCGACTACATCGGCACGATCATGGAGCTCTGCCAGACCAAGCGGGGCAACCTCCAGGGCATGGACTACCTGTCCGAGGACCGCGTGGAGATGCGCTACGTCCTGCCGATGGGCGAGATCGTCTTCGACTTCTTCGACCAGCTGAAGTCGCGCACCAAGGGCTACGCCTCGCTCGACTACGAACGCTCCGGCGAGCAGGCCGCCGACCTGGTCAAGGTCGACATCCTGCTCCAGGGCGAGCCCGTCGACGCGTTCTCGGCGATCGTGCACAAGGACGCGGCGTACTCCTACGGCGTGATGATGGCCAGCAAGCTGAAGGACCTGATCCCGCGCCAGCAGTTCGAGGTGCCGATCCAGGCCGCGATCGGCGCCCGGGTGATCGCCCGCGAGAACATCCGCGCCATCCGCAAGGACGTGCTCGCCAAGTGCTACGGCGGTGACATCACTCGCAAGCGCAAGCTGCTCGAGAAGCAGAAGGCCGGCAAGAAGCGGATGAAGAACATCGGCACCGTCGAGGTCCCGCCCGAGGCCTTCATCGCCGCGCTCTCGACCACGCAGCCGTCGGAGAAGACCAAGAAGTAGTGGTCGCACTTCCCCCCGGCTTCCTCGCGTACGCCGCCCGCGGGCCGGAGTGGCAGGGGTTCCTCGACCGGCTGCCCGCGCTCGTGCGCGACCTGTTGGGGGAGTGGCAGCTCACCGTCGACGGCGAGCCCACCCACGGGTACGCCGCCCTCGTGGTCCCGGTCCGCACTTCCGCGGGACGACCGGCGGTGCTCAAGGTGGGCTGGCCGCACGAGGAGGCCGAGCACGAGCACCTCGCGCTCCAGCACTGGCACGGCCGCGGCGCCGTGGAGCTGCTCCGGGCCGACCCGCGCCGCTACGCGCTGCTGCTCGAGCGGCTGCACCGCGAGGACCTCGGCGACCTGTGGGACGTCGAGGCGTGCGAGGTCGTCGGGGGGCTCTACGGGCGCCTGCACGTGCCGGCACCGCCGCAGCTCCGCACGCTCTCGTCGTACGCCGAGCGCTGGGCCGCGGAGCTCGACGCCCTCCCGCGGGACGCGCCCCTGCCGCGGCGGCTGGTCGAGCAGGCAGCCACGCTCGGCCGCGAGCTGAGCCGCGACGAGTCGGCTCCGGGCCGGATGATCCACACCGACCTGCACTACGCCAACGTGCTGGCCGGGGACCGGGAGCCGTGGCTGGCCATCGACCCGAAGCCGCTCCACGGCGACCCGCACTACGAGATCGCCCCGATGCTCTGGAACCGCTGGGACGAGCTCGCCGACGCGCCGCGCAGCGTCCGCGACGGGATCCGGCTCCGCTTCCACACCCTCGTCGACGTCGCCGGCTTCGACGAGCGGCGCGCCCGTGACTGGGTCGTGGTGCGGACGATGGTCAACGCCCTCTGGCGGCTCCAGGACCCGCCCGGCACCCGGCGGCAGCTGCCCACCGACGACTACCTGACCCGGTGCATCGCCGTCGCCAAAGCCGTCCAGGACTGAGACCCGTGCGCCCCGGGGTTTGAACCACCGATTCGGACGGAAGTGTCACTTAAGTACGGCGTGGCTCGGCACGCGCCAATGACACCGGGGGATTCATGAACAACACGCCGTGGCCGACGGTCGATCACACCTTTCTCGCCGCTCTGGAGAGTCGTACGCCCACGGCGTTCTCTCACGGGCTGACCGGCGACCCTCGCTTCTCGCTGGAGTCGATCGCCCTTCTCGGCGACGAGCTGGGGGCGGCGTCGATCTCGGCCGAGAAGGCGTCCAAGCCGCTGGTCTCCGCCGACGCGGGCGCCGCCAACGCGCTCGCCGTCGCCTCCGTCTCCGACCAGATCAGGTCGCTGGCCGCCAACGACTCGTGGTTCACCCTGCTCAACATCGAGCAGTCCGAGCCCTACCGGTTGCTCGTCGACCAGCTGCTCGAGGGGATGGCGGCGGACGCCGGCATCGACCCGGCCACCATGAAGCGCCGGATGGGCTTCGTCTTCGCGAGCTCGCCCGGCTCCGTCACGTCGGCCCACTTCGACATCGAGCACAGCTTCCTGCTCCAGCTCGAGGGGCACCGCACCCTGGGCTTCGGGAAGTTCGCTGACCGTGAGCAGCGCGAGCGGGAGATCCACCGCTACTGGAACGGGTCGTTCGGGCGGCTCGACACCCTCCCGGAGGAGATCGCCGAGTTCGAGCTCGCACCGGGCCGCGGTGCCTACATCCCGCCGTACACGCCGCACTGGCTCAACAACGGCGACAGCACGTCGCTGTCGTTGACGATCACCTTCTTCAACCGCAACAACGCGGACGAGTCGATGGTCCAGGCGTTCAACGAGAAGGTCCGCAAGCTCGGCATCACCCCGAAGGTGTACGGCGACGCTCCCGGCCGCGACCGCGCGAAGCTGGTCTTCATGCGCGCCTACGGCGCCGCCAAGCGCCGGATCAAGGGACCCGAGACCTCAGCCTCGCATTGAGCCGGCGGGCGGCGTCCTCGCCGGCGAGCAGGACCCGCGCCACGCCGCCGTGTGCGGCGCGGAGCCGCCCGATCGGACGGGTCGCGTCGGCGAACGAGGACTTGTAGCCCTCGCCCCCGCGCAGCAGGTCCACCTCGTGACACCCCGCGGCCACGGCGTCCTCGATGACGGCGACCAGCAGCACGTTGCCGGCGCCGTCGTGCTCGCGCTCCAGCGATCGGGCGACCTGGTAGAGGCTGAGCCGCCCTCCGAGGACGAAGGCGAAGCACACCGCGACGACCTGGTCGTTGGACGCCAGCACGTCGACGCGCGCCTCCCCAGCCGCGACGCCCGCGACCAGGGCCCGCTCGAGGGTGGGCAGCTCGGCGACGAGCGGACCGCGGCCCTCGCGCCCGGCGTGCAGCGAGCGGAAGGCGTCGAAGGCGCCCGGCAGGTCGGCGGCCTCGACCCGGCGGTGCTCGATCCCCAGGGCGGCCAGGCTCCTGGTCGCGCGACGCACGCTCCGGCGGAAGTTGGACGAGCGCCCGGCCAGGTAGGTGTCCGGGGCAGCGGGCAGGGACTGGTACGGCGCGACGTCCATCGGTGCGGCCGCGACGCCGACGGCCCTGGCGATCAGCGAGTCGTCGTCGACCCCGCGCAGGTCGAGGACCCGCTGTCCGGGGCCGCGGAACCAGGCCCCGACCGCCGCCGCCACCTCGGCCTCGGCGCCGGGCTCCGCGATCAGGTCCAGGTGGTCCGGGCACAGGACGGTCGGCCCGGGCGCCGTCAGGCGGCGTACGCCGAAGCGACGTCGGACACTCACGGCGAGGCCGCCGACCAGCCGATCGCCGTCCAGCACGAGGAGGTAGGTAGTGCTCTTGCTCACACGCTCGAGCCACCACGACCTCTGGAAAACAGAGGAGATCTCCTGGTTGGCCCCGATCGAGTCCCACGCGCCCCTGTGGTGACCGATCTGTGGCTGAATCACGACGGTGAGGGGTCGGGGGGCGTTCGCTCTCGTCTGACCCATGTCAATTCCTAGACTAGTGTCCCGGTCCACGGGACGGCGTCGGCGGCTCTCAGCCAAACGCAGCGTTTGAAGGCCGTAACACCGGGCAGGTGTTGTCCGTTAGGAAACGCGTTGACCTCTTCTCGGGTCCCACGCGGGCAGGTCGGCCAACCAACCCGCACATCCACAGGGGGACGTCAGGCATGCCCAAGGACCCGTCAACAACCACTGCGAAGCCCCGATCGGGCGACGCGTCGGTCGAGACTGCCACCGACCGCGCGCAGGCGATGCGCGCTCGACTCGGTGCCCAACGCGACGCCGAGGAGCTCCTCGTCGAAGCCAGCAAGCTGCGTGGAACCGCGGCAGAGGACGCCGATGTCATCGTCGCCGAGGCCGAGGCGCTGGCGGACCAGCTGCTCGCTGAAGCCCGCGCCGCCGCCGACCAGGTGACCGCCGACGCCATGGAGGCCGCGGCCAAGCTCGCCACCGAGGCCCAGGAGCGCGCCGACGGCATCCTGGCGCGCGCCTACTACGAGGCCGAGGACCTGCAGCGGCACACCGAGGAGGAGCGCGCTCGCATCCGCGAGGAAGTGATCTCCTCGACCCGCGCCGAGATCGAGGAGATCCGCACCCGCTCCGAGCACCTGCTCGAGACCGCCGAGGGCGGCCTCCGCCGGATCGGCCCGAGCCTGGAGAGCGCCGTCACGGCCGTCTCCGAGGTGCTGTCCTCGCTGGAGGAGCTTCGCGACGGACCCGCCGACCTCGTCGAGAGGCCGGCAGGGAAGCCGGTCGCGAAGACGCTCGCCCGGACCCCGTCACGGACGCCGTCACGGACCTCCGCAACGAGGTCGGTCCCCGAGCCCGAGGAGTCGGAGACCACCCTCGACGCCGAGGCGATGGTGGCCGAGGGGGCGCCGCCGTCCCGGCACGACGACCCCGAGGCTCGCCCGCTCGGGTGGCTCTTCCGCGCCTCCCAGGCGTGAGCGCCTGATGGCCAGGCGCATCGGCGCCGCGGTCCTCGTGCTCGTCCTCGTGGGGCTCAGTGCGGGTTGTTCCCAGCGCTCGACGCCCGACGACGGCGCAGCACCCGCCGCGGCAGCCGCCCGACCGATCCTGGTGACCCGGGACTGGGGCGTCGTCGACGGCATGCTCTCCGTGGTCGTGCGCAACACCAGCGACCGCACCCTCCGCAGCGCGACGGCGGTCATCACCGCCCGCGACCGCAACGACGTGCTCGTCTCGTCGTCGCTCGAGGACCCCAACGGGTGCTGTGCGGTGACAGAGCTGCCGCCCGGCCAGGAGTTCGGCTTCTACGTCGACGTCGGGGACACGGCGGCCGACATCAGCCGGGTCGACGTCGCCTACCGCGACGTCCGGTGGGCGACCGCAGCGAACAGCTCGCCGAGCCCGCTCGAGGCGAAGCCGGTCCGACTGGACGGCAACGGCCAGGGCGCGATTGCGATCGCCGAGGTCACGTCCTCCGTCCGGATGGTGCCCCAGGCCAGCGTGCAGGCCTTCCTGACGGACGCCGACGGCCAGTTCCTCGCGGTCGTCGCCGGACGGTGGTTCTGCTTCTCGAAGGGTCGGCACGAGATCCGGATGCAGCTCCAGCACCCGGTGCCGGCCGGCACGACGGTCGACAAGGTCCTCGTCCACCCGGTCACCGACGACCCGGACGGTACGGCGCTGAACTGCGCCGGGCGATGACCTCCCACGCCGTGACGGACGCGCTCGTCGCCGCGCCGCACTGGACCGTGGGCGACCGGCTGGCCGCGTTCGCCGTCCTGCTGCCCGCCCGGGTGGACGGCCCCGTGGTGCTGGCGCTGCCGGACGACCTGGCCCCGCACCTCCAGGCCGTCTATCCCGATGCGGTCGTGCTGACCGACGGGACCGGTGACCCGGGCTGGCCCGACCCCTCCCGCGTCGTCCGCTGGGACGGCGCGCACCCCCCGGTCGCGGCCGGGTCGGCCGACCTCGTCGTCGTCGACGGCCGGCGGTACGACGTGGCCGCGGTCGCGGCGCTCGCCGCCGAGGGCGGTGTCGTCGCGGTCCTGGGCGAGGCCGGCCCGTGGCTGCTCTACCCCAACGCGGAGGAGCCGGAGCTGGTCTGGCGGCGCTCCTGGCCGGTCCACATGCCCAGCGGCCCGGTGCCGTGGGTGCGGCGCTGGCTGGGCCTCACCGTCGGTCGCGGCGCCACGGTGCCCCGTGTCCTGGTCAGCGGCGACCGACCGACGCTGGTCGACGCGGTGCTCTCCGACCTGGAGACCGCGAGCGGCAGCGCCGGGGAGCTGGTCGGGCTGATCACCGCCGGCTGCGTCGTGCTGCGGGTGCGGACCGGCGACGGCGACGTCGCCGTCCGGCTGTCGTTGACGGACCCGGAGCGCGACCTCGACGTCGCCGCCCGGGTGCTGCGCGACGTGCCCGGCTCCGAGCGCTTCCTGTCTCGCGTCGTCGCGGCCGGCCGCACGTTCGGCCGCCCGTGGGTGGCGACCGAGTGGACACCGCGTCGGCGCGGACCGCTGACCTGGCCGTGGCCCCGCTCCTCCGACCAGTGGGCCGTGGCCGACGACCTCTCCGGCGTCCTCGCCGCCGAGGCGACCGGCCGGACCGACGCCGGCTGGGCGGACCGCTGGTGCTCCCACGCCCACGTCGTACCGAGCGAGGTCCGCGAGCGCTGGGCGGCCGAGATGGGCGTCCTCGACCGTGGCGTCCCCACCGGGTGGTGCCACGGCGACCTCTGGCCGGGCAACGTGCTCATCGACGGTGACGACAGCGTGGTCATCGACTGGGACAACGCCAGCGACGACGCCCCCCTCGGTCTCGACGCCCTGCTGGTGCACGGTCTCCGTGAGACCGCCGGCACCGCCGACCTCGTCACCGAGTCGCTCCTGCGTCTGGTCGACGCCCCGCTGCCGCTCGCGGCCGTGACGGTCGCCGGCCGGCCCTGGACCTCGTGGGACCGTCCGATGCGCCGTGCCCTCGCGCTCGCGGCGGTCGTCCTCTACCTGCGCAACCGCTCCCTGCACGACCTCGGTCAGGAGCAGCTCGACCGGCACCTCGCCGCGGCCGAGGACGCGAGCGTCCCCGCGCCGCAGCCCGCGCCTCCCAGCTCCGAGGCCGCGCGTACGGCGCGGGGCGCGCTGTGGCTGGCCACCAACGGCGTCGTCGTCAAGACCTCGCAGACCGTGGTGCTCCTCGCGCTGGCCGCGATGCTCGCCCCGTCGGCGCTCGGCGTGATCGCGCTGGGCACCCTCGTCGCCAACGTCTCGGCGGTCCTGACCAGCCTCGGCACCGCCAGCGCCCTCGTCTACTGGCGCGGCGACGTGCTCCGCGCCGCCCGCACCGCCGTCACCGTCGGCGTGGCGATGGGCGTCGGCATCGCCGCGGTGCTCTGGGTGGCCGCACCCTCGGTGGCCTCGGCTTTCCACGCGGCCGACGGGGGTGCCGCGGTGATCCGCGGGCTCACCGTCACGCTGCCGTTCCTGGCCGTCGCCGCGGTGACCAACGAGCTGCTGCGGCGCCGGCTCGCGTTCGTGCGCCGGATCATCCCCGACACGACCTCGTCGGTCGTCGGCGCGGTGGTGGCGATCGTGCTGGTGGCCGAGGGTCACGGCGTGATGGCCCTGGTGGTCGGCCAGATCGTCCAGGCCAGCCTGACGATGGTGCTCGGGTGGGTGGTCCACCCGCCGGTGCTCCCGGGCTGGAACGTCGAGGACGCCCGCGGCCTGCTCTCGTACGGCGGCCCCTACGCCGGCGCCAACCTGCTCGAGCTCGTGCAGCTCAACATCGACTACCTGATCGTCTCGCGGGTGCTGGGCGGCGAGGCGCTCGGCCAGTACTCGTTGGCCTTCCGGCTCGCGTTCATGCCCTACCTGATGGTCGTGGTGGTCATGGCCGGCGCCGCCTTCCCGTACCTCTGCCGCCAGCGCGGCGCCGACCTCGGCCGGGCGGCGGTCACCGTGATGACCGCGGCGCTGACGCTCGTCGCGCCGGTCTGCCTGGGTCTCGCGCTCTTCGCCGACGACCTCGTCCTGCTCGGCCACAAGTGGGAGCCCGGCGTGCCGGTCGTCGCGTGGCTCGCGCTCTACGCCGCCCTGCTGAGCGTCGGCCAGCTCGTGCAGACGACGCTGAACGCGGCCGGCCGTCCGAGCGTCTCCATGGCGCTGCGGCTGTGCCACCTCGTGCTGCTCGGCGGCGCGCTGCTGCTCCTCGCGCGGCACGGGATCACGGCGGTGGCGGTCGGTCAGGTCGTCGTGGCGGCCGTGATCGCCGTCGTCGCGCTGGCGCTCGCGCGGCTCCACGTCACCGGCTTCTCCTTGCGCCGCCTAGTCCTCTCGCTCCGTCCGGCACTCGCCGGCGCCGCCGCGATGGCCGTCGTGGTCCTGGTGCTCCGCCGGCTGCTCGGCCTCGAGGACCCGTCGCTGACCGGCCTCCTGGTCGTGGGCGCCATCGGGGTGGCGGCGTACGCCGCGACGGTCTGGGTCCTCGACCGCGACCACCTCCGCGAAGCCGGCAGGCTGATGAGGAGGACGTCGTGAGGGGCGCTGTGCGGATGCTCGGCACCGCTGCCCGACCGATCGCGACGGGCCTGCGGCGGCTGTCGGCCACCAACGGGCTCACGATCATCGGCTGGCACCGAGTCGACGGCGACAGCGACGGTCTCTCGACCGGGGTCGACGACTTCCGGCGTCACCTCGACGTGCTCGACGAGTGGGGCGCCACCGTGCTGCCGCTGGACGAGGCCGTGGCCGGGCTCGAGGCCGGGACGCTGCCGGACCGGGCCGTGGCGCTGACCTTCGACGACGGCTACGCGAGCGTGCTCGAGACGGCCTGGCCGATCCTGCTCGACCGCGGCCTGCCGGCCACGCTCTTCGCGGTGTCCCGGTGCCTGACCGACGACCTGCCCTTCGCCTGGGACGTGCACGAGCCCGAGCAGGCCCGGCTCCGCCTCGCCCGCGCGGACGAGCTGCTCGACGCGGCCTCCACGGGCCTCGACATCGGCTCCCACACCGTGAGCCACCCGTGGCTGCCGCGCCTGGACGCCGACGAGCTGAAGCGCGAGCTCGTCGACTCGCGGGTCGCCCTCGAGGAGCTGCTCGGCCGGACGGTGACCTCCCTGGCCTACCCGACCGGTGGGTGGAACCGCACGGTCCGTGCCGCCTCCGCCGACGCCGGCTACCGGATCGCGATCACCGTCGACCGCGGCCTCAACACCCGTCGTACGCCGCACCTCTCGCTGCGCCGGGCCTTCGTCCCGCCCGAGCCGGAGGACCTGCGGCTCATCCTCGACGGTGGCTACACGATGCTGCGCCCGCTCGACAGCTGGCGCCGGCGTGAGGGGCCGTCATGGTGACGGCGACGTCGCTCGCACCGGCGGGCCGGTCGACGGCTACCTGGACGGTCGCCGTGCCGCTCCTGGCGGCCGCCGGGTTCGGCGTGCTCGCCGGGCTCGCACCGGTGCCGGTGCTGGCCGGCCTCGCCGCCCTGGTGGTGGCCGCGGCCGTCATCTTCCGGCTGGAGTGGCTGGCGCTCACGCTGGTGGCGGTGTCGCTCTTCGAGGACTACGCGGCCCACGTCGGACCGGGCGTGTCCAAGGGGCTTGCGATCCTGCTGGTCCTGGCCTGGGTGGTGCGGCGGTGCCACGGCCGCCTCCACGACGAGCCCCGGAGCCCGGTGCTGGTCGCCGCGATGGCGTTCGTCGTCGTGCTCCTGCTCGCGACGGCCCTGCACAACAACGGTGCGCACGGAGTCGCCATCGTGCTGCGCTACGCCGGCTTCATCGCGGTGCTGCTGGTCCTGGCCGAGGCGATGCGCGGGGGACTGCGGCCCGAGCGGGTCGCCCAGGTCTACGTGCTGGCCTCCGCGGCCGCGGCGGTCTGCGGGCTGCTGACCTTCGCGGTCGGCGCGGACCGGCGGGTCGGTGGCCCCATCGGGGACCCCAACGACTTCGCGTTCTTCCTGCTCCCGGCCATCGCGCTCGGCCTCGCGGTGCGCGGTACGACGCGGCGCCGCTGGCCCTGGGACGTCGCGACCGTGGTGGTGCTGGTCGCCGTCCTCGGCACCCTGTCGCGCGGAGCGCTCGTCGGCCTGTCCGCGATGGCGGTCGTCGCGGTGGTTGCCGGCGTGATCCGGCTGCGCGGTGCCGTCGCCCTCGCCGCGGCGGTCGCTGCGGCCGCGGGGCTGGTCGCCCTGGCGTTCCCCGCCCTGGTGTCGGTGAGCCTGCACCAGAAGGACTTCGTCGCCCAGCAGAACATCTCCGAGCGGCTCCAGCTCTGGACGGCCGCCGCGGACATGACCGCCCATCACCCGGTCCTCGGGATGGGGCCGGGCGCGTTCGCGCTCGTCCACGGCGAGTACATGACCTCCCTGCCCGACGACGTCAACCATCCGCTCGACGTCGCGCACAACACCTGGCTCGAGCTCTCGAGCGAGCTCGGGCTGCTCGGCCTCCTCGCCTTCGTCGGGCTGCTCGCCGTCGCCTTCGCGCAGGCGTGGTCGGTCTGGCGGCGCCACCGCGACCCCGTGGCCGCCGCCGTCTGCATGGGACTGGTCGGCACGGCCGCCGCGGCGACCTTCGTGACGGAGCAGTACTACCTGCCGATGTGGCTGCTGTGCGCGCTCGCCGTCGGCGTGACCGCCCGGAGGGCCGCCACGTGACGCGGATCGTGCAGGTCACCACCCAGACGTCCGGCGGGCCGGCCGAGCACGCCGTCGACGTCGCGGTCGGGCTGGCCGCACGCGGCCACGACAGCCACGTCGTCGGTCCGCGGACCCCGCGGTCCGACGCGGCGACCGCCGCCGGCGTCACCTGGCACGACGTGCCCGTCGTCTCGAAGCGCGACCTCCGCGGCGGTGTCGCGAGCGCCCGCCGGCTGCGCGCGCTGCGTCCCGACGTCGTCCACCTCCAGGACCGGCGTGCGGGCTGGCTCGGGCGTGCCCTCGCCCCGACGCTGCGGGCCCGCCAGGGTCGGACCGGCGTCGTCTACACCCTGCACGGCGTCGCCGACGGCCTGTCCGACCTCGTCGCCGGCAACGCCCGGGCCGCGGAGCGGCGCCGCCGGGACGGTTGGTACTACCTCACCGGCGAGCGCGCGATCACCCGCTGGGGCCGTGGCCGCGTGGTCGTGCCGAGTGCCGCCGTCGCGGCGTACGCCGTCGAGCACGTCGGGCTGCCCCCCGGGATCGTCGACGTCGTGCCCAACGGCGTCGACCCGCGCCGGTTCGGGGGTCATCGATCGACGACCGGGGACCCGGTCGCCGTCTGGGTCGGCGTCCTGGCCCCGGTGAAGCGGGTGGACCTCTTGCTCGACGCCGTCGCCGCGGTGCCGCGCCTGCGCCTGCTCGTCGTGGGCGACGGGCCCTTGCGCGGCGAGGTCGAGCGACGGTGCGAGGCATCGGACCTGGCCGGGCGCGTGGAGCTGGCCGGTTGGGTCGACGACCCGGCCGCGTCGCTCGCGTCCGCGGACCTCTACGCCCTCACCTCCGACGCCGAGAACTGCCCGCTGTCCCTGCTCGAGGCCATGGCCACCGGGCTGCCCGTCGTCGCGACCACCGTCGGCGGGGTGCCTGAGGTCGTCCGCGACGGCGTGGATGGGCTCCTCTGCCCGGCCGGCGACGTCGGGGCCGTCGCCGGCGCGCTGGGGCGCCTGACCGCCGAGCCGTACCTCCGGACGATGTTCGGCGCGGCCGCCCGCGAGCGGATCCTCGACGGCTACACCCTCGACCACTGCGTCGACGGACTGCTCGCCACCTATGCCGCGAGCCGGGGCGGTGCCTGATGCGCGCGCTGACCGTGATCGCGGAGATGGGCACCGGCGGGGCCGAGAGCGTCGTCGCCGACCTCGCCGGCCACCTGGTCGCCACCGGCCACGAGGCCTGCGTCGCCAGCAACGGCGGCTGGCGCGCCGATGCGCTCGCCGCCGACGGAGTCGCGACCCTCGCCGTACCTCTCCGGGCCAGTGGCCCGGCCCGCCTCGGCTGCGCCGTCGCCCGGATCCGGCGCGAGACCGCGGCGCGTCCGGTCGACGTCGTGCACGCCCACAACGTCCGGGCCAGCGTCGCCGCGCACCTCGGCACCCGCGCCGCCCGGCGGTCGCGGCCGCCGCTGGTCACCACCGTTCACGGGCTCGCGGACGGCGACTACGCCCGGGCGGTCAAGGTGCTCGCGGTCAGCGACCTGGTCGTCGCCGTCTCCGACGACGTCGCCGAGCGCCTGGTCGCGGGAGGGCTGGACGAGGCACGGCTGAGGGTCGTGGAGAACGCCGTGCCGCCCGCACCGTCGAGGGCCGGCGCGCGCGACGAGGTACGCCGGGAGCTCGGCCTCGACCCGTCGTCGTCGGTCGCGCTGTGCGTGGCCCGCCTGGCCACCCCGAAGCGGGTCGACCTGCTCCTCGAGGCGTGGGCCGACGTGCCGGACGCCGTCCTGCTCGTCGTCGGCGACGGCGCGGACCGCGAGGCGCTCGTCCGCCGGGCGGCACCGCTCGGGCAGCGGGTGCGGTTCCTCGGCGAGCGGCACGACGTGGCCCGGCTGCTGCCGGCCGCCGACCTGCTCGTGCTGCCCAGCGACCGCGAGGGACTGCCGATGGCGGTGCTCGAGGCGCTGGCCGCCGGGGTGCCCGTGGTCGCGAGCGCCGTCGGCGGGATCCCGCAGCTCGGGGCCGACGTCGTCGAGCTGGTCGCGCCCCGGCGCGCGGACGCCCTGGCGGTCGGCGTACGCCGGCTGCTGGACGACCCGGCTCGCCGGGCCGCGCAGGCCGCGGCCGGGCGCACCCTCGTGGGCCGCAGGTTCTCGTCGGCGCGGATGCAGGCCGAGTACGCCGATCTCTACCAGGACGCAATCAATAGGGGGCGCACGACGACCGTAACTGAATCGTGATCAGGCAGTTGAAACGTTTGTACTCAGGGTGGGCAGCCGATCGCTGCAGCCCTGTGACGGTCGGGCTCGGGAGGCCACGACCCGGTGGGAAAACTTCTCGCCGGCGATGGCAGTGCATAGCGGGGGAGCATGGAAGCGAAGTACGTCGTACAGGCAGTGTTGCGCCACAAGACGTTGGTGGCGGCGATCATCATCGTCACCCTGGGCGCCGCGGGGGTGGGTCTCTGGCTGGCGCCCAAGACCTACAACTCCGCGGCCACGCTCTCGGTCGCAGCGGCACCGGGATCCACGGCTCAGATCGAGGACCTCGACGCGCTGCGCAGCAGCGTCGGCGAGCTCGCCAACTCCCAGGACGTCGTCGCCCAGGTCTCGGAGCGGCTGGACGGGGCGCGCAGCCCCGGGGAGCTCCGCGACTCGATCAGCGGCAAGTGGGTGCAGGGCACGGTCCTCGTGGAGATCTCGGTCTCGGACTCCGACGCGAAGATGGCCGCCAAGATCGCCAACACGGTGGCCGAGGTGCTGCCGCTCTACGACCTCAGCGAGGGCGGCCTCGTCTTCACGACGAGCAACCCGGCACAGACCCCCACGACCTTCTCCAGCCCCAGCCTGCTGCTCGCCGCCGGGGTCTCGGTCGCGCTCGCGCTGCTGCTCTCGGTCTGCGGGGCGTTGCTCCGCGAGCGCCGCACGGTCGGCCTGGGTGACGCCGCCGACGTCGAGCACCTGGTCGACGCCCCCGTGCTCGGGACCCTCGCGTCGCCGAAGGACCCGACGACGCTGCCGGCGCTCTACCCGGGCACCGCGGCCGCCGACGTGTTCCGGCACCTGCGGATCCGGCTCGAAGCGGAGGCGAGCGCCGACCCGGTGAGCCTGCTGGTCGTGGCCGGCGTCGTCGGTGGCGAGGTCAGCGTCTGGCTCGGCGCCAACCTCGCGGTCTCCCTCGCCAACGTCCACCGACGGGTCCTGCTCGTCGACGGACGGGTGGGCGGCCAGGAGAGCAGCCCGATCGCCGCACCCGGCACCCTCGGTCTGTACGACGTGCTCACCGGCGCCGACCTCGGTGACGCCCTCAGCCCCGGACCGGTCGACAACCTGACCGTCCTCCCCGCAGGGGACTGGGGCGGTGAGTCCGCCGAGTCGCTGCTCGAGACGCGGTTCGCCAAGGTGATGATCCAGGCGACCGAGCGCTTCGACATCGTCGTGGTGCTCGCCCCGTCGCTCAGCGCCTGCGAGGACGCCCGCATCATGGCGGCCGGTGGCTCCCTGGTGCTGGCGATCCCGGAGCGCGGCGTGACCCGGTCGGCGCTGCGGCGCCACGTCGAGGACATCCGGGCCGTCGGGGTACGGCTGCTCGGCGTGACCGTGATCGGCAAGCGGGCCGACCGGCTGCTCCGCAGCTGAGGTCCGCCTAGCGAGACACGCCTCAGGACACGCGTGCGTGGCCGTGCGGCCACGCACGCCAGGCCGACGCGACCATCTCGTCGAGGCCGTGCTCGGCACTCCAGTCGAGGTCGGCACGGATCCGGCCGGGGTCGGCGACCACGGACGCCGGGTCGCCCGGCCTGCGGCTCACGACCTCGGCGTCCGTGGTCCGGCCGGTCGCCCGCCGGATCTCCGAGACGACCTCCGAGACCGAGGAGCCGTGACCGGTGCCGACGTTGAACTCGCGGTGCGACGTCGTGCCGTAGCCGGCTGAGCCGACGTGCTCCAGGGCGGCGATGTGCGCCCGGGCCAGGTCCTGGACGTGCACGTAGTCACGCAGGCAGGTCCCGTCGGGGGTGTCGTAGTCGGCGCCGAAGATCTGCGGCCGCTGACCGGCGACGACCGCCCGCAGGACCAGGGGGATCAGGTTGGTGGCGGCCGGGTCGCCGAGCTCGGGCGTGGCAGCGCCGGCGACGTTGAAGTAGCGCAGCGCCGTCCACCGCAGGTCCCAGGCCTCGCCCGCCGCCCGGCACATCCACTCGCCGACCAGCTTCGTCTGGCCGTAGGGGCTGACCGGCTGGCACGGGTCGTCCTCGCGGACCGGACGGCCGCCGGTGGCGACGTCGCCGTACACGGCCGCCGAGGACGAGAAGACGAGCTCCCGGACCTCGGCGCGCTCCATCGCCAGCAAGACGTTGGCGAGGCCGCCGACGTTCTGCTGGTAGTACCAGGCCGGCCGCTGCACGGACTCTCCCACCTGCTTGCGCGCGGCCAGGTGGACCACCGCGTCGACGCCGCGGGTGCTCATGACCTCCTGCAGCCGCCCAGGAGCGGACTGGTCCGCCAGGTCCAGGACGACCACCTCGTGACCACGGACCCGGTCGGCGCTGCCGGAGGAGAGGTCGTCGACGACGACCACCTCGGTGCGCTGCTCGAGCTCGCGCACGACGTGGGAGCCGATGTAGCCGGCACCACCCGTCACCAGGACGGTCACCGGCGAGCCCCGGCCCGCGGCGAGGTGAGCGCCATCGGCTCCAGACCCATCAGCACATCGCCGGTGCCGCGGCCCCGGTGGTACTGACGCATCGTCAGGCGGGCCACGTCGCGGGCGGACGAGTTGACGTCGTGGTGGGCCGCGACGTGCTCCTGCGCGACGGCACCCTCGCGGTCGGCGAGGTCGGGGTCCAGGAGCCGGTCCGCGATGCCGTCGGCCAGGGCGTCGACGTCGCCGATCTCGACGATCAGCCCACCGCCGCGGGGCATCGACTCGGCCATCCCCTCGACGGCGGTCGCGACGACGCTGCGGCCCGACGCCATCGCCTCGAGCGGCGCGACGGCCATCCCCTCCCAGTGGGACGGGGCGGCGATCACGTCGGCGGCGGCGAACCAGGTGTCGACGTCGGAGCGGACCCCGACCAGGTCGACGTCGCGGCGGCCCGCCGTACGCGCCTCGAGGACGGCCCGGTCCGGCCCGTCGCCGACGAGCACGAGGTGGGCGTCCGGGACGCGTTCACGGACGCCGGCCCAGGCGTCGAGCAGGTCGTGCTGACCCTTCTGCTCCGCGAGCCGGCCGACGCAGACGACCGTCGGGACGTCGGCGAGGCCGAGCCGGCGCCGTGCCTGGGTGCGCTCGAGCCGGGCCGCGGGGCGGAACCGCTCGAGGTCGACGCCGTTGGGCGAGATGGTGGTGGCGGTGGAGATGCCGACCAGCTCGGCGACGGCACGCTCGCTGCGGCTCACGCAGACCAGCTCGGTGGTCCAGCGCTGCGCGAACCGCTCCCAGGAGGTCGTGGCCCGTCGCATCGGGCCCCGGACGGCCTGGAACGACCAGGCGTGCGGCTGGTAGATCGTCGGCACGACGCCGCGCAGCAGCAGCCGCCCGACCATCCCGGCCTTCGCGCTGTGCAGGTGGACGACGTCGGGACGGGTGTTGTTGACGATCCGACGCAGCCGGCGGATCTCGCGCACGACGCTCGGGCCCGGGTTGCGGGTGGCCTCCCACCGCACGACGTCCGCCCCGCAGGATCGCGCGGCCTCGGCGAGCCAGCCCGAGCTGGGGCACGCGACGGTGACCCGCCACCCCCGGGCGACCTGGTCGCGGACGTAGCCCATGAGCACGTTGGCGACGCCCTCGGTGGTCGGCATGGACACGTGCAGCACGTGCGGGGTCACCGGCTCCACGGCGCCGGACGGTGCCGGCAGCTCGGGAGCGGCGGGCGCCGCCGGCAGGTGCAGCATCGGCGCGCGGGTGTCGGGGGAGTGCCGGATGATCGCGAGGACGGTGCGGCACATGATCTTGAGGTCGGTCCAGAGCGACCAGTTCTCGATGTAGTAGTTGTCGAACCGCACCCGGGCGTCGATCGAGGTGTCGCCGCGCAGGTCGTGCACCTGCGCCCAGCCGGTCAGGCCGGTCTGGACGCGGTGCCGCTCGTCGTACCGCACGGTGGCCTTGGAGAACTCCCGCACGAAGAACGGGCGCTCCGGGCGCGGTCCGACCAGGCTCATGTCGCCGCGCAGCACGTTGATCAGCTGGGGCAGCTCGTCGAGGCTGGTGCGCCGCAGGAGGCGGCCGACCGGGCCGAGCCGGTCGTCGTGGTCGATCGACCACTGGGTGGCGCTCTCCGCGGTGTTGAGCGGCTTGAGCGAGCGGAACTTGAAGAGCGTGAACGGCCGGCCGGCGCGTCCGACCCGGGTCTGCTTGAAGATGACGCCCGGTCCGGTCTCGAGGCGTACGGCGACCGCGCAGGCCAGCAGCACCGGCGAGAGCAGCAGCAGGGCGATGCCGGACAGGACGACGTCGACGGCACGCTTGGCGAGCATCGAGTGCGGCCGCAGGCCCCAGCGACGCAGGCGCATCACGGCGACGTCGCCGATGACCTCGGTGCGCCGGTGGTGGTCGAGACCCATCATCTCGAAGAAGCGCGGGACCACGAAGACCTGGTGGTCGGCCTGCACGCAGCGGCGGACGAGCTCGATCATCTTGTCGTCGGGCGGCTCGGGGAAGGCGAAGATGACGTCGTCGACGCCGAGGGCGGCCATCGCCTGCTCCAGCGCGTCGGTCTCGCCGAGCAGCGGGACCGGCAGGTCGCGGGAGGTGAGGTCGGCCGAGGTGTCGATGATCCCGACGGGTCGCAGGCCGAGCTCCTCGCGGTGCAGGAACGTGCCGGCCAGCCGCTGCCCCACGGCACCCGCGCCGACGATGATCACCGGGTGCGCGCTGCGTCCGCTGCGCCGCTGGTGGTGGGCGAGGGCGTAGACGCTCGAGCGGAGCAGGACCATCAGCACCAGGGTGGCGGCGCCGAAGACGGCGATCGTGGTGATCGCGACGGCCGAGGTCAGTGCGGCCAGCATGAGCGCCGCGCCGCCCGCTGCGAGGGCGAGCCGGGGCAGGTCCTCGACCACGGAGAGCACGAGGCGCGAGCGGTGCAGGTCGGACCCGCGGCAGACGAGGGCGGCGGCCAGCGCTGCGCCGGCGAGGGCCAGGGGATCGGCCGACTCGTGGACCAGCAGGCCCGCGATCACGACCGCGATCGGGTCGATCAGGGTGAGTGCCGGGCGGATGCTCCTGAGCCACGGAAGTACGTCGATCAGTCCTGCGCGCACGCGGTCGTCCCCCAGGTGGTGCTTGATGTGATGCCCGAGAGGCGTTGCTGCCCACGGTCAGGCTTCCCTGACGAGGCGGACTGAAACGCTCTATTGACGTGCGCCACGTCTCGGTGGCAGCGAGAATCGGGGCATGCCCTCGATCGTCTCCGTCAACGTCGGCACCCCTCGCGCGGCGGAGTGGGCCGAGATCGGTCGGACGTCGATCGCGAAGCACGCCGTGACGGGCGCCGTCCACGTGGGGCTGCTCGGCATCGACGGCGACCAGGTCTCGGACCGCCGGCACCACGGTGGGATCGACCAGGCGGTGTACGCCTTCGCCCGCGAGGACCTGGACTGGTGGGCCGGAGAGCTCGGGCAGGAGATCCCGGACGGGCAGTTCGGCGAGAACCTCACCACGCTGGGGATCGACGTCAACGAGGCCGAGATCGGTGAGCGCTGGCAGGTCGGCGAGGCGCTCCTCGAGGTGCGCTCCGTCCGCACGCCGTGCAACGACTTCAAGAACTGGATGGGTCTCAGCGGCTACGACAACGCCGCGTGGGTCAGGCGGTTCGCCCAGGTCGGCCGCCCCGGCCCGTACCTGAAGGTGCTGGGGGAGGGGGCGATCCGGGCCGGCGACGAGCTGTCGGTCATCTACGAGCCCGGGCACGGCGTGACCGTGTCGATGATGTACCGGGCGATCAGCACGGAGCCGGCGCTGCTGCCGCGGCTGCTCGACGTACCGGATCTGCTGCCGAAGGCGCGGGCGAGGGCCGAACAGTACGTCGCCGCCGCCGGAGCGGGTCGGCCGAGATGAACTTCACCCTTGCTACCCGTGAGTTGCGTGAGTGATCTAGGTTACTCGTCAACCTAGTTCATCTCGGCCGCCCAGCAGGAGTGAGAATGACCGCCCAGGCCAGTCCCAGTCCATCGATCGACGCCAGCTTCGTCGATCACCTGACCCCGAACGTCGCGGTGCAGTTCCTCGACCGCGTCGCCGCATCCGCCGACCACGAGGCCTACCGCTTCCCCCGCGGTGAGACCTGGGAGTCGGTCACCTGGCGCCAGGCGGGCGACACCGTCGAGCGCCTCGCCGCCGGCCTGCTCTCGCTCGGGATCGAGTCCGAGCAGCGCGTCGGCATCGCGGCGGCGACCCGCTACGAGTGGATCCTCGCCGACCTCGCCGTGATGTGCGCCGGCGGTGCGACCACCACCGTCTACCCGACGACCAACGCCGAGGACACGACGTACATCCTCTCCGACGCGGAGTGCCGCGTCGTGTTCGCCGAGGACGACGAGCAGGTCGCCAAGCTCACCGCCAACAAGGCCGAGCTGCCGCACGTCGTCAAGGTGGTGACCTTCGACGGCGCGACCGACGGCGACTGGGTCATCGGCCTCGACGACCTGGCCGAGCTGGGCGACGCCTACCTCGCCGAGCACCCCGGCGTCGTCGAGGAGACCGCGAAGGCGATCTCGCCCGACGCGCTCGCGACGCTGATCTACACCTCCGGCACTACCGGCCGGCCCAAGGGCGTGCGGCTGCTGCACCGCGCGTGGGTCTACGAGGGCACCGCGATCCAGGTCCAGAACATCCTCGACGAGAGCGACCTGCAGTTCCTGTGGCTGCCGATGGCCCACTCGTTCGGCAAGGTGCTGCTGTCCGCGCAGCTCGCCTGCGGCTTCGCGACGGCGATCGACGGCCGCGTCGACAAGATCGTGGAGAACCTCGGCATCGTGAAGCCGACGTTCATGGGTGCCGCCCCGCGCATCTTCGAGAAGGCGTACGCCCGGATCGTGACGATGCAGGCCGCCGAGGGCGGGGTGAAGGAGAAGCTCTTCCTCAAGGCCTTCCAGGTCGGCATCAAGGTCGACGGGCTCAAGCGCGACGGCAAGAAGGTCCCGCTGCTGCTGGCGCTGCAGAAGGACCTCTTCGACAAGCTGGTCTTCAGCAAGGTGCGCGAGCGCTTCGGGGGACGGGTGCGGTTCTTCATCTCCGGCTCCGCCGCGCTCAACGCCGAGATCGCGGCGTGGTTCCACGCCGCGGGCATCCTCATCCTCGAGGGCTACGGCATGACCGAGAACGCCGCCGGCGCCACGGTCAACCACCCCGACGACTACAAGATGGGCACCGTCGGCCCCGCGCTGCCGGGCGCCGAGGTCAAGATCGGCGAGAACGACGAGGTCATGCTGCGCGGGCCGCACATCATGGCGGGCTACCACAACCTCCCCGAGGAGACCGCGAAGACGCTGACGTCCGACGGGTGGCTGCACACCGGCGACAAGGGCAGCCTCGACGCCGACGGCTTCCTCACCATCACCGGCCGGATCAAGGAGCTCTTCAAGACCTCCGGCGGCAAGTACGTCGCGCCGCCGGCGATCGAGTCGAAGTTCAAGGCGATCTGTCCCTACGTCAGCCAGTTCCTGGTCTTCGGCAGCGAGCGCAACTTCGTGAGCGCGCTGATCACCCTCGACCCGGACGCGATGGCGGGCTGGGCGGACGAGAACGGCCAGGGCGGCAAGGACTACACCGAGGTTGTGAAGTCCGACGCGGTCCACAAGATGGTCGGCGACTACGTCGAGGAGCTCAACGGCAAGCTCAACCGCTGGGAGACCATCAAGAAGTGGGAGATCCTCGACCACGACCTGACGATCGAGTCCGGTGAGCTCACCCCCTCGATGAAGGTCAAGCGCAACGTCGTCGAGGACAACAACAAGGACCTGATCGACTCGTTCTACAGCTGATCTGATCGCCGAGTCGGCGCCAGTTGACCCGACTCGGCGTTTGGCCACCCCGGCGTTGACTCGTTCGAACATGTGTTCGATCATGAGGTGTGGTCGTTCGTGTCGATACCCCCGGAGCAGCCGTCCAGACGGTGGAGCAGCTGCGCACCCGGATGGCGCGGATGCAGGACGGCCCGCCGTCGTCGATGCCGCTGGCCACGCACCCGGCGCTGGCCGGTCTGGTGCAGCTGCGGGCGGGAGCCAGCTACTCCGTCGACAGCGCGACCCTGGCGATGGCACTGCTGGCCGGTCCGTCGCAGGCGGGCGGCTGGTGCGCGGCCGTGGGCGTCTCCGACTTCGGGGCCGAGGCGGCCGTCGCGCTCGGCATCGACCTCGACCGGACCGTGCTGGTGCCCGACCCCGGCGAGCAGTGGCTCGAGGTGGCCGCCGCCCTGGTCGACGTCGCGACCATCGTGCTGGTCCGCCCCCAGGGCCGGGTCACCCCGTCGGCCGCCGACAAGCTCGCCGCGCGGCTCCGCAAGCGCGGCGCGGCGCTCGTCGCCCTGGAGAGCACGCCGGGCGAGTGGCCGCGCTGCGAGGTGCGGCTGACCGCGACCGAGCCCGCCTGGACCGGTCTCGGCCGGGGCCACGGCCACCTCCGCTCCCGGCGGCTGGTCGTCGAGGCACGCAGGGGTACGGCGCCGCCGCGGCGCGGTGCGCTCTGGCTCCCGGCCGAGGACCAGACCTACCGACCGGTCGAGCCCGCCGCCGTACCCGTCGTGGAGTCGGGGGTGGCCTAGTGCGCGTCATGGTCGTCTGGTGCCCGGACTGGCCGGTGGTCGCCGCGCTGGCCGACGAGGGCCTGCCCACCCACCTGCCGGCTGCGGTCTTCCACGCCAACCTCGTGCAGGCGAGCAACGCCGCCTCCCGCGCCCTCGGCGTACGCCGGGGGATGCGGCGTCGGGACGCGCAGTCCCGGTGCCCCGAGCTGAAGGTCTACGCGGCGACGCCCGAGCGGGACGCCCGGACGTTCGAGACGGTGCTGGCCGCGGTCGAGGAGCAGCACCCCGGGGTGGCCCCGTTGCGCCCGGGGATGGCCGCGCTGCGCGCCCCTGCGCGGGTCCGCGGCGGTGAGCCGGCCGCGGCAGCCGTGCTCGCCGAGCGCCTGGTCGGGCTCGGGGTCTGGGACTCCCGGGTGGGGGTCGCCGACGAGCTGTTCACCGCCGAGCAGGCGGCCCGGCGCGCCAGCGCGCAGGACTGCCACGTCATCGCACCGGGGGAGTCGGTGGCGTTCCTGCGCGAGCTGCCGGTCGACGTGATCGAGGACTCCGTAGAGGGCAGGGAGGCGATCAGCCTGCTCAAGCGCCTCGGCCTGCGCAGCCTCGGCGACCTCGCCGACCTGCCGGCCGCCGCCGTGCGCGACCGGTTCGGCAGCAAGGTCGCGTGGGTGCACCGGGTGGTGGGCGGTGCGGGCGCCACGCCCCTCACCACCCGCACCCCGCCGCCCGAGCTGGCCCGGCACGTCGACTTCGAGCCCCCGCTCGACAACGCCGAGACGATCAGCTTCAGCGTCCGGCAGACCGCCGACCGGGTGGTCGCCGGGCTGGCCGCCCAGCAGCTGGTCTGCACCGAGGTGCGGATCGAGGCGTTCTGCGAGGGCACGTCGTACGACGACCCCTCGTCGGCGCGCGAGTGGCTGCACCCGCGGTGGTTCACCGCCGCCGACCTGGTCGACCGGCTGCACTGGCAGCTGCAGGGTGGGTTCAGAGGTGGCGACATCCGGGCGCCGATCAACCGGGTGCTGTTCACGCCGGTGACCGTCGTGCCCGACGCGGTGCACGCCGACGGGCTCTGGGGTGGCACCGACGAACGCGTGCAGCGCGGCATCGCCCGGGTCCAGGGCATGCTCGGCCACGAGGCGGTCGTCGTCCCCGTGCTCCAGGGCGGCCGGGCCCCGGCCGACCGCCAGACGCTGGTGCCGTGGGGCGAGCGGCCGACCGGGCTGCGGCCGGCCGCGCACCCGTGGCCGGGCAGCATCCCGCCGCCGGCGCCCGCCCGGGTCTTCTCCAGCCCCTGGCCCGCGGAGGTCGTCGCCGGCAGCGGACGACCGGTCGCGGTCGACGCGCGTGGCGCGGTGCTCGGCGAGCCGGCCCGGTTCCGGCCCGAACCCCGCGGCGGGTGGCACCCCGTCGCGTCCTGGGCCGGGCCGTGGGCGGTCGAGGAGCTCTGGTGGGAGCCGGGCGCGAGGCGGGTCGCCCGCTTCCAGGTCGTCGGCGTCGACGGGCGGGCCTGGCTGATGACCTGGGAGGCCCCCGGGTCCTGGTGGACCGAAGCTGCGTACGACTGATGGGCTGGAACAACCCCGCGAACATGTCCTGGGGCGAGCTGGAGAAGCGGCTCTCCGGCCGGGTCGTCACTCCGCAGGACCCCGAGGCGCCGATCTCGCAGCGCAAGCGCAAGCGCGAGAAGGTCGAGATCGAGCGACCGACCGGCCCGGTCACGCCGTACGCTGAGCTGCACTGCCACTCCAACTTCAGCTTCCTCGACGGCGCGAGCGGCCCCGACAAGCTGGTGCTGGAGGCACTCCGGCTCGGCCTGCACGCGCTGGCGATCACCGACCACGACGGGTTCTACGGCGCGCCTCTCTTCGCCGAGACTGCTCAGCTCCACGGTGGCCTCCGGACGATCTACGGGTCCGAGCTCTCCCTCGGGCTCACCGGCGCGCAGAACGGCGTCGCCGACCCCGAGGGCAGCCACCTGCTCGTGCTGGCCCGTGGCGTCGAGGGCTACCACCGGCTGGCCGGCGCGATCACCGACGCGCAGCTGCGCGGTGACGAGAAGGGTCGTCCCGTCTACGACCTCGCCGAGCTGGGGGAGCGGTCCGAGGGGCACTGGCTGGTCCTCACCGGCTGCCGCAAGGGCGCGGTCCGTCAGGCGCTGACCCGGGGCCCGTCGTACGCCGTCGCAGAGCTGGACCGGCTGACCGCGCTCTTCGGGCGTGAGCACGTCGTGGTCGAGCTGACCGACCGGGGCCACCCGACCGACAGCCACGACAACGACCTGCTGGCCGCGATCGCCGCCGAGCGCGGTATGCCGGTCGTCGCCACCAACAACGTCCACCACGCGCGGCCCGACGGGCACCGGCTGGCCGGGGCGATGGCGGCGGTCCGCGCCCGGCGCAGCCTCGCCGAGATGGACGGCTGGCTGCCCGCGGCGGGCGCCGCCTGCCTGCGCTCCGGGGAGGAGATGGCGCGTCGCTTCGCCCGTTATGACGGGGCGGTCGCCCGCACGGTGACGATCGCCGACGAGATCGCCTTCGACCTGCAGAAGGCCACCCCGCGGCTGCCGAAGTCCGTGCCGGAGGGGCACACCCAGATGAGCTGGCTGCGGGAGCTGACGGAGCGCGGCTTCGCCCAGCGCTACGCCGGCACCGACCTCGAGGAGGACGCCCGGGAGAAGGTCGACCACGAGCTGCGGGTGATCGAGGAGAAGGACTTCGCCGGCTACTTCGTGATCGTCCACGACATCGTCGCCTTCGCCCGCAGCAAGCGGATCCTCTACCAGGGCCGGGGGTCCGCCGCCAGCTCGGCGGTCTGCTACGCCCTCGGCATCACCGCGATCGACCCGGTCTTCTACCAGCTGCCCTTCGAGCGGTTCATCTCCCAGCACCGCGACGAGGAGCCCGACATCGACGTCGACTTCGACTCCGACCGGCGCGAGGAGGTGATCCAGTGGGTCTACGACAAGTACGGCCGGCACAACGCCGCGCAGGTCGCCAACGTCGTCGGCTACCGGCCCAAGATGGCGGTCCGCGACGCGGCCAAGGCGCTGGGTCACTCCCCGGGGCAGCAGGACGCCTGGTCCAAGCAGATCACCAGCTGGACCCAGGTCGCTGTCGACGGCCAGGGAGAGGGGGAGCACGGCGTACCCGCTGCGGTGGTGGAGCTCGCCAACCAGTTCCTCGGGGCACCGCGCCACCTCGGCATCCACTCCGGCGGGATGGTGCTCACCGAGCGGCCGATCGGCGAGGTGGTGCCGATCGAGCGGGCGCGGATGGAGAAGCGCACGGTGCTGCAGTGGGACAAGGACGCGTGCGAGTTCATGGGGCTGGTGAAGTTCGACCTGCTCGGGCTCGGGATGCTCGGCGCGCTCGACCACATGATGCGCATCGTCGAGGAGCACCTGGGGGAGCGCTGGGAGCTGGAGACGATCCCCAAGGAGGAGCCGGCCGTCTACGACATGCTCTGCCGGGCCGACTCGATCGGCGTCTTCCAGGTGGAGAGCCGGGCCCAGATCGGCACCCTGCCGCGGCTGCAGCCGCGCGCCTTCTACGACCTGGCGATCGAGATCGCGCTGATCCGTCCCGGCCCGATCCAGGGTGGCGCGGTGCATCCCTACGTACGCCGGGCCACCGGCCGCGAGGAGGTCACCTACGCCCACCCGTCGCTCGAGCCGGTGCTGGCGCGCACCCTCGGCGTACCCCTCTTCCAGGAGCAGCTGATGGACATGGCGCGCACCCTCGGCGACTGCACCCGCGACGAGGCCGACCTGCTGCGCCGGGCGATGGGCTCCAAGCGCGGGGTCGAGCGGATCGAGTCGATCAAGGAGAAGCTCTACTCGGGGATGGCGAGGAAGGGACTGGTCGGTGCGGAGGCCGACGCGATCTACCTGAAGATCCTGTCCTTCGCCAACTTCGGCTTCGCCGAGAGCCACTCCCTCTCCTTCGCCAAGCTCGTCTACGCGAGCTCATGGTGCAAGCTGCACTACCCGGCGGCGTTCCTGGCCGCGCTGCTGCGCAACCAGCCGATGGGGTTCTACTCACCGCAGTCGCTGGTGCACGACGCCCGCCGCCACGGCGTCGAGGTGCTGCGTCCCGACCTGTCGCTCTCGGGTGCGGTGGCCGACCTCGAGGGCAGTGGGCGGCCGACGGGACTCGACGCGTGCCGGCACGACGGCGTACGCACCGACTGGGTGCCGGGCACGCCCGATCCCACGCCGGAGCACCGGCGCGACACCGGGTACGCCGTACGCCTCGGCCTGGACTCGGTCCGGGGGATCGGCAAGGCGGTGGCCGAGCGGATCGTGGCGGCCCGGGCGGAGCGGCCGTTCGCCGACCAGGTGGACCTGTCGCGGCGGGCCGGGCTCGACGCCAGGCAGCTCGAGGCGCTGGCGACGGCGGGGGTCTTCGACGGGACCGGGCTGTCGCGGCGGCAGGCGCTCTGGAACGCTGGCTGGACCGAGAGCGAGGAGCACCTCGAGGGGATCCGGGTGAGCGAGGCGGCGCCGATGCTGCCCGACATGGACCTCGTCGAGACCACGATGGCCGACCTGTGGGCGACCGGGATCACCCCGGACATCCATCCGGTCGCCCTGCTGCGCGACCGGCTGCGGGCGGCCGGGATCAAGTCGGTCGCCGACACCGCGACCGCCGAGGCCGGACGGCGGGTGCACGTGGCGGGCCTGGTGACCCACCGGCAGCGACCGGGAACGGCGGGGGGCGTCACGTTCCTCAACCTCGAGGACGAGACCGGGATGCTCAACGTGATCTGCACGGTCGGCGTCTGGCGGCGCCACCGGTCGGTGGCGACCGGCTCGGCGGGGATGGTGATCCGCGGGATGCTCGAGCGGCAGGACGGCGTCACCAACCTGGTCGCCGACCGGCTCGGCCCGATCGAGGAGGTGCATCCCGAGGCGGGCGCGGCGCTCCGCGCGCGGCACCGGTCCCGCGACTTCCAGTGACGGCTCACCGGCGACCCACAGCGGGACCCTCGCCGGTTGAGTGGGGACTTGTGATCGTCGATTCGGGAGTTTCGGCGACAGTGCCTGCCAGAACTTCCGACTCGTCCGTCAGAACTCCTGACTCGACCGTCAGAACTCCCGACTCAACCCCGGGTGCGAGGATGGCCGCATGCCGTCCGTGCTGCCCGTGGGTGATCCGGTCCCCGAGGACGGGGCACTGCCGGCGAGCGCGCTCGCGGGGCTGGGGAGCCGGCCGTTCGGCTTCTACGTGCACGTGCCCTTCTGCACGGTGCGCTGCGGCTACTGCGACTTCAACACCTACACCGCCGACGAGCTCGGCCCGGCCGGTGGCGCACCCGGCGCCAGCCGGGCGACGTACGCCGAGGCCGCGATCGCCGAGGTACGCCGGGCCCGGGTCGCGCTCGGCGACGTCGACCTCCCGGTGAGCACGATCTTCTTCGGCGGGGGTACGCCGACGCTGCTGAGCCCGGGCGACCTGGGCTCGATCGTCGCGTCGATCGCCGCGGAGTTCGGGCTGGCCCCGGACGCGGAGATCACCACGGAGTCCAACCCCGACAGCGTGGCGCTGTGGGACCTCGAGGAGCTGCGGGGCGCCGGCTTCAACCGGATGTCCTTCGGCATGCAGTCGGCCGTCGACCACGTGCTCAAGGTCCTGGACCGCACCCACGACCCGCTGCGGGTCCCGGCCGTCGTCGACTGGGCGCGCCAGGCCGGCTTCGAGCAGGTCAGCCTCGACCTCATCTACGGCACCCCGGGGGAGTCGCTCGCCGACTGGGGGACCAGCGTCGAGGCGGCGCTCGCCTGCGCGCCCGACCACGTGTCGGCGTACTCCCTCATCGTCGAGGACGGCACCGCCCTGGCCCGCCAGATCCGGCGCGGCGAGGTCGCGATGCCGGACGACGACGACCTCGCCGACAAGTACCTCCTGGTCGACGAGCGGCTGACCGCCGCCGGGCTGGAGTGGTACGAGGTCTCCAACTGGGCCAGGGGCGGGCCGGAGGACACGGCCAGCCGCTGCCGGCACAACATGCTCTATTGGAAGGGTGGCGACTGGTGGGGCGTCGGCCCCGGCGCGCACTCCCACGTCGGCGGCGTGCGGTGGTGGAACGTCAAGCACCCTGCGGCGTACGCCGAGCGGATCGCCCGCGGCGTCACGCCCGCGCACGCCCGGGAGGTGCTCGACGACGAGAGCCGCCGCGTCGAACGGGTCCTGCTCGAGCTGCGGCTGCGCGACGGGCTTCCCGTCAGCGTGCTCGACGCGACCGGACGGGCCGCGGTCAACGACCTCATCTTCGACGGGCTCCTCACGCGCCGCGCCGAGCGGCTGATCCCCACCCAGCGCGGTCGACTGCTCGCCGACGCCCTGGTGCGGGACCTACTGCCGTAGGCCGCCACGCCCTAGGGTGGCGGCATGACTCAAGGCCCCGAGGACCCCCACGTCCCCCCGCCGTACGGCGAGCCCACCCCGCCGTCCGGCGAGACCCCGCCCCCGCCGCCGCCCCCGGCCGAGCAGCCGGCACCGACCCCGCCGCCGTACGGCCAGGCACCGCCGCCCCAGCCCGGCTATGCGCCGCCGCAGCCCGGCTACCCGCAGCCCCAGCCCGGCTACGCGCAGCCCGGCTACCCGGCCGCGGCGTACGGCGCGAGCGCGCAGGCGCCGTACGGCGTGGACCCCAAGACCGGCATGCCGTTCTCGGACAAGTCCAAGCTGGTCGCGGGCCTGCTGCAGATCTTCCTGGGCGGCTTCGGCGTCGGCCGGTTCTACCTCGGCGACAACAAGACGGCCGTCTGGCAGATCGTCGTGACCGTGCTGACGTGCGGCATCGGGTCCATCTGGGGCCTGATCGACGGGATCATGATCCTGGCGACGGACAGCAAGGACATCAACGGCCTGCCGTTGCGCAACAGCTGATCCATCTGATCGGTTCTTCTGTCAGCACGCAGACAGAACGACGACCTCCATCGGCTCCACGATGAGCGCGCACCCGCAGCGGGTGCGCACCGGAGCCATGGAGGTCGTCTCATGTCGCAGTCCCTCGCCCGCGTCCTCGCGAACCCGGCGTTGCGGCGGGTCCAGCTCGCCTTCTTCGGCTCGACCCTGGGGGACTGGGCGTACTCGACGGCCCTGATCGTCTGGGCCTACTCCGCCGGCGGCGCGACGGCGGTCGGCGTCTACCTGGCGCTGCGGTTCGTCGTGGGTGCCGTCGCCGGACCGGTCGGCGCGACCCTCGCCGACCGCGTCGGCCGGAAGCGCTTCATGATGGCCAACGACGCGGCCCGCGCCGTGCTCGTCGGGGCGGCCGCCCTGACCATCGGGGTCGGTGGACCGGACCTGGTGGTCTACGCGCTGACGTTGACCGCCGTCGGCGTCGGGGCGTCGTTCCGGTCCGCCCAGGCGGGTTTGATGCCGCGCCTCGTCTCCGAGCCCGCGGAGCTGACCGCGGCGAACGCCGTGTCCTCCAACCTCGAGACCGTCGCGATGTTCGCGGGACCGGCGCTCGGAGCGCTCCTCGTGGGAGCCGTCGACGTCGAGCTCGTGCTCTGGCTCAACGCCGCCACGTTCGTCTGGTCCCTCGCGCTGGTCGCCGCCGTCAGGGTCCCGCCCGCCGCCACGACCGAGCCCGCGCCGGAGGACGAGGCCGAGCGCACCGGCTTCGCCCGCGACGTCACGGCCGGGTTCGTCGAGCTCCGGCGCGACCGCGACCTCGGTGCGGTCGCCACGCTCGCGTCCGCCCAGGGCCTGGTGTGGGGAGCCCTGACGGTGTTCCTGGTGATCGTCGCCGTCGACCAGCTCCACAGCGGGGCCGCCGGCGTGGGCTACCTCAACTCGGTGATGGGCATCGGCACGGTCGTCGGCGGCCTGGTCGTCCTGTCACGGGTCGGACGAGGGCGGCTCGCCCAGGACATGGCGTACGGCGTGCTGGGCTGGTCGCTCCCGCTGATCGCGATGGCGCTCTTCCCCTCACCGGTGACGGCCCTGGCCGCGCTCTCGGTGATCGGGCTGGCCGACCCGTGGGTCAACCTGGGCCTCGACACCATCCCGCAGCGGCTCGCGCCCGAGCGCATCCTCTCCCGCGTGTTCTCGGCGGTGGAGAGCTCGCTGATCGCCTCGATGGCGGTCGGCTCGCTGCTGGCACCGCTGCTGATCCACCTCGTCGGTGCCCGACCCGCGATGGCGGTGGTCGGCGGATCCGTGACCCTCCTGGTGCTGGCCCTGCTCGCCCGGGTGCGTCGCCTCGACGAGCGGCTGACCGAGCCCGAGCACGTGGACCTGCTGCGCTCGCTCGACCTCTTCGCGCCGCTCGCGGCCCCGACCGTCGAGGCCCTGGCCCACGGACTGGTGCCGGTCCGGTACGCCGCCGGGGACGTCATCCTCCGGGAGGGCGAGGGTGCCGACCGCTTCTACGTCATCGCCCTCGGCATGGTCGAGGTGACGCAGGCGGGGCGGGTCCTGCGCACCGAGCGCACCGGCGACTACTTCGGCGAGATCGGCCTGCTGCGCGACGTACCCCGCACCGCGTCGGTGACCGCGACGGCCGACACGGTCGTGCTGGCCCTGAGCCGCGCGGACTTCCTGGCCGCAGTGAGCGGTGTCCACGACTCGGCTCGGATCGCCGAGGACGTCGTCGCCCGGCGTCTCGCCGTCTGACGTCGGGGGAGCAGATGCGTGGATCGAGCCCGCCCGGGCGCCCGGATGCGTCATCCTTCTCCGGGGACAACGACGGCGATCGGGAGTGCGTGATGTCGACCTGCGCGAGCTGCGGCAGCGGCGGGCAGCCGGACGGCGCGCGCTTCTGCTTCTCCTGCGGTGCCGCCCTCGCGGCCCTGTCCTGTCGCAGCTGCCGGGCCGAGGTGGTCCCCGGTGCCCGCTTCTGCAGCTCCTGCGGCGCGGACCAGGCCGCCTCCTCCTCGAGCGTCGTCCAACCGGTGGCGTCGCGGCGGATCACCAGCGTCCTGTTCGGCGACCTCGTCGGCTTCACCGCCCTGTCGGAGACCCGTGACCAGGAGCAGGTGCGAGAGCTGCTGTCGCGCTACTTCGACGAGTGCCGCGCGATCGTCGCCCGCTACGGCGGCACCGTCGAGAAGTTCATCGGCGACGCCGTGATGGCCGTCTGGGGTGTCCCGACGGCCCACGAGGACGACGCCGAGCGAGCGGTCCGCGCCGGCCTCGAGCTGGTCAACACGATTGCCGCGATGGGCTCCGACGTCGACGTGCCCGACCTCGCCATGCGGGTCGGCATCGTCACCGGAGAGGTCGCGGTGACGGTCGGCGCCGAGCAGCAGGGCATGGTCGCCGGCGACGCGGTCAACACGGCGTCGCGGGTCCAGTCCGCCGCGACGCCCGGGCAGGTGTGGGTCGACGAGACCACGCGCCTCCTGACGTCGTCCGCGATCACCTACGTCGACGTCGGCAGCCACGCGATGAAGGGCAAGGCCGAGCCGGTGCCGCTGTGGGCGGTGCGAGCGGTCGTCGCGGCCGTCGGCGGCGCCCAGCGTGCCGACGGACTCGAGGGGCCGCTGGTCGGACGCGATCGCGAGATCCGGCTCGTCAAGGAGCTCTTCCACCGCGTCGAGGAGACCGAACGGCCCGCCCTGCTCGTCGTCGACGGCGAGGCCGGCGTCGGCAAGTCACGGCTGGCGTGGGAGTTCGAGAAGTACGTCGACGGACTCAGCGGCGAGGTCCGCTGGCACACCGGGCGGTGCCTGTCGTACGGCGAGGGGGTGGCGTTCTACGCGCTCGCCGAGGCGATCCGGGCCCGTCTCCAGGTCGTCGCGGACGGTGCCGGCGACGACGACCCGTCGCAGCTCCTCGCAGGTGGCCTCGCGCTCCTGGTCGACGATGCGGACGAGCGCGCTTGGCTCGAGCCACGACTCGCCGCGCTGCTCGGGATCGGCACCGTCGGGTCGTTCCAGCGCGAGGACCTCTTCTCCGCGTGGTCGACCTTCCTCGAGCGGGTCAGCGACGGGGTGCCCGTCGCACTGCTGATCGACGACGCCCAGCACGCCGACGACGGCCTGATCAGCTTCGTGGAGCACCTGCTCGCCGTCGCGACCTTCCCGTGCTTCGTGATGCTGCTGACCCGCCCGGAGCTCCTGGACGCCAACCCCGGACTCGCCACCAACCGGCGCTCGACCGTCGTGCACGTCGACACCCTCGGTGACCGGGAGATGGGGCAGCTCCTCGACGGCCTGGTCGCGGGCCTCGACCACGACGTCCGCGACGCCCTGGTCGAGCGGTCCGAAGGAGTCCCGCTCTTCGCGGTCGAGACCGTCCGCTCCCTCATCGACCGTGACCTCGTCGTCCCTCGGGGCGGGCAGTACGTGCTGGCCGGCGACGGCCCGCTCGACCTCGACCGGTTGGGCGCGCCGGCATCGCTGCAGGCCCTGGTCGCCGCCCGGCTCGACCAGCTCTCGCCGCACCAACGCCGCGTCGTCGACCGGGCCAGCATCGTCGGCCGGCCGTTCTCGCGCGACCTGGTCGCGGCGCTCTGCCCCGACGTCGTCGACCTCGACCAGGTCCTCGCCTCGCTGGTGCGGCTCCAGCTGCTGCGGCAGGAGACCGGACGGTTGAGCAGCGAGGTCGGTCTCTACGAGTTCGTGCAGGTCGTGGTCCGACAGGTGGCCTACGGCACCCTGTCCCGGCGCGACCGGAAGGCGGGCCACCTGGCGGTGGTGGCGCAGCTCGCCGAGGCGGGCGACACCGCCGACGAAGCGGTCGCCATCGCTGCCCAGCACCATCTCGAGGCCATCGACGCGGTCCCGGAGGACGCCGACGTCCCGGCGCTGACCGAGCGCGCGATCGAGCTGCTGCGCCTGTCGGCGGTGCGGGCACGGGCGCTCGGCGCGCCGGGGGAGGCGGCCGGCCATCTCGGCGCGGCTCTCGGTCGGGCGACCGACCCGCTCCAGCGGGCCGCCCTCGAGCTCGAGCTCGCCCGGGCGCTCAGGGAGACCGAGGACCCGGGCGCTGCGATCGCACCGGCCGAGTCGGCCCGGGACGCCTTCGACGCCGCCGGCGACGAGCTCCGGGCCGCCGACGCGGTCAGCGTGCTCGCGCACGCGATGTCGATCGGCCGGATGGACATCGAGGTGCCACTGGCGATGGCGCAGGAGCGCTACGCCCGGCTGCGCGACCGAGAGGACGCCGTGGGCGTGCGGATCGCGCTGGCGCAGGCGATCGTGCAGATCAAGCTCCGCACCAGCAGCGGGTTCGGCGATGTGGCCGGTGACCAGGTGCGGCTGGCGGAGCGGCTGGGCGACGAGCGACTCCTGGCCGACGCGTACGTCGCCCTCGCCCTGCACTACATGGTCACCGGGTCGCGCGGGCTCGGCCGGGTGATCTTCGAGGCGGCCGCCGAGCTGGCCCGTCGGCACCACCTGCTGCCCACCCTGACCCGGGTGCTGGTCAACCTCAACGTCTCCTGGGTGCCCGACGACGCGGCCCGGGCGCGTGAGTTCGGCATCGAGGCCGTGGCCATGGGCCGCCAGTCCGGGTCGTTCACCGCGCTGTCCGGCGCCGCCTCCAACCTCGCCCTGGCCCAGCTGGTCGTGGGCGACTGGGGCGGAGCACTGGAGTCGGCGGACGCCAGCTCCGACGAGCCGGTCGCCGACCTCGTCCGGGCGCGCATCGCCTCGGCGCGGGGGACCGCATGGCGGTTGCAGCCCGAGATGGAGGACGACGAGTACGCCGGCGAGGATCTGTCCCTCCGCTGCTTCGTCGAGGTGCTGCGGGCGCTCGACGCACTGGCCACGGACGCACCGGCGGGCGCCTGGGCGCTGCGCGCCGCCGAGACGTCGTACGCCGTCACGGAGCTGTACGACGACTTCACCGTCATCTGGCAGGTGGCGACCGATGCGGCCTGGGCGGACCAGGACCACGACGCGCTGGCGGGCCTGCTCGCCATCGTCGACGGTCACGGGGACGGCAGCCTCCCGGCCGGCGTCCGAGCCGTCCACTGCCGCATCTCCGGGCTGCAGGCAGCGGCTGCCGGCGACCTCGGCACCGCTGAGGCCCGGCTGCGCGAGGGGATGCAGTGGGCGACCCAGTGGAGCTCCGAGCCCACGTTGGCGCAGTTCCGGGCCGACCTCGCCGTCCTGCTGCAGCATGCCGGCCGGACCGACGAGGCGGCCGAGCTGGCGGCGCAGGCGCGGTCGATGTTCGACGGGCTGGGCGCGACCCGTTGGAGAGACGAGCTCGACGCCGCCCTCGCGGGCGCCGCTGTGTGAGCTCAGCCCGCCTCGGCGTCGAGCCGGGCCCGGTCGAGGACGGTGACCTTCCCCCGACCGAGCGCGACCACCCCCTGGTCCTCGAGCCTGCGCAGGATCTGGTTGACGCTCGGCCGGGTGCCCCCCACCAGCTCGGCGAGGTGCTCCTGCGTCAGCGGGATCGTCGTGGGCCCGCGGCCATCGGCGTACAGCTCCGCCAGCTCGCCCAGGCGTCGGTGCACACGCTGGTCGAGCCCGTCGTACATCGCCTCGAGCAGTCGCCCCGACAGCTCCTCGACGCGGCGTGCCATCAAGGTCAGCAGCAGGTGGTCGGCGGCGCGGTGCCGCGTGCGCAGGTCGCGGAACTCCGCCGCCGAGAGCGACAGCGTCTGGGCGGGTTCGAGCGCCACGATGGTGGCCGAGCGCGCCGAGGGCTGGCCCTCGAGCAGCGACAGCTCCCCGAAGTAGTCGCCCGGACCGAGCAGGTTGATCGTCGCGTTGTCGCCGTCCCGGGTCGTGACCCGTACGGCGAGCCGCCCGGACGCGACCAGGTGCAGGCTGTCGGACGGTTCACCCTCGCGGACGAGCACGTCGCCGCGGGCGTAGGCACGTCGCCGCGCCGCGGACAGCACCCGACCGCGTTCGTCCTCGTCCAGCGAGGCGAGCAGCGGCCAGTCCATGGGGCCAGTCAACCAGCGACCTGCGGGGCGTGTCGGCAGGACGACGCACGTTGTGTCAGGAAGCCGACGGAAGATGCCGCCGAGCTGGGCGAGAGTTCAGGTGTCAGCACACCACCGGAGGAGCCCGCCATGATCGTCTCGAACCCCACCGCCGCCGTCCACACCAGCCGCACCGGCGTAGGTGCCGACCGCGTGCAGCCCCGCGGCGTCGACTCGGGCCGCTGACCGGCCCCTGATCTGGTCGACGACGTCCGGCTGTGGAGGGGCCTGGACACTCAGCCCGCGACGAAGTCGATCAGCTCCTCGACCCGGCCCAGCAGGGCCGGGTCGAGGTCCTGGTAGGACGAGACCCGGCTCAGGATGTGCTGCCAGGCGCGGGCGGTGTCGGCCTGGTCGCGGTGCGGCCAGCCGAGCTGCTGGCAGACGCCCTTCTTCCACTCGATGGTGCGCGGCACGTCGGGCCACTTCCTGATCCCGAGCCGCTCGGGCTTGACCGCCGCCCAGATGTCGATGAAGGGGTGGCCGACGATCAGCACGTGCTTGCCGACGGGCGACGTCGCGATCCCCTGGGCGATGCGGCTCTCCTTCGAGCCCGGCACCAGGTGGTCGACCAGCACCCCGACCTTGCGGTCCGGCCCCGGCTTGAAGTCGCGCAGGTGGTCGGCCAGGTCGTCGACACCGCCGAGGAACTCCACGACCACGCCCTCGATGCGCAGGTCGTCGCCCCACACCTTCTCGACGAGCTCGGCGTCGTGCCGGCCCTCGACGAAGATCCGGCTCGCGCGGGCCACCCGCGCCTTCGCGTCGTGGACGGCGACCGAGCCGGAGGCCGTCCGGGTCGGCTTCGCCGGGGCCGAGCCGCGCACGGGCGCCGCGAGGATGACGGGCCTGCCCTCGAGCAGGAAGCCCGGACCGAGGGGGAACGTACGCCGCTTGCCGCGCCGGTCCTCGAGCGTCAGCGTGTGGAGGTCGCGGTCGACGGCGACGATCTCACCGACCCAGTCGGTGGTGACCTCCTCGACGACGGCACCGATCTCGGCAGGAGCCTCGACGGCCCGGCCGCGCTTGGGGGCGCGCCAGTCGGTGGCCAGGACATCGGTGCCGTAACGGTCGTGGGAGCTCACCTCGGCAACGCTAGGCGGCACCACCGACAAGCCGGTGGGGGCGCGCCGTCAGTCGTCGGAGTCGGCTTCGCCGTCCGTCGTCGTCTCGTCGGCCGTCTTGCCGCCGAGCACGTCGAGCTCCTCGGGCGACGGGGCGTCGTCCTCGTCGGTCAACGGCTTGGCGAGCGGGTTGTCGTCGGTGGGCTGGAGGTCCTCGGGGAGGTCCTCGTCCTCGATGGCCTGGGTGGGGTGCTCGTCGCTCATGGGGAGCACGTACCCGCTCAGGCCAGCGGCAACCGCTTCTCGCTGCGGGAGAGCTGCGCATACCCACGGCGTACGGCGGCCGCGAGCTCCTCGCGCGGGTAGGGCCACCCGACCGCCTCGAGGGCGTCCTCCGCGCGGACGCCGCGGGCGGCCAGGTCCCGGATCGTCTGGGCGACGATGCCGATCGCGTTGCGCTGCTCCTCGACGAACTCCCGGTCCACGGGGGCGCCGTGCCCCGGCACCACCACGGTCGCCGACGTGCTGAGGCTCAGCACGATGTCGAGGGAGTGCGGCCACTCGAGCGGGTAGCAGTCGTCGCCGAAGCCGGGCACGCCGTTGCGCGCCATCGACTCCTCGACCAGGTCGCCGGCGAGCAGCACGTCCACGTCGGGCACCCGCAGGACCAGGTCGCCGCCGGTGTGCCCGCGACCCGGGTGGACCAGCTCGACGGCGCGGTCGCCGAGGTCGAGCGAGACCGCGGACGAGAAGGTGCGGTCCGCGGGCACGATCACCGTCGCCCGGACCTCGTCGCCGTGCGGGTCGTCCGGGTCGGCGTCGTAGAGGCCCTTGATCCGCTCGCCCGCGGGGACGGTGCGCTCGGCGGCCACCTCGTGGGCGTGGATCGGGAGCTCGCCGTACGCCGCGCGGAAGGCGCCGTTGCCGAACGTGTGGTCGAAGTGCTCGTGGGTGTTGACGACCCCGACGACCTCGCCCGCACCCAGGCGGCGTACGTCGTCGACGACCGCGCGGGCGGCCAGGTCGGAGGCGTGCGTGTCCACGACCAGCAGGCCGCGGTCGCCGCCCACGAGCGTCACGTTGACGTCGAACCACTCGTAGCGTGCGACCCAGACCCGGTCGGCGATCTCGGTGAAGGCCACCCGGTCAGCGTAGGGGGCTCAGCCCCCGGGTCAGCACAGACCTGCGTGCAGCCCCCGGCGCAGCATGTCGCCGAGCTCCGTCAGGTCGCGCGCCGGGCGGGCGAACGCGATCACCTGCTCGTGGGCGCCGGTGTGGTCGACCCACTGGATCTTGACGTCGGCGGGCGTGAGCCGCGCGATCCGCACGCCGACGACGTCGCCCTGGCGGGTGCCGGTCCCGAGGCCGATCGCCTGGCGCAGCTCCTCCTGGTGGCAGTCGTTGGCGTGCTCGACGGACCGCTGCAGGTGGCCGCGGTTGAGGTGGTGGGCCCGGCTGCGGAACTCCTCGAGCCGCACGCGGTGCTGCCGCTCGGGCACGCCGGGCGCCGCCGTCGCGGGCCTCGCGAGCAGCACGAAGTTGAGGTCGAGCGACACCACGTGGCGGACCTCGTTGCAGCAGTCGCAGTGCTCGTAGCCGGTGCGCTCGAGGCGGCCGGCCAGGGTCAGGGTGTCGCCGCGCTCCGGGCCACCACGCGGGCCGAGGCCGCTGGTGACGGTGAGCAGCGCGCTGCTGCGCTCGGCGGCGGCGCGGGCGACGGGGGAGCTCTCGGGGCAGAGGAAGGTCGGCGTACCCCGGTGGTCGGTGAGGGCCAGGTCCTCGTCGGGGCCTACGGCGTGCTCGTGGCCCTCGATCACCAGGCTGACGGTCGCGGGGCAGGCGAGGATGCTGCGCGCGTCCGCGGCCACCAGGCGGGGGTCGACATCGGGGGTGTGGTGCTCGGTCGTGGTCACCGCTGGCTCCATCCACTGCGACGGGTGAGGACTTAGGTAAGCCTAACCTACTGCGATTCCGGGTGCGACGCACCGGGCCTTCCACGATGTGGCCCTGAGCCCGCCGGGTACTCTTGGCACTCCCACCAAGCGAGTGCCAGGACCGTGCGGAGACCGCGCAGAGACAAGGAGGCGGGCGAGTGCAGGAAGAGCGCAGGCTGGCCGTGCTCCGCGCGATCGTCGAGGACTACGTCGCCACCGAGGAGCCGGTCGGCTCCAAGGCGCTGGTCGAGCGGCACCGGCTGGGCGTCTCGCCCGCCACGGTCCGCAACGACATGGCCGCCCTCGAGGACGAGGGCTACATCACCCAGCCGCACACGAGTGCCGGCCGGGTGCCCACCGACAAGGGCTACCGGCTCTTCGTCGACCGGCTGACGACGGTCAAGCCGATGAGCTCCGCGGAGAAGCGCGCGATCGCCACGCTCCTCGACGGCGCCGTCGACCTCGACGACGTCGTCCAGCGCTCGGTCCGGCTGCTCTCGCAGCTGACCCGCCAGGTCGCGATCGTGCAGTACCCGACGCTGTCCCGCTCCACCGTCCGCCACATCGAGGTGGTGGCGCTCGCGCCCAGCCGGCTCCTCGTCGTCCTGATCCTCAGCACCGGCCGCGTGGAGCAGCGGCTGGTCGAGCTGGCCACCGACCTCGACGACGCCGCGATCGCCGACCTGCGCGCCCGGGTCAACGGGGTCGCCACCGGCGAGGTGATCGCGGACGCCAGCGCCGCCCTGAGCACCTTGGTGACCGGCGCCGACGCCCCGGTCCCGCCCGCGACGCAGGCCGTCGTCGAGGCGCTGCTCGAGGCGATGTCCGACCACCGGTCCGACGAGCGCATCCTGGTCGGCGGCGCCGCCAACCTGGCGCGGTACGGCGACAGCTTCGACTCCGCCGTACGCCCGCTCCTCGAGGCGCTGGAGGAGCACGTCGTGCTGCTCAAGCTCATCGGCGAGGCGTCGACCGGCGAGCCCGTCACCGTCCGGATCGGTCACGAGGGCCCCTACACCGAGCTCGCGTCGACCAGCGTCGTCGCCGCCGGCTACGGCCCGGGCGAGGAGGCGTTCGCCCGCCTCGGCATCGTCGGGCCGACGCGCATGGACTACCCCGGCAGCATGGCCGCCGTCCGGGCGGTCGCCCGCTACGTCTCGCGGATCCTCGACGAGGCCTGAGCGCGCCCCCAGCAGCACCGACCGCACCACCCACCAGCACGAGCAGTGAAGGAAACACGTGAGTCAGGACCCGTACCAGCTTCTCGGAGTCGACCGCGACGCGGACGCAGACGCCGTCAAGAAGGCCTACCGGCGACTCGCCCGGCAGTACCACCCCGACGTCAACCCCGACCCGGACGCCCAGGAGCGCTTCAAGGAGATCTCGCGCGCCTACGAGATCCTCTCCGACCCGCAGAAGCGGGCGGCGTTCGACCGTGGCGGCGACCCCTTCGGCGGCGCCGGCGCGGGCTTCGGCCAGGGGCCGGGCTTCTCGTTCACCGACATCATGGATGCGTTCTTCGGCCAGCAGGGCGGTGCCGCCGGCGGCGGCCGCGGCCCGCGGTCGCGCGAGCGGCGCGGACAGGACGCGCTGATCCGGATCGAGATCACCCTGGCCGAGGCGGCGTTCGGCGTCGCGCGTGAGCTGATGGTCGACACGGCGGTGCTGTGCACGACCTGCGGCGGCGAGGGTGCCGCTCCGGGCTCCCACGCCACCCCGTGCGAGACCTGCCACGGTGCGGGCGAGGTGGCCCAGGTGCAGCGGTCGTTCCTCGGCGAGATCCGCACGCTGCGGCCCTGTCCTGCCTGCCGCGGCTTCGGCACGATCATCCCCGACCCGTGCCGTGAGTGCTCGGGCGACGGCCGGGTGCGCGCTCGCCGTACCCTCACCGTCAAGATCCCGGCCGGCGTCGACACCGGCACCCGCGTGCAGCTCTCCGGCGAGGGCGAGGTCGGGCCCGGCGGGGGACCGGCCGGTGACCTGTACGTCGAGATCCACGTGGCGCAGCACGAGGTCTTCACCCGCAACGGCAACGACCTGCACTGCACGGTGACGCTGCCGATGACCGCGGCCGCGCTGGGCACCGTGCTGACCCTGCCGACGCTCGAGGCCGACGTCGTCGCGGACGAGGAGCCGACCACCGAGATCGAGACCAGCCTGGAGCTCGACGTGCGCCCCGGCACCCAGTCCGGCTCCGAGCAGGTGCTCCGCGGGCGCGGCGTGCCCGGGCTGCGAGGTGGCCGCGGCGACCTGATCGTGACTGTGCTCGTCGACACCCCGACCAAGCTGGACGCGCGCCAGGAGGAGCTGCTGCGCGAGCTGGCGGCGATCCGGGACGAGGAGCGGCCCTCCGGCCACGTGCACCCGACCAGCCGCTCGATGTTCGGCCGGCTCCGAGACGCGTTCAACCAGCACTGATGTCCCTCCCGGTCCACCTCGTCCCGGCCCTCGGCGGTGTCGCGGTCGGGGACGTGGTGACCGTCGAGGGCGACGAGGCGCACCACGCCGTCGCCGTACGCCGGCTGCGGGTGGGCGAGCAGGTCGTGCTCACCGACGGCGCGGGCGTCGCGGTGCAGGGGTCGGTCGGGTCGACCGGCAAGCGGGTGTTCACGCTGACCGTCGAGTCGGTGTCGGCGGCCGAGCCGCCGACACCCGAGGTGGTGGTGGTCCAGGCGATCCCCAAGGGGGAGCGCGGGGAGCTGGCCGTCGAGGTGCTCACCGAGATCGGCGTCGCCCGCGTCGTACCGTGGGCGGCGGCGCGCAGCGTCGCGGTCTGGAAGGGCGAGCGAGCCGCGAAGTCGCTCGCGAGGTGGCGGGCGACGGCCCGCGAGGCGGCCAAGCAGGCGCGCCGGTCGTGGTTCCCCGAGGTGTTGGAGATGGCGTCGACCGCCGAGGTGGTCGCGCTGGTCGCCGGTGCCGATCTCGCCGTGGTGCTGCACGAGGCGGCCTCGGCGCCGTTCGCGGACGTCGCCGTCCCGGCCGCAGGCCGGATCGTCGTCGTGGTCGGACCCGAGGGCGGGCTGACCGACGACGAGGTCGCGGCCTTCGTGGCGGCCGGTGCGGTCTCCGTGCGCCTCGGCGCCGAGGTGCTGCGTACGTCGACCGCGGGTGTCGCCGCCGTGGCCGCGATCCTGTCGCGGACGCCGCGCTGGGGGTAGCGCGGCCGGTCAGGCGCGGTCGTGGAGCGTGACCTGGTAGCCGTCGGGGTCGGCGAAGGTGAACGTCCGGCCGAACGGGCCGTCGATGGGCGCTGACACGATGGGGTGACCGTCGGCGACGAGTGCGTCGTGGATGGCCTGGACGTCGGTGGCGTGGAGCCAGATCGCGGCGCCGATGCCGGGCTGGGCGACCGAGGTCAGGTCGGTGCCCGGGATGACGTCGCGCAGCGCGAACGCGATCGGCTTCGTCTCGAAGACGACGGCGTGCGGGGCGCCGGCCGGCGAGCGGACGAGGCCGAGGTAGTGCTCGTAGAACGCCTGCGAGGCGTCGAGGTCGCTCGCCTGCAGCGAGATGAAGTCGGGGCCGGTGACGGGCATGTGCGTGCTCCTTCGGATTGCGTGTCAGTTTTCTGACATTCAAGGTATGTCAGAATACTGACATGAGTCAAGACGGGATCCACCTCGAGACCTCGCTCGGCTACCTGCTGAAGGAGGCGTCGAGCGTCCTCCGTGCGGCGATGGAGGAGGTGCTGCGACCGCTCGGGATGACGGTGACCCACTACTCCTGCCTCGAGCTGCTGGCGCAGCGCCCCGGCCTGTCCAACTCCGAGCTCGCGAGGGGAGCGTTCGTGACCCGGCAGTCGATGAACGTGCTGCTCCAGGCCCTGGAGCGCGACGGCTACGTGACCCGGGCCGCGGCGGCGCCCGTCGGGAAGGCCCTGCCCACGCGGCTCACGCCCCGCGGCCGACGCAGTCTCGCGAAGGCGACCGTGGCCGTCCGGTCGGTCGAGGTGAGGATGCTGGCCGGCATGACCGAGGCCGAGCAGGCCGGCGCCCTCCGGATCCTGCAGAGCATGATCCGCTCGCTCCGCGAGGGCGGCGAGACGGGGTAGGGGCCGGGAGTTTCGTCGGCTGGCCGATGAAACTCACGCCTGGACGACAAAGCTTCATCGTCCAGGCAGGAGTTTCGTCGGCCGACCGACAAAACTCCCGCCCTCACCGCCCCAGCAGCCCCTCGACGCGGTCGATCTCGACATCGAGGTCCGCGCGCTCGCGCTTCGTGAGGTCGCGGAAGAGCTCGATGACCTCGACCCGGTCGTCGGCCATCCGCCACAGCCCCTCGAGCCAGCCGTCGACGAAGAGCATCATCCCGACGCCGCCGTTGGGACCCATCCAGTGCCGGCGCTTGGCCGGCTCGGTGACCCGGTCGCGGCCGGCGTGGGAGAGCCAGAGGTTGTCGTACGTGCCGAGCAGCCGGGGTGGCGCGGGCGCGTCCTCGTCCTCGACCACGCCGCCGGGTACGTCGTACAGCACCTTGCCGGCCTCGTCCTCGTGCCGCTCGAGGTCCATGCCGGCCAGCACGGGGCCGAGCCGGGTGACACCCGACCAGGTCGTCACGTCGGCGGCGGACGCCGGGCCGAAGGCCGCCAGGTAGCGCCGGACGATGTCCGGCACGTCCGGCTCGCGCATCGGTGCGCCGATCCACTCCTCGAGGGGCTCGTAGGCGACACCGCCGGTGCCCTTCCACGTCCCGCGCGGCGGCGCCTGCACCAGCGCGCGCCCGAGCTGGGGGAGCGGGTCGGCGTGGTTGCGCTGCACCCGGTCCATCACCACCTGCGTCCACGGCCGCAGCACGAGTGCGTCGCCCGGGTCGAGCAGGTGGATGGTGCCGCGCATGGTGAGCAGCCGCACCAGGGACCGCTCCTCGAGCGCCCGCGTCACGGCGTACGGGTCGAACGACGTCAGCCGCGCCTGCAGTGAGAGGTACGGCGGCAGCGTCTCCTGCGCCTGCAGCCCGACCAGGTGGCGGGCCATCTCCTCCGGCGTCGCGTCGACGCGCTCCAGCAGGTGCTGACGCCGCAGCAGCGTGCGGTTGAGCCGCTGCCGCGTCAGCCTCACTGGATCGTGATGCTCTTCGTGTCGACGGTCGGGCCGCCGCCCTCGCCCTCGGACGGGTCGTCGGTCATGGCGACGAACGTGTAGTCGCCGGCCGGCAGGTCCGACACGTCGACGTCGGTCTCCCAGGGGTAGAGCTTGTCCATCCAGCCCTCGGCCGTCGCGAAGCCCTTCTTGACGACCTTGCCGTCGGCGCCGCCCTCCCGGATCTCCCACGGGGTGTTCGCCTCGAACGAGCTCGAGGCGCCGCTCGCGGTGAAGGTCCCGCTCACGCTCGCACCTTGCTCCGGCGCGGTCACGTTGACGAGGGCGCGTACGTCGGTCTCGGGGTCGTTGCTGACCTCGCCGCCGAGCCCGAACAGGTCGGCGGGTGCACCGTCGAGCGTGAACGCCAGCGGCAGCCGCTTCTGGGCGATGCCCTGGAGCGTGTAGACGGCCTGCTGCGCGGCCATCCTGGCCTGGTCGTCCGTCATCCCGTCGGGGGCGGTGGTCCACGACTCGTCGGGCAGCCCGACGGTGATCTTGTCGGCGCCGATCTCCACGCTGGTGAAGCTGCCGCTCGGGTAGAGCGTGTCGTAGTCGGGGTCCAGGGCGTCGCCGGCCGTCATCAGGGCGAGCGCCTCCGCGGCCGGGTTGTCCGCCTCGACCTTGCGGAACTCCCGGAAGAGCCGCTGCCCCTGCGGCGTGTCGCCGACGAAGTAGACCGGCACGGTCGTGGTGTCCGCGCTCTCCGAGCCCGGGTCCGTCGGCTCGTCCGAGCCGTCGCTCGGGTCGGCGGCCTGGGTGGGGGTCGCGTCGCTCGACACCGGGTCCTGGCCCTCCGAGCCGCAGCCGCTCAGCCCGGCGAGGGCGAGCGCGGAGACGGAGGCGAGGGCGGCGAGTCGGGTGCGGGAGGACATGGGGCTCATTTTCGGGGTCGGCACGGCCTATCGGACGGTGATCGTGCGCGTGTCGTGGTCCAGGAGTGACAGCTCGGCGCCTCCCGACGGGTCCGGCAGCACCACGACGAACGTGTAGCTGCCGGGTGCGAGGCCGGCCAGGTCGACGCGAACCGACCACGGGCGCAACCCGGGGCCAGAGCCTGGTGCGGCGGCACGACCCTCGCGGACGGTCTGACGCGACGGGTCCTGGAGCTCCCAGTGCACCGAGGCTTCCGCGCGACCACGCGCCTCCATCGCCCCCGCGTAGGAGTTGCCCTCGGCCGGGTCGCTGATGCTGACCGGGTTGAGCACGTCGGCTGAGGGAGCCGCCTGGTACGAGTCACCGACCGGGCGGCCGTCGTCGACGAACTGGACGGGCAGGCGCTGCCCCAGGGCCCCCTGGAGCGTGTAGACGACCTGCTGCGCGGCGATCCCGTCCGGGGCGGGCAGTCCGGCGTCGCCGAGCTCGACCTCGATGGTCCCGTCGCCGAGCGTCGCGGACTCGAAGGACCCGGGCGTCCACGTCGTGCGGTAGTCCGGGTCGGCGGCCGGGTGCTCGATGCGCTCGAGGGCGCGCTGCAACGGTTCGCCCGACGCCACTTCCTCGAACTCGCGATAGAGGCGCCCCTCGCCACCGGGGGCGTCGCCGACGAAGTACGCCGGCACCAGCTGGGTCGAGGCCGGCGGGTCCATCGCCATGTCGTCGTGGTGGTGCCCGGGCGCGTCGGGGCCGTCGCCAACGACGGCGACGACGGCGACCGCGGCGGCGGTGGCGAGCACGGTCGCGCCGGCCGCCCAGAACCACGGACGAGCGGCGGCTCGCGCGGGACTCGCCGTACGCGTCCGGAGCTCGGCGAGCCGGTCCGTCGGCTCGATGTCGTCGACCGCGTCGCGGAGCAGGTCGTGGAGGTCGGTCACAGGTCCCCCTGGAGGAGAAGTCGGAGGGCGGCGGCGCCGCGGGAGGCGTGGCTCTTGACGGCGCCGCGGCTGATGCCGAGCGCGTCGGCGATCTCGGCCTCGGAGAGCTCGAGGTAGTAGCGCAGCGCCAGCACCTCGCGCTGGCGCTGCGGCAGCCGCCGGAGCGCGTCGAGGACGGCCGAGCGCCGGTCGGTGGCGAGGGCGGCCTGGTCGGCACCGGCCTCGATCAGCGGCGGCGTACGACGGGCGGCGTGGCGCTCGACGACGGCCCGGTGCCGCAGCGCCGACCGGGACCGGTTGACGACGGCCTGCCGCAGGTAGGCCAGGGCCAGGTCCGGGTCCCGCAGCCGCGACCAGCGGGCGTGGACGGCCACGAACGCGTCCTGGGTGACCTCCTCGGCGACCCCCTGGTCGCGGACGAGCAGCACGGACAGCCGCACCAGCTGGCGCCAGTGCGCGGCGTACAGCTGCTCCAGCGCCTCGTCCGCGGTCCACACGGGCCGGTCGGTCACGGTTGTCACGCTAGTGGGACGCGTGGGGACGTCCGGTGGTTTACTGCCCAACGGGAGGAATTGTGGACTGTCTGTTCTGCAAGATCGTCGCGGGGGAGATCCCGGCGGAGATCGTGCACACCACCGACCGCACGCTCGCGTTCCGGGACATCAGCCCGAAGGCGCCGCTGCACGTGCTGGTGGTCCCGCGCGACCACTATGCCAACGCGGCCGAGCTGGCCGCGGCGGATCCCGAGACCTCCGCCGCGCTGGTCACCTCGGCCGCCGCGGTCGCCGCTGCGGAGGGGTACGCCGACTACAACCTGGTCTACAACACCGGTGCGGGCGCCGGGCAGACGATCTTCCACACCCACGTGCACCTGCTCGGCGGCGCCGACCTCACCGGGCTGGTCGGATGAAGCGGCTCGCCGCCGTCGCCGCCGCTGTCCTCCTGGTCGTGACGCTGGCCGGCTGCGTCGACGAGGACAGCGACCGCCGGACCGGCTCGCCCAGCGAGATCCTCAAGCCGCCGGACCCGCCCGGCGTCGAGGCGAAGCAGCTCGCCGCGCTGCCCCCGGGCAAGATGCTGCCGCTGCGCACCGGCGAGCACCGGACGACCGTCACGATGCCGGAGGCCTACACCCCGTCAGCGCCGTCCGGTACCGGCACCGACGACTACCGCTGCTTCCTGCTCGACCCGAAGCTCGACAAGGACGTGTGGCTGACCGGCAGCCACGTGCTGCCCGGCAACCCCCAGGTCGTGCACCACGTGATCCTCTTCCGGGTCGACCCGGGACAGGTCGCCGAGGCGGAGCAGAAGGACGCCGACGCGCCGGGCGAGGGCTGGACCTGCTTCGGCGGCACCGGGCTCCAGGGGGAGTTCGTCAAGATCGACGACGCCCCCTGGCTCGCCGCCTGGGCGCCGGGCGGCGACGAGACCAAGGTCCGCGACGGCTACGGCGTACGCCTCGCCGCCGGCTCCCGGATCGTGATGCAGGTCCACTACAACCTGCTCAAGGGCGCCGCACCCGACGTCTCCAGCACCCAGCTGCGCTGGATGAGGGGGAGCACCGACCTCACCCCCGTGCACACCTTCCAGCTGCCGGCGCCGGTCGAGCTGCCCTGCCGGCCCGCCCACGACGACGGGCCGCTGTGCGACCGCGACGCCGCGGTGGCCGACGTGATGGAGCGGTTCGGGGGGGCGGGCAACACCAACAGCGCCCTGCACTTCCTCTGCAACAGCCAGGGCGAGCCGATCCCGTCCAACACCACCTCGTGCGTGCGCTACGCGCCGCGGGGGATGACGATCCTCGGCGTCGCCGGCCACATGCACCTGCTGGGTCGCAAGATCAAGATCGAGGTCAACCCCGGCACCCCGAAGGCGCGCACGATCCTGGACATCCCGATCTGGGACTTCGACAACCAGGGCTCGAAACCGCTCAAGCAGCCCCTGCACCTCGACAAGTTCGACACGATCAAGGTCACCTGCACCCACCAGCAGTGGCTGCGCGACCGGTTGCCGGCGTTCGCCGGCCAGCCCGACCGCTACATCATCTGGGCCGAGGGCAGCACCGACGAGATGTGCCTGGGCACCCTCCAGGTCGCCTTCGACGACGAGGTCTCCTAGAAGGCGTAGAAGAGCCGCATCACGGCGAGCACCACGGGCAGCCCGAACATCACCAGCAGCACCCACGCCGCGATCCGGTGACCGGGCTTCGTGGAGTCGAGCCGGCCCGCGAAGTCGAGGATCGCACCCTCCGGCACGTGGTGGGTCAGCCCCATCGCACGAGCGTGCTCGGGGAGGTGCTGACCGGCGAACCAGTACGGCGGCGCGTCCTCGGGCAGGTCGGGATCGTCGTCCCAGAGGTCCTCGCGATCGCCCGCAGCCGGCATGACGCAACCGTACGCCGCAACTCGTTGGGCCGGGCGATGACGCTCCCGTAGCATGGAAGGGCCTCCACCACCGACCGAAAGGATGCCCGTCCGGGCCTCCATGACTGACTCCCACACGACCCCGGCCCCCACGGCCCAGCACACGGTCGTCGTCCCCAACAGCATCAACATGGTCAGCCTCCTCGGGCCCGGTGACGAGCACCTCCGCGTGATCGAGCGCTCCTTCGAGGCCGAGGTCCACGTCCGCGGCAACCGGATCACCCTGCAGGGCGAGCCCGGCGAGGTCGCGCTGGCCGAACGCCTCCTCGACGAGCTGGTCGCGCTGATCCGCACCGGCCAGGGCGTCACCGGCGAGACCGTCGAGCGCGCGCTCGCGATGCTCCGTGCCGAGACGACCGAGCGCCCGGCCGACGTGCTGAGCCTCAACATCCTCAGCAACCGCGGGCGGTCCATCCGCCCCAAGACGCTCAACCAGAAGCGGTACGTCGACTCGATCGACAAGCACACGATCACGTTCGGCATCGGCCCGGCCGGCACCGGCAAGACCTACCTCGCGGTCGCGAAGGCCGTGCAGGCGCTGCAGTCCAAGAAGGTCAACCGAATCATCCTCAGCCGCCCGGCGGTCGAGGCCGGCGAGCGCCTCGGCTTCCTGCCCGGCACCCTCACCGAGAAGATCGACCCCTACCTGCGGCCGTTGTACGACGCCCTGCACGACATGCTCGACCCCGAGCTGATCCCCAAGCTGATGGCCGCCGGCACCATCGAGGTCGCGCCCCTGGCGTTCCTGCGCGGTCGCTCGCTCAACGACTCGTTCATCATCCTCGACGAGGCGCAGAACACGACGCCCGAGCAGATGAAGATGTTCCTGACCCGGTTGGGCTTCGGCTCCAAGATCGTCGTCACCGGCGACGTCACGCAGACCGACCTGCCCAGCGGCCAGAAGTCCGGCCTGCGCGCGGTGGAGGAGATCCTCGACGAGGTGGAGGACATCTCCTTCAACCGGCTGACCGCGTCCGACGTCGTACGCCACAAGCTGGTGGGCAAGATCGTCGAGGCCTACGACGAGCACGACGCCCGCGCCGACCTCCGCCAGACCCGACCATGACGATCGAGATCCTCAACGAGTCGGGCCGCGAGCTCGACGTCGACCGCCTGGCCCGGCTCAGCCGCTTCGTGATGGACCGGATGCGCGTGCACCCGATGGCCGAGCTGTGCATCAAGGCCGTCGACGAGCCGACCATCGCGCAGCTCAACGAGCAGTGGATGGACAAGCAGGGCCCGACCGACGTGCTGGCGTTCCCCATGGACGAGCTGCGCCCCGGCCTGGTCAACGAGGAGCCCGAGGAGGGCGTGCTCGGCGACCTGGTGCTGTGCCCCGACATCGCCGAGAAGCAGGGCGAGACCGCCGGCCACGGCACCGAGGCCGAGATCGAGCTGCTGACCGTCCACGGGATCCTGCACCTGCTGGGCTACGACCACGCGGAGCCGGAGGAGCACAAGGAGATGTTCGGTCTCCAGGACGAGCTCCTGGCGGCCTGGCGTCTCCAGTGAGCGGGACCGACGTCTGGCTGCTGATCGCGGCCGCCGCCCTGGTCGTGCTCGCCGGTCTCTTCTCGGCCGCCGACGCCGCGCTCGGGTCGTTCTCCAAGGCGCGCGCCGAGGAGCTGGCCGACGACAACCGTCCCGGCTCACGCCGGCTGGTCGCGCTGCTCGAGGACCCGCCGCGCTACCTCAACACCGCGCTCTTCATGCGGCTGCTGTGCGAGATCTCGGCGATCGTGCTGGTCGCGTTCACGATCGACCAGGCGTACGACGGCGCGTGGTGGCCCGCCGTCCTGACCACGATCGCCGTGATGCTGGTGATCTCGTTCGTCGCGATCGGCGTCGCGCCCCGCACGGTGGGCCGTCAGCACTCCGAGCGGGTGGCGCTCGCGTCGGCCGCGCCGCTGTCGTTCGTGACCGCGATCCTGGGACCGCTGCCCAAGCTGCTGATCCTGGTCGGCAACGCACTGACGCCGGGCAAGGGCTTCCGGGAGGGACCCTTCTCGACGGAGACCGAGCTGCGTGAGCTGGTCGACCTCGCCGAGGCGTCGTCGCTGATCGAGTCCGGCGAGCGCAAGATGATCCACGACGTCCTCGAGCTCGGCGACACCATCGCCCGCGAGGTGATGGTCCCGCGCACGGACGTGGTCTACATCGAGCGCCACAAGAACCTCCGTCAGACGCTCTCGCTCTTCCTGCGCAGCGGCTTCTCGCGGGTCCCGGTCATCGGTGAGAACCTCGACGACGTCGTCGGCGTCGCCTACCTCAAGGACATCGTGCGCCGCGACTTCGAGGCACCGGACGTGGAGTTCACCCAGCGCATCGACGAGGTCATGCGGCCGGCGCACTTCGTGCCCGACTCCAAGCCGGTCGACGGGTTGCTGTCCGAGATGCAGGCGATGCGGCAGCACATCGCGGTCGTCGTGGACGAGTACGGCGGCACCGCCGGGCTGGTCACCATCGAGGACATCCTCGAGGAGATCGTCGGCGAGATCACCGACGAGTACGACGCCGAGGAGATCGAGGTCGAGACGCTCGACGACGGCGTCGTACGCGTGTCCTCCCGCTACCCGATCGACGACCTCGACGAGCTCTTCGGGTTCGACGTCGAGGAGGAGGACGTCGACAGCGTCGGCGGCCTGATGGCCAAGCACCTCGGCCGAGTCCCGATCCCGGGGTCGATCGTCGACGCCCACGGGCTCCGCTTCGAGGCCGAGGCCGCCACCGGGCGCCGCAACCGCATCGGCACCGTGCTCATTGCACGCGTCGCCACCGAGGCCGAGTCGAACGAGGACGACGATGACTGACCTGACCGCCCCGCTGTCCGCCGAGGACGCCAAGCTGGTGACCCTGGCCCGCGCGACCCGGGCGCGCACGGGTGCCGCCGAGGGCGCCGCCGTACGCGACTCCGACGGCCGCACGTACGCCGCCGCCACCGTCGACCTGCCGTCGCTGCAGGTCTCCGCGGTCGGCGTCTGCGTCGCGATGGCCGTCGCCTCGGGGTCGAAGGGGCTCGAGGCCGTCGTCGTGCTCACCGGCGCGGACGCCGTGCGCGACGGCGACCTCGCCGCGGTCCGGGACTTCGCGGGAGCCGACGTCGTCGTGCACCGCGGCGACGTCAGGGGCGCGGTCGCGGAGACGCTGGCCTCGTAGCCGACCGGCGGCATAGCCACGGGCGAGATGGCCGTTCTCCGGCCCTCGGAACGACCATCTCTTCCGTGGGTACGTCGTCGTGGCGCGCGATCCCACCCAGTGTGATTCCGGAGACACTCTCCATCTAGTCGGGGTCGGAAACACATTGGATATCGATCAGGAGTAAGTTTCCGTGTCGTGAGTTTGCGCGGTTGGTCTGCACACGACGTAGCGGTCGAGCGGCTGCGGGCGTCGTACGACGCCATCCCGGCGGGTGCGCCGGTCCGGCTGGCGAAGAAGACCTCCAACCTCTTCCGCCCCCGCGCGGCGACCGACGCGCCGGGCCTGGACGTCTCCGGCCTCGACGGCGTGATCGCCATCGACGTCGACGCCCGGACCGCGGACGTCCAGGGCATGTGCACCTACGAGGACCTGGTCGACGCGACGCTGCCGCACGGCCTGATCCCGTACGTCGTGCCGCAGCTGCGCACCATCACCCTCGGCGGCGCGGTGACCGGGCTCGGCATCGAGTCGACGAGCTTCCGCAACGGGCTGCCGCACGAGTCGGTGCTCGAGATGGACGTGTTCACCGGCGCCGGCGAGGTCGTGACCTGCGCGCCCGGCGACGACCTCTTCGACGCGTTCCCCAACTCCTACGGATCGCTCGGCTACGCCACCCGCCTGCGCATCCGGCTCGAGGCGGTCCCGGCGTACGTCGCGCTGCGGCACGTCCGCTTCGACGACGCCGAGCTGCTCGCCAAGACGATCACCGAGATCACCGAGACCGCGTCGTACGACGGCGTGCGGGTCGACGGGCTCGACGGCGTCGCGTTCGAGCCGGGGGAGTACTACCTGACGCTCGCGACCTGGACCGAGGACGGCGGCGCCACCAGCGACTACGTCGGCCAGGACATCTACTTCAAGAGCATCCAGCAGCGTGAGACCGACCGGCTGTCGATGTACGACTACCTCTGGCGCTGGGACACCGACTGGTTCTGGTGCTCCGGCGCGTTCGGTGCCCAGAACCCCAGGATCCGGAGGATCTGGCCGCGCCGCTGGCGCCGCTCGGACGTCTACCAGAAGCTGCTCGGCCTGGACCGGCGCTTCTCGATCGCCGACCGCCTCGACCGGCGCGCCGGCCGGCCATTGCGTGAGCGGGTCATCCAGGACATCGAGGTGCCGGTCGCCAACCTGCCCGCGTTCCTCGAGTGGTTCGACGACGCCGTCGGCATGCGGCCGGTGTGGCTCTGCCCGTTGGTCTCCACGCGGGAGTGGGCCTCCTACCCGCTGGAGCCGGGCCAGACGTACGTCAACGCCGGGTTCTGGGGCACCGTGCACGTCGGCCCCGACGCGCCCAACGGACCGCGCAACCGCGCGATCGAGACGAAGGTCCTCGAGCTCGACGGCCACAAGTCGCTCTACAGCGAGGCGTTCTACGACCGCGAGACCTTCGACCAGCTGTACGGCGGCGCCAACCTCGCCGCCGTGAAGGGTCGCTACGACCCGCAGGACCGATTGACCACGCTCTACGACAAGGCGGTGAAGAGACGATGAGCACGATCAGCATCGGAGATGCGGTGGGATCACTGCTGCGCGAAGGGATGCCGGTGCGCTTCACGGCGTACGACGGGAGCGAGGCCGGTCCGCCGGACGCCACGATCCACGTCGACCTCCTCAACGAGCGCGGCCTGTCCTACATCATGACCGCGCCGGGCGACCTGGGCTTCGCCCGCGCGTACGTCTCGGGGGACCTCGACCTGCACGGCGTGCACCCGGGTGACCCGTACGACGCGATGAAGCTGCTGCAGAACAACCTGCGCTTCCGCACCCCCTCGCCCGTCGAGGCGCTGACGCTGGTGCGCGGGCTCGGGTTCTCGCACCTCAAGCCCCCGCCGCCGCCCCCGCAGGAGCACCTGCCGCGCTGGCGCCGGGTGATGGAGGGCGTCCGGCACTCGATGCAGCGTGACGCCGAGGTGATCCACCACCACTACGACGTCTCCAACACGTTCTACGAGTACGTGCTCGGCCCGTCGATGACCTACACGTGCGCGCTCTACCCGACCGCGGACGCGACGCTCGAGGAGGCACAGGAGGCCAAGTACGACCTGGTCGCCCGCAAGCTCGACCTCCAGCCCGGGCAGCGGCTGCTCGACCTCGGCTGCGGCTGGGGCGGCATGGTCCGTCACGCCGCGCGCGTGTACGGCGTCAAGGCGCTCGGCGTGACCCTGTCGCGCGAGCAGGCGTCGTGGGCGCAGCAGGCGATCAAGGAGGAGGGTCTCGACCACCTCGCCGAGGTCCGCTTCATGGACTACCGGGACGTCGAGGAGTCCGGCTTCGACGCGATCTCCTCGATCGGCCTGACCGAGCACATCGGGGTGAAGAACTACCCGGCGTACTTCGGCTTCATCCGCGACCACCTGAAGCCGCAGGGCCGCCTGCTCAACCACTGCATCACGCGGCACGACAACCGGCCGACCGACACCGGTGCGTTCATCGACCGCTACGTCTTCCCGGACGGCGAGCTGATCGGCTCCGGCAAGATCATCACCGAGGTGCAGAACGCCGGGCTCGAGGTGCAGCACGAGGAGAACATCCGCGTGCACTACGCCAAGACGCTCGCCGCCTGGTGCCAGAACCTCGCCGACAACTGGGACGCCTGCGTCGCCGAGGTCGGCGAGGGCACCGCGCGGGTGTGGGGCCTCTACATGGCGGGCTCGCGGCTGGCCTTCGAGCGCAACGAGATCCAGCTCCACCACGTGCTCGCGACGAAGACCGACGAGGACGGCAACAGCGGCTACCCGCTGCGCCACACCTTCTGAGCACCGATAACGTGGCCCGGTGAGCACGAGGGCCCAGCAGTACGACGCGGTGGTGCTCCGGCGCGAGCAGCTCTCGGACCACCTGGTGCGGCTGGTGCTCGGCGGTCCGGGGCTGACCGGCTTCGCGAGCACCGGCATCCCGGACGAGTGGGTCGGGCTGGTCGTGCCGAGCCAGTTCCAGAGCCGCTACTACACGGTGCGGTCCTGGACCGGCTCCGAGCTGACCCTGGACGTCGTGGTGCACGACGTCGGCCTGGTCACCGAGTGGGCGGCCCGGGACGTCGTGGGCGACACCGTCACGATCACCGAGCCCAAGGGCTCCTTCGCGATGCCGGCCGACGCGGCCTGGCTGATGCTGGTCGGGGACCTCACGGCACTGCCGGCGATGGCCCGGATCGCCGCCTCCACCACGGTCCCGACGCGGATCTGGGCCGAGGTGCCGGACGACCTGGCCACCTACCTCCCCCTCGGCGTGGACGTCACCTGGCTGACCCCGCCCGGCGACGGCCAGAGCAGGCTCGCCGAGGCCGTCGAGACGATCGACTGGCCATCGGGCGACGGCTACTTCTGGATGGCGGGCGAGTCGGCGCAGATGCGCGCGATCCGCAAGCACCTGATGCGCGAGCGCAAGCTGCCGAGCACGGCGTACGACGTGATGGGCTACTGGCGCGGCGTCGCCCAACGTCAGCCGCGCGCGGTCGACCCCGGCCCCATCTGGCGGGCCGGCAAGGCGGCAGGCAAGACTGACGAGCAGATCTGGGCCGAGTACGACGACGCAAGGACACCCGAATGACCCCCCAAGACGGGCACAGCCACAAGAGCGGGTTCGTGTCCTTCGTCGGCCGGCCCAACGCCGGCAAGTCGACGCTGACCAACGCCCTGGTCGGCACCAAGGTCGTGATCACCTCCGACAAGCCGCAGACCACGCGCACGGTCGTCCGCGGCATCGTGCACCGCGAGGACGCGCAGCTGATCCTGGTGGACACCCCCGGCCTGCACCGGCCGCGCACGCTGCTGGGTGAGCGGCTCAACGACCTGGTGAAGACCACGCTCGGCGAGGTCGACGTGGTGGCGGTCTGCCTCCCGGCCAACGAGAAGCCCGGCCCCGGCGACCGGTTCATCGTCAACGAGATGGCCAAGGTCAAGCGCACGACGAAGGTCGCGATCGCGACCAAGACCGACCTGGTGACCTCCGAGCAGCTCGGCGAGCACCTGCTCGCGATCCAGCGGCTCGGCGAGGAGACCGGCACCGAGTGGGCCGAGATCGTGCCCGTCTCCGCGAAGTCCGGCGACCAGGTCGCGCTGCTCCAGGACCTGCTCGTCGGCCTGCTCCCCGAGGGTCCGCAGCTCTACCCGGACGGCGACCTGAGCGACGCGCCCGAGGAGATCCTCGTGGCCGAGCTGATCCGCGAGGCCGCGCTGGAGGGGCTGCGCGACGAGCTCCCGCACTCGATCGCCGTGGTGGTCGAGGAGATGGGGCTGCGCGAGGACCGGCCCGAGGACAAGCCCCTCCTCGACATCCACGCCAACCTGTACGTCGAGCGCGACTCCCAGAAGGGCATCATCATCGGCCCGAAGGGCTCGCGGCTGAAGACGATCGGCACGACCTCGCGCAAGCAGATCGAGGCGCTGCTCGGCACGCCGGTCTACCTCGACCTGCACGTCAAGATCGCCAAGGACTGGCAGCGCGATCCCAGGCAGCTGCGCAAGCTGGGCTTCTGATGACCCGACCAGCACCTGTTGCCGCGTGGCACGCGATCGCCGAGGCACGCGACCCCGCCGGCCTGGGTGACCTGCTCGCCGACGACGTCGTCTTCCGCTCCCCGGCGGTGCACACGCCGCAGGCCGGCAAGGCGCTGACCACGGCGTACCTCTCCGCTGCCGTCGTGGTGCTCGGCCCGACGCTCGACTACGTCCGTGAGTGGTACGCCGAGGACTCGGCCGTGCTCGAGTTCACGGCCGAGCTCGACGGGCTGACCGTGCACGGCGTCGACATGCTGACCTGGGGCGCCGACGGCCGGCTGACCGACTTCACGGTGATGGTGCGACCGTTCAAGGGGCTGCAGAAGCTGATCGAGCTGATGGCGGCCGAGCTTCAGTCCGGAGCCCAGCAGAGCCCGTAGGTCTGCCCGCCCTTCCAGTCCTCGGCGGTCGGCCACTCGTAGCCCCACTTGTAGTCGAGGGCGCCGTCGGCAGCGGCGGCGCCGGCGTCCTGGCACGGGCCGTCTCCCGCGGCGCGGACCTTCGCCACGCCCGGGTAGCGGCCGGCGGCGAACGGCACCGTGTCCACAGCGCGCCAGGAGTGCTTCGCCGAGCAGATGACGCGCTGGAAGCCGGTCGTGCCCGGGGCGGCCGTGCCGCACATGGCGTAGCGGTCGCGGCCGTCCGCCCGGCCGAGCACGTCCTGGAGGCGGCCGGTGAGCGGCGCGAGCTTCTCGTCGGCGGCCAGCGCGACGGCGTCGCAGCGGTACCAGGAGGCGCCGGCGTCCGACTCCTCGACGCTCGGGGTGAACCACACCGGCCGCAGCATGCTGAGCCGCCGGTCCTCCGCCGTACCGCCCACGAAGGCGTCGAACCGCTCCGGGCATGTCGTGGCGACCTGGTCGCGGACCCGGGCCGAGTCGACGGCCAGGAGGTGCCCGTCGACGACGACGTCGAGCGGCCCGACGGCGTACGTCATGGAGGTGTGGGCTCCGGTGCACGAGATCCGCGCGACGTCGACCGTCGGAGCGACCGCCTCGGTGTAGTCCAGCTGGTAGCAGGCACGGTCCTGGGGCGGCTTCGGCTCGGCCGCGGCGGGGGAGGGCGACGGAGTCGCGGACGCCGTCGGCGACGGGGACGGAGCCGGCTTGTCGGCCCCGTCACTGCTGCATCCCGCGAGGAGCAGCGCACCCGAGAGGACGAGCGTCGCGCCGAGCCGGATCACTGGTCGGTCTTCGCCCAGCAGACCGAACGCCGGTTGCCGGCGTCCCACTCGGCCTGGTGGAACCACGTGTAGCCGAAGTCGTAGTCCACGGGGTAGCTGAGCCAGGCGCCGACCGACTTCGAGCAGAAGTCGCGGGTCGTGACCTCGGAGAGGCGGTCGCCCGGGTAGGGGTCCTTCGCGTCACCGAGCGAGATCGTGGTGACCGCGCGCCAGTTGTGGGACTGCGTGCACGGGACCTTGACGGAGCCGGCGACCGTCTCGCCCTCGGCGCAGACCATCCAGTGGTCGTCGGGGCGCCCGAGCAGCAGGCCCTTGGCGCTGGTCGGGAGGTCGACGTACTCCCGGCTCTGCTCGCCGCCGCCCACGACGTCGCAGCGGTACCAGCGGGCGCCCTCGTCCCAGGCGGCCTCGGACGGCCGGAACCACGCCCAGCTGACCACGGTCCGCATCACCAGGCTGTCGTCGGCGCCGAGGAAGTCCTGGAACTGCTTCGAGCAGGTCTTGTACGCCCACGCACCGAGGTCCTGGTCGTCGTAGTCGACGTCCTCGAAGTCGTCGGGCAGGTCGCCGACGGCGAACGTCTCGGCGGTGTGGTCGTCCGAGCACGGGACGGCCTTGGTCGAGTCGGACGGCTTGGCGACGTCCTTGGGGTCGAGCACCCGGCAGGCGCCGAGCTTCGGCGCCTTCTTGTCCGCCGGGGGCGCCGCGTTGCCGTCCCCGCAGGCGGTCAGGATTGCTGCCGCGGCGAGCGCGAGGACGACCAAGCGCACGCGATGCACGGAGCCTCCCTCGGTGTTGCCGGACCGCGCGATCGTACCCTTGCTCAGCTCAGCAGGGCCGCCAGCGTCCCGCCGAGCTCGTACGCCGCCTCGCGCTGCTCCTCGCCGACGTCGCCGAGCACCGTCAGCACGTCGGCCGACTGGGTCCACGGCAGTGCCCCGACGATCGACTGCACGGATCGCACCGCGCCCGTCGTGTCGTACCGACCGTGCACCCACAACCCGTACGGCTTCTTGCCGCCGCCCGCGCTCGACGCCGAACCGTCGTCCGACAGCGACCCACCCGCCTCGAGGAAGATCGTGTCGAAGAAGTGCTTGAGCGCGCCGCTCATGTACCCGAAGTTGGCAGTGGTCCCGAGCAGGTACCCGTCTGCCGCCAGCACGTCCTCGGCGGTCGCCTCCAGCGCTCGCCGTACGACGACCTCCACGCCCTCGATCGCGTCGTCGTTCGCACCGGCCACCGCCGCGTCCGTCAACGACTGCGCCGTCGGCGTAGGGGAGTGGTGGACGACCAGCAGACGCGCCATGGCTTCAGCGTCCCACGGGGCTGCTTAGGCACGGCGATGTGCGCTGGCTGCGGGTCGACTCGGGTCGTCCGCTGATAGGCAATGACGGCGGGTACGGCGGGTCTCGGGTCGACGCTCGCGTCCGGCTTTCGGTGGTCGAGCAGCGAGCGCCAGCGAGCGTCGTCGAGACCCCCGCAGCGTAGGCAGGGCGATGTGCGCTGGCTGCGGGTCGAATCGGGTTGGCCGCCGATAGGCAGCTACGCCGGGTGAGGCGGTCTCGGGTCGACGCTCGCGTCCGGCTTTGCGGTGGTCGAGCAGCGAGCGCCAGCGAGCGTCGTCGGGACCCCGCAGCGTAGGCAGGGCGATGTGCGCTGGCTGCGGGTCGACTCGGTTTGGCCGCCGATAGGCAATGACGGCGGGTTGCGGTCGGCGCTCGGCTTCGCGGCTTTCCGGCGGTCGAGCAGCGAGCGCCAGCGAGCGTCGTCGAGACCCCCGCAACCCGACCGCCGACGTCGGGTGCGGGGGTCTCGACAAGCTCAACGACCGCGAACTGTCAGTGGGCTGCGGGTCCGCCCGGGTTGGTCTCCGATAGGCAGCTACGCGGTACGGCGGGCGGTGGGTTGCGGTCGCCGCCCGGCTTTCCGGCCGCCGGTAATCACCCCACCGGAGGCCGCGAAAAATCTTCGGAAGTATTTCTTGAAAGTGTCCACATCCCGGTCAACACAAGGGTTTTCAGGGTCTGAATGTCGGTGGCCAGTGCTTGGCTAGACCTATGAGTGAAGGCCAGAACATCACCGGAACCGGGGAGTCGTACGACTCCCCGGAGCAGGTGCTGGCCGCGCTCCACGACCGCCACCTCGTGGTGAACCAAGCAGAGATCGACAAGCTGCAGCTGGCCGTGCAGTGGGCGGTCATGAACCCCACCGACACGATCGACGACGCCGCGACCGTGGACGGCACCCAGGGCGAGCTCGCCGTCGCCGGGCCTGGTGCACCGTTGGTGGCGGAGTTCTGCGTCGGTGACCTCGCCCTCGCGTTGGGGATGTCGACCGATGCCGGGCGGACGTACCTGGGGGATGCGGTCGAGATCCGCTACCGGCTCCCGAAGATCTGGGCCGCTGTCACCGCGGGTCGGGTGCAGGTGTGGAAGGCGAGGAAGATCGCCCAATCCACCAAGCCGCTGTGCCGTGACGGTGCGCGTCACGTGGATGCTCATCTCGCGCACGACGTGGGGCGGTGTTCGTTCGCGCAGATCGACCGGGTCGTCGAGGACGCGGTCCGGCGGTTCGACCCGGAGCTCGCGGAGAAGCGGCGCCGGGAGGCCGCCGACGAACGCTGCCTGGATGTGGACCTTCAGCAGGTGTCGTTCAACGGCACCGTCCACGTCGACGGGGAGCTCGACCTGGCCGATGCGATCGACTTCAACGACGCGATCGCCGCCGGCGCCAAGGAGCTCGCCGCCCTCGGCTCCACCGAGTCGCTCAACGTCCGCCGGTCGATGGCCGCCGGGGCGCTGGCCCGCCGCGAGCTGACCCTCGACCTCGGGACCCAGGACGAATCGCGGCCTCAGCGGAAGCGGGAGCTCGTGATCTACGTGCACCTCTCCGAGCACGCCGTCACGGGTGGCGCCGCGGGGGTGGAGAACACCAGGTCGTCGGTGTCCGTGGAGCAGGTGAAGGGCTGGTGCGCCGGCACGAACACGAAGGTCACGATCCGCCCGGTCATCGACCTCAACGAAGACCTGTCGGCGGACGCCTACCGACCGACCGAGACCATGCGGGAGCAGGCGGTGCTGACCAACGCGACCTGCGTGTTCCCGCACTGCACCCGACCAGCACGCCCGGCCGACCTCGACCATCTCGAGAACTTCGACGGCACCAACACCGAGTCCCTCAACCTCGCACCCCTGTGTCGGGGTCACCACCCGTACAAGACCCACGGCGACTGGACCGTGATCCGCACCAGCCCGACGACCTTCACCTGGACCACCCCGTACGGGTACTCCTACGCCTGGGACACCACCCACACCCGACATACCCACTGACCACACCCCGCCGGCACCACCGGCGGGGCCATTCGCACGCCAGCACGCGGAGCCAGCGCGCGTCCGAGACGGAGGGAGGCGCTAGTCCCGGAGCCCCTCGCGGAAGGCGGCGACCGACCTGACGCCCGCCAGCGCCCACCGGACGGAGAGCGGCAGCACGACGAGTGCCAGGAGCAGGGGCAGAGCCAGCCACTTCAGGGGGCCGCCGACGAAGACGAACACCGCCAGGGAGGCGGCGACCGCGACTCCGATCCAGAGGGGACCGTCCATGACGGGGCTCCGGCCGCCGGCGTGTGCGGCGTACACCTCGGACGCCAAGCGTCGGACCTGCGCCGGTGCGCCAGCCTCCTGATCCACGTCCCGATCATAGGGACTCGGGCCGTCGGGCGAGGCGCTTGCGCTATGGTGAACGCGTCATGATGCGCCAGCTTCTTCTTCGCTGCCGCAGCGAGGTCTGAGCCAGAGCCGGACCCCCTCGCTGCGGAGTGATCGCGTGCGCCGGCCCCGCACCCACAGATCCGACCCAGCGAGGACCCCATGACCCAGCAGAAGCCGAGCGGCATGCCGTTCGAGCGTTACCGCCCGTTCCCCCCGATCGAGCTGCCCGACCGCACCTGGCCGTCGAAGGTGATCACCGAGGCGCCGCGGTGGCTCTCCACCGACCTGCGCGACGGCAACCAGGCGTTGATCGACCCGATGAGCCCGGCGCGCAAGATGAAGATGTTCGAGCTGCTCGTCAAGATGGGCTACAAGGAGATCGAGGTCGGCTTCCCGTCGGCCAGCGAGACCGACTTCTCCTTCGTCCGCCAGCTCATCGAGGGCGACCACATCCCCGACGACGTGACGATCTCCGTGCTGACCCAGGCCCGTGAGGACCTGATCGAGCGCAGCGTGCAGTCGCTGGTCGGCGTACCGCGGGCCAACATCCACCTCTACAACGCGCTGGCGCCGCTCTTCCGTCGGGTGGTCTTCCACGCCGGCAAGGACGAGATCAAGGACATCGCCACCCGCGGCACCGAGCTCGTCATGAAGCACGGCGAGAACCACCTCGACATGACGGTCATCGGCTACGAGTACAGCCCCGAGATCTTCACCTCGACGGAGCTGCCGTTCAGCCTCGAGGTCTGCGAGGCGGTCTCGGATGTCTGGCAGCCCGAGGACGGCCGCGAGATCATCCTCAACCTGCCGGCGACGATCGAGTCCGCGACGCCCAACGTGTACGCCGACCAGATCGAGTGGTTCAGCCGTCAGCTCACACGGCGCGAGAACACGGTGATCTCGCTGCACCCCCACAACGACAGGGGTACGGCGGTGGCCGCGACCGAGCTCGCGATGATGGCCGGTGCCGACCGCGTCGAGGGCTGCCTCTTCGGCCACGGCGAGCGCACGGGCAACGTCGACCTGGTCACCCTGGCGATGAACCTGTTCAGCCAGGGCATCGACCCGATGATCGACGTGTCCGACATCGACGAGGTCCGTCGTACGGTCGAGTACTGCACGCAGCTGCCCGTCCACCCGCGGCACCCGTACGCCGGCGACCTGGTCTACACGGCGTTCTCCGGCTCCCACCAGGACGCGATCAAGAAGGGCCTGGAGGACCTCGACCGCCAGGCCGCCGAGCAGGGCGTGCCGGTGGGCACCCTGCCGTGGGAGGCGCCGTACCTCCCGATCGACCCGAAGGACGTCGGCCGCACCTACGAGGCGGTCATCCGCGTCAACAGCCAGTCCGGCAAGGGCGGCGTCGCCTACATCCTGAAGGCCGAGCACAAGCTCGACCTCCCGCGGCGTGCGCAGATCGAGTTCAGCCGGGTCATCCAGGAGCGCACCGACACCGAGGGCGGGGAGATGACCCCGGAGGCGATCTGGGACGTCTTCTCCAGCGAGTACCTCGACCGCGAGGCGCCGCTCAAGCTCAACTCCGTGCACACCTCGTCGGCGGCCGGCCAGAAGGATGCGCTCGACGTCAACGTGTACGTCGACGGGGCGATCCAGTCGCTGCACGGCGAGGGCAACGGGCCCATCGCCGCGTTCGTCAACGCCATCAACGAGCTGCCCCACGGCTGGGACGTGCGGGTCCTCGACTACGCCGAGCACGCGCTCTCCGCAGGCGGCGACGCGCTCGCGGCGGCGTACGTCGAGTGCCTCGTCCGCGACCAGGTCTACTGGGGCGTCGGCGTGGACGCCAACATCGTCACCGCGTCGCTCAAGGCGGTCATCAGCGCGGTCAACCGCGCGCCAGCGGCAACCTGATCGTGAACGTGGTGCCCTCCAGGTGGGCGGACCGTACGTCGATCCGCCCACCGTGGGTCGCCACGATCGCGGCCACGATCGACAGCCCCAGCCCGGTGCCCTGGATGGCGCGCTCCTGAGCGGTGGACGAGCGGAAGAACCGCTCGAACAGACCGTCCTGCTCGTCGACCGGCACGCCGATGCCCGTGTCGGAGACGGTCAGGCAGGCCTCGCCGTCCTGGATCCTCGCCGACACCTCGATCCGGCCGCCGTCCTCGGTGAACTTGATCGCGTTGCTCAGCAGGTTGGTCAACGCGCGCTCGAGCTGCACCCGGTCGCCGACGACCGGGATCGGCTCGTCCGCGGCCATCACCACCACCTCGAGGTCGCGGCCTGCGAGCTGCGCGCGCAGGGCGTCCTCGGCGCCGGCCAGGATCGTCGAGAGGTCCACCGCGTTGCGCTCCCAGCGGGCGGCGCCTGAGTCGATGCCACTCAGCGTCAGCAGGTCGTCGCACAGCAGGATCAGCCGCTGGCCGTTGCGGGCGATGCTCGCCAGCAGCGGCAGCTGCTCCGGGGCCGGTTCGACGAGCGACCCGTCCTCGAGCATCTCGGTGTAGCCGACGATGCTGGTGACCGGTGTGCGCAGCTCGTGGCTGACGGTGCTGACGAACTCGTTCTTCGCCTCGTCGAGGTCCTTCATCCGCTGGACGGAGAGCCGCTCCTTCTCCAGGGCCGCGATCAGCATCTCCTGGCTGGCCCGGGCCTCGGTCACGTCGCGGCCCACGCACAGGTAGCCGATCCGGGCCGCGAACGTGTCGGCCGCGATGCTCAGCGTCATCGAGACCGTGTGCCGCCGCCCGTCGCTCGCGATCCAGCTCCAGTCGCGCGGCTTGGTCACGCCGGCGCTGCCGATCTCGGCGACCAGCTGCTGGAAGGCCGCCTCCCCGGTCTCCCCGTGGCAGCGCCGCTCCACCTCCTCGGGGTCGAGCAGGTCGATGAACGACGTGCCGACCCGGTCCTGCGCGTCGTAGCCGAGCAGGTTGACGGCGCCGGTGTTGAAGAGCGTGACGAGACCGCGCGGGTCGATGCCGATCATCGCGGTCGTGACGGCCGCCTCGAGCAGGTGCCGGGTCAGCCCCGCGGCCGTCCGCTCGGCGGTGAGGTCCGTGCCGGTGATCACGAGGTACGTCGGGCGCTCCCGCTCGTCGAGCACGTAGCTGGTGTTCCACATGACGCGGAGCCTGCCTCCGCCCGCCGGGATCAGGTCGGTCTCGCGGCTGGCCTGGGCGTCCACCTCGACCGGCAGGCCGGCGGGATAGCCGGTCGAGCCGGGTGGGGCGAAGGGCATGTCCCAGATGTCCTTGCCGACCAGGTCCGCCTCGGCGTAGCCCGTCAGCGCCGTGGTCGCATCGTTGACGCGCACCACCTCGCCGTACAGGTCGGTCACCAGGATGAGCGCGGCCGTGGTGTCGAGCGTGGCGCTGGTCAGCTTCTCGCTGCCGCTGAGCCGGGACAGCAGTCGACGGTTCTGCTCGATGCCGATCGCGAGCGGCAGCGCCATCAGGGTGGTGACGACGACGAACGCCTGGAGCACTGCCCCCAGCCCCAGCGGGCTGAGCTGTCCCCGCTCGAGGTCGAAGCCGAACGGCCCGCGTCCCTGCGAGCTCGCGAGGATCACGACCACGGAGAAGGCGGCGAGCTCCCAGGCGAGGATGGCCACGTCGAATCGCAGCGCCGCCCAGATCAGGAAGGGGAGGGCCAGGAACTCCAGGGACCGGTCCTGGCCGGACGCGAAGACGACCGTGGTGACCGCCGCCAGGGCGACCAGCTGCACGGGAAGCTCCCAGACGAGGCGGCGCCGTCGGTGGATCCTGGGCGCCATCACGATCGGAAGGACCACGAGCGTCGAGGCGGCGTGGGACAGGGCCAGCGACCGCACGCTCGCCACGAACGAACCGTCCGTGAGCGCCGAGATCCCGGCAGCGGCGATCATGGCCATGGTGACGCCGCCGAGCACAGCAGCGACGACGAGACGGACGAAGGCGTCGAGCCCCGCGAGCTCCGGCGGGCCCTGCCGCCGCCAGCACAGGAACGTCGCTGCCACCACGGCCTCGCTGGCGTTGGCGACGGCGAGCCAGACCGCCAGGTCCAGGGGGCGGTCCTCGATCAGGTTGGCGGCAGCGGTCATCACGAGCACGCCCGGGACCAGCCACCACCACCAGCGGCGAGGGGTCAGGGCCAGCAACGCCACGCCGATGCCACCCGCGGGCCACCAGATGGCGACCTGGGCTCCCTCGGGGGCGGACGCGATGGCCAGCACCCCGGCACCGAGCACGGCGCCGAGGGCCACGACGGCCAACGGCAGGCTCAGCTGGCCGCGGCCCGACTTCCACATGGCCGAAGTGTCGCACCTCTAGGCTGTCCACCATGCTGGTGTCGGAGCGGATCGGGCAGCTGTTCGTGGAGACCGACGCCGGTCGCGACCGGCTCGAGTTCACCGAGTACGGCGACGGAGACGCCTGGGTGGTGCTGTTGCCGGCCGAGCTGCTGCCCCGGCGGATGCAGCAGCCGCTCGCGCGCGTCCTCGCCGCTGAGGGGCTGCACGTGGTCACCTTGGACCCGTTGGGCCACGGCCGCTCGGACCGCCCCGCCGACCCGCAGGCCTACTCGGTCACGGTGTTCGCGGAGCAGGTGGTCGCCCTCCTGGACCACCTCGGCGCCCCCCAGGCCGTCGTGGGCGGGATCTCCCTGGGCGCCAACGTCGCGCTCGAGACGGCGGCCATCGCTCCCGAGCGGGTGCGCGGCCTGATCCTCGAGGCGCCGATCCTCGACAACGGCGTGGAGGCCGGGATCCTGACCTTCGGGCCGCTGCTGCTGACCGCGCGCTTCCTCCCGCTGGCCGTGACGGCGCTCCGCCGGACCACCCGACCGGTCCCGCGCGGCATCGTGCCCTTCTGGGCCGGCATCGCGCTCGACACCTGCGACCAGCGGCCCGGCGCCGTGGCGGCGCTGGTGCACGGGCTGTTCTTCGGCCGGGCGGCCCCGTCCGCACGCGAGCGGCGCCGGATCGACGTACCGGCCCTCGTCGTCGGACACCCTCTCGACCCGACGCGGCCGCTGGCCGACGCCGAGATGCTCGCCGGCGAGCTGCCCCAGGCCACGTTGCTGCGGGCGCGTACGCCGTGGGAGTGGCGGCTGCGGCCGCAGCGCCTCGACGAGGCGGCGGTCGAGCTCGCCACCCGGTGCTGGCGCACGCCGCGCCGTCGCCGTCGCACCGGATCGTGACCCCACCCGGCAGAATGGGCGTGTGCTCTACCGTGACGAGGCGATCGTGCTGCGCACCCACAAGCTGGGTGAAGCAGACCGCATCATCACGCTGCTGACGCGGCAGCACGGTCGCGTCCGCGCGGTCGCCAAGGGCGTACGCCGTACCACCTCCCGCTTCGGGTCGCGCCTCGAGCCGTTCACGTACGTCGACCTGCAGCTCGCCGAGGGCCGCAACCTCGACACGATCACCCAGGCGGAGACGATCACGCCGTTCGCCAAGGGTCTCGGTCTGGACTACGACCGCTACACCGCCGGCACCGTGATGCTCGAGACCGCGGACCGGTTGGTGACCGAGGAGCGGGAGCCGTCGGTCCAGCAGTTCCTGCTGCTCGTCGGCGGCCTGCGCGCGATGACGGCGGGCGAGCACGCGCCCAGCCAGGTCCTGGACTCCTACCTGCTCCGCTCGCTCGCGGTCGCCGGCTACGCCCCGTCGTTCGACCACTGCGCGCGGTGCGGCACCCTGCCCCACCCGGGGAGCCCGCACCGGTGGTTCAACCCGTCGATGGGCGGAGTGCTGTGCGCGACCTGCCGGGTCCCGGGCTCCGCCAACCCCGCACCCGAGACCGTCCTGCTGCTCGCCGCCCTGCTGTCCGGTGACTGGCCGGTCGTCGACGCCACCCACCCGCGCACCCTCAAGGAGGGCAGCAGCCTGGTCGCGGCGTACCTCGCCTGGCACCTCGAGCGCGGGCTGAAGTCCCTGATGTACGTCGAGCGCTGATCCACCCCGCGGGCGGGGAGCGTGGCTAGGCTCCACCTCGTGAAGCGCGCCGTCCGTCAGCCCACGCCGCACCCGTCCGGCGCTCGTCCGCCGGCCATCCCGAAGGACCTGGTGCCGCGGCACGTCGCCATCGTGATGGACGGCAACGGTCGCTGGGCCAAGGACCGCGGCCTGCCCCGCACCAAGGGCCACGAGCAGGGCGAGTCCTCCCTCTTCGACGTCGTCGAGGGTGCGATCGAGATCGGCGTGAAGGCGATCTCGGCGTACGCCTTCTCCACGGAGAACTGGTCCCGCTCGCCCGACGAGGTGAAGTTCCTGATGGGCTTCAACCGCGACGTGATCCGCCGGCGCCGCGACGAGATGCACGAGCTCGGGGTCCGCGTCCGGTGGGCCGGCCGGGCGCCGCGCCTGTGGAAGTCGGTGATCCGCGAGCTCCAGGTCGCGGAGGAGCTGACGCGCAAGAACGACGTCCTCACGCTGACGATGTGCGTCAACTACGGCGGCCGCGCCGAGCTCGCCGACACCGCGCGCAGCATCGCCCGCGAGGTCGCCGCCGGCCGGCTCGACCCCGAGAAGGTCGACGAGAAGACCTTCGCCCGGCACCTCTACGTCCCCGAGCAGTCCGACGCCGACCTGATCTGGCGCACGTCGGGGGAGCAGCGGCTCTCCAACTTCCTGCTCTGGCAGGCGGCGTACGCCGAGCTCGTGTTCACCGACGTGCTGTGGCCCGACGTCGACCGGCGCCATCTCTGGAACGCCATCGATCTCTACGCCCGACGGGACCGGCGGTACGGCGGAGCCCAGCAGTGACCCGGCGGAGCTGGTCGATCGCCTGGATGGCCGAGCCGGGTCGGTTCCAGGTCCTCTTCAGCGTGCTGTACGCCGTGGACGTCGGCCTGCGCGTGGCGTTCGGCGCCCGGTTCGACCTGCTCTCGGGCCCGGGGCTCGGGCTGGTCGGCGCGGTGGTCCTGTTCGTCCTGGGTGTGGCGGTGCCGTGGGACCGGCTTGACCCGCGGCTGGCGCTGGTCCTGCCGGTCGGCTCGATCGCGGTCGTCGGCGTGACGCGGCTGGCGCCCGAGGGTGGCAACGGTCTGCTCGCCGTCTTCCCGGCGCTCTGGCTGGGGCGGCAGTGGGGACGGCGCGGCGCCGTCATCGCCGGCGTGGCGACCGTCCTCTTCCTCGTGGTGCCGGGTGCCGTCTACAGCCACGGCGACTCCGTGATGGTCCCGCGGGTGCTCTTCATCGCCCTCGTGGTGGTCGTCACCGCGCTCGCCGTCGCGGACGGCATGGAGCAGGTCCAGGCGCACGAGGGCACGATCGAGCACCAGCGCCGGGTCAGCCAGGCGATCTTCGACACCGTCGACGTCGGCCTGCTGCTGCTCGGCAAGGACGGGGAGTACGTCGGCATGAACCGCCGGCACCAGGAGTTCATGGCCATCGGCTACCCCGCGGGGCACGAGGGCCAGGCCGGCCAGCTCGGCGAGGTGTACGACGTCGACGGCCGGACCCCGATGCGGGCCGAGCAGATGCCGGCGTACCGGGCCAGCGCCGAGGAGGAGTTCGACGACGTCCGGATGTGGATCGGCCGGGACCCGGCGACCCGGCGGGCGCTCTCGGTCTCGGCGCGGGCGGTGCGGACCCGGGATGGCGCGTTCGCGGGCGCCGCACTCGCGTACAACGACGTCACCGACTTCATGCGCGCCCTCAAGGTGAAGGACGAGTTCGTCGCCCTGGTGTCCCACGAGCTGCGCACGCCCCTGACGTCGATCGTCGGCTACGTGCAGATCCTCGAGGAGGACCCGGCCATCCCCCCGCACGCCGTCGAGCAGCTCCGGGTCGTGCACCGCAACGCCGAGCGGCTGCGTCGCCTGATCGGCGACCTGCTCGACACCGCGCAGCGCGACGGCAGCCCGATGCCGATCAACCGCAGTGACGCCGACCTCGCGGCGATCGTGGTCGAGTCGGTCGAGGCGGCCCGGCCGACGGCCGCCGGCGCCGGCGTCGACATCGCGCTGACGGCGCCCGAGCAGCTCCGCATGAGCCTCGACGCCCAGCGGATCGCGCAGGCCGTCGACAACCTGCTCTCCAACGCCATCAAGTACACCGAGCCGGGTGGCGCGGTGACGGTCCGGCTGGCCGCTGACGAGCGGGACGTCGAGCTCGAGGTCGTCGACACCGGCATCGGCATCGCCCCCGACGACTGCGACCGGCTCTTCACCCGCTTCTTCCGCACCGAGGACGCCGCCCGGCGGGCCGTGGCCGGCGCCGGTCTCGGGCTGAGCATCACCAAGGACATCGTCGAGAGCCACGGCGGTCGGGTCGACGTCGAGAGCGAGGTCGGCCGGGGGAGCACCTTCCGGGTGCGCCTGCCGTCCGTCGGCTAGCGGCAGCGCGGGCAGGTCCCGAAGATCTCCAGGGCGTGGCTGACGTCGGCGTACCCGTGCTCGGCCGCGATGCTCGACGTCCACCGCTCGACCGTCGGTCCCTCCACCTCGATGGTCGCCCCGCAGGAGCGGCAGACCAGGTGGTGGTGATGGCTGTCCGAGCACCGTCGGTAGATCGCCTCGCCGTCCTCGGTGCGCAGCACGTCGACCTCGCCGGCCTCCGCCAGCCGCTGGAGGGTCCGGTAGACGGTCGCCAGGCCGACCTGCTCGCCGCGTTCGCCGAGGAGCTCGTGGATCTCCTGCGCGGAGCGGAAGTCCGCGAACGACGCCATCGCGTCGACGACGGCCCGGCGCTGGCGGGTGGGCCGCAGCGGCGATTGCTCAGTGTTCGTCATAGTGCCTCCCGTGGGGGGCGTGCCGGTGGCCGTCGTGGACGTAGTCGACGTGGTCGCCGTGCGGGACCCCGACGTGACCGCAGTCCTCGCCGTGGTCGTGCGGGTGCTGGTCGATCTCCTGGTGGGCGGCGGTCTCCACCACCGGGAAGGGCCGCTGCAGCCGGCGGCGGGACCGCAGCCAGACGCCGAGCGGCCACGCGACCACGAAGCCGGCCAGGGCCAGCAGCACGATGGTCGGGCCGGGCGCGACCCGGGCGTGCCCGGAGGCGTACGCCGAGAGCAGCAGCCCGCCGACGGAGGCGATGGTCCCCAGGACCATCGCCGCGGTCAGCGTGGTGCGGAAGGACCGGCTCAGCTGCTGCGCGGTCGCCACCGGCACCACCATCAGGGCCGACACCAGCAGCAGCCCGACCGTGCGCATCGCGACCGTCACGCTGACCGCGGCGAGGACGGCGACGAGCAGGTTGTAGGCGCGGATGTTGAGGCCGGCCACGCGGGCGAACTCCTGGTCCTGCGCCACCGCGAACAGCTGGGGCGCCAGCCCGACGCAGACGAGCACGACGACGGCGGCCAGCACCATCGTCACGATCACGTCGGAGACCGAGACCGTGACGATGGAGCCGAAGAGGTAGGTCTGCAGCCGCGCGCCGCTCTGGCCGGCGAGCCCGGTGATGAGCACGCCGCCGGCGAGGCCGCCGTAGAAGAGCAGGGCGAGGGCCACGTCGCCGTTGGCGTGGCCGCGCTCGCGGATGACCTCGATGACGACGGCGCCGATCACCGCCACGACGACCGCGGTCCACGTGGGCGACGTCCCGGTGAGCAGGCCGATCGCGACACCGGTGACGGCGACGTGCCCGATGCCGTCACCCATCAGCGCGAGCCGGCGCTGCACCAGGTAGGTGCCGACGGCCGGTGCCGCCAGGCCGGTGAAGAGCGCGGCGAGGATCGCCCGCTGCATGAACGGCAGGCCGAGCAGGTCGAGGTAGTCGCTCATCGGTGTTCTCCCTCGATCAGGGAGGAGACGTGCGGTGCGTGGTCGTGCCGCTCCGGCTCGTGGTGGTGGTGATGGTGATGGCCGTCGAGGTGGGCGGTCGCGACGTCGACGCTGGCCAGCGGCGGACCGTCGTACGCGACCCGACCGTCGCGCATCACCACGGCGCGGTCGATGAGCGGTGCCATCGGGCCGAGCTCGTGGGCGACCAGGACGATCGTGGAGCCGCGTCCCGACATGATCTCGAGGGTGTCGGCCAGGACCTGCTGGTTGGGCAGGTCGACGCCCGCCGTCGGCTCGTCGAGGAAGAACAGCTCCGGCTCGCCGGCCAGCGCGCGGGCGATCAGCACCCGCTGCTGCTGCCCACCGGACAGCGACGCGACGCCCTCACGGGCGCGGTCGGCGAGGCCGACCACCTCGAGCGCGTCGTCGATCGCGACCCGGTCGGCCCGCCCGAGCGGGCGGAGCAGCCGACGCCGGGTGAGCCGGCCGGAGGCCACGATCTCCCAGACCGAGGCGGGTACGCCGGACGTGGCACCGCCGCGCTGGGGCACGAACCCGACCCGCTGCCAGTCGTCGAACGCGTCGAACGGCGTGCCGAACAGCCGGAGCGAGCCCGTCGCCAGCGGCCACAGACCCGTGAGGGCGCGGACCAGCGTCGACTTGCCGGAGCCGTTCGCTCCCATCAGGGCGACGAACTCGCCGGACCGGACCGTCAGGTCGATCTGCCGCAGGATCGGACGGCCCGCGATGGCCACGGCGCCGTTCGTCAGCTCGACGACAGGGTCGGTGGAGGTGCTCAACAGCCGTTCGCCTCCTCGAGGGCGGCGAGGTTGGAGCGCATGAGGGAAAGGTAGTCCTCGTCCGCGGTCTTGTCGGACAGGCCCTCGATCGGGTCGAGCACCTCGCTCCGCACGCCCATGTCGCTCGCGAGCTGCTCGGCGGTCTTCGGACTGACCAACGACTCGGAGAAGACGGTCGTGACCCCGTCGTCCTCGATCACCCTCTGGAGCCGGGCCAGGTCGGCCGGCGTCGGCTCGGAGTCGGGGGAGAGGCCGAGGATCGCTTCCATCGTGATGCCGTACTTCTGCAGGTAGCCGAACGCGTCGTGGCTGACGACCACGGTGCTGCGCTGGCAGTCGGCGAGCCCGGCCGTGTAGTCCTTGTCGAGGCCCTCGAGGTCGGCGCGCAGGTCGGCGGCATTGGCTGCGTAGTCGTCCGCGTGGTCGGGGTCGACCTTCGACAGCCGGTCGGCGACCGCGTCGCCGACGTCGGCGAGCAGCAGCGGGTCCTGCCAGAAGTGGGGATCGAGCTCGTCGGAGTCGACGCCGTGCTCGCGGAACGGCACCAGGTCGACCACGTCGGCGACGTCCAGGGTGTCGCCGCCCGCGTTCTCGTCGACCGCGTCGTCGACCGACGGCTGGAAGCCGCCCTCGTAGACGACGAGGTCGGCCTGCGCGACGTCGGCGGTCTCCCTCGGGGTGAGCTCGAGGTCGTGCGGCTCCCCGCCGGGCGCGGTCAGGTTCTCGACCTCGGCGTGGTCGCCGGCGACCCGGCTGGCGACGTACTGGAGCGGGTAGAACGCCGCCGCCACCTGCACCCCGTTGTCGAGACCGACCGTGTCGTCGGTGAAGGCGGCGCATCCCGTCAGCACGAGCAGCGGGGGGAGGACCAGGAGGGAGAGGCGCTTCATGAGAACCATTCTCAGATGAGTTGAGAATGATTGTCAACTGTAACCGTCCGGCGCAGTGGCGACATGTATCTCTCGGACGAAAGTGCGAGGGAGGGAGGGAGCGGAGATGGTGGTGACGACCGAGGGTCCCGCCCGGGTCGCGGTGGTCAGCCCGTCGGCCATGGTCGCCGCGGGGATCGCCGCGATGCTGGGCCGCCACCCCACGCAGGTCGAGATCGTGCCGGCCATGCACGCCGAGCCCGACGTCGTGCTCTACGACGTCCTGGGTCTCGAGGGCGGCGACGGGACCGAGCTCGACCGCCTGGTCGGCCGGCCGGCCACGACGGTGCTGGCCGTCCGACGTGACCTGCGACCGGAGCTCCTCCACCAGGCGCTGGCCCAGGGCGCGGACGGCTGCCTCGCCATGAGCGTCGACGAGGCCACCCTGCTGGCGACGCTCGACGCGGCGCGGGCCTGGCGGCGGCCCGCCACGGCCCGTGACACGATCCTCTGCGCCTGCCCGGCCGAGCAGCGGTCGTGGCGGCTCGGCCTCGGCGCCGGGCTCAACGCCCGGGAGGCCGAGATCCTCGCGGCCATCGTGCGCGGGCTCACCAACACCGAGATCGCCGAACGCGAGTTCCTGAGCATCAACACGGTCAAGTCCTACATCCGCAGCGCCTACCGCAAGATCGGCGTGGAGACCCGCAGCCAGGCGGTCCGCTGGGCCCTCACCTACGGGTTCGACCCACGGGAGGGCTGAGGCGCCGCAGCGAGTACGGTCGCCCCGTGCTGGTGGTCAACAGGTTCCGCGTTCCGGCGGACCGCGCGGAGTCCTTCCGGGCAGATCTCGAGACGGCCCGGGAGGCGCTCGCCGCCTGCGCCGGGTACGCCGGCGGGGAGATCGGCCGCAACGTCGACGACCCGGAGCTGTGGGTGCTCAGCACCCGGTGGGACAACGTCGGCGGCTACCGGCGCGCGCTCTCGTCGTACGACGTGAAGCTGCGGGCGGTCATGACGCTCTCCCGGGCGATCGAGGAGCCCTCGGCGTACGAACGGGTGGAGCCGGGCACCACCCTCAATATCGGCTCGCCCCGGTCGTTAGGCTGAACGTTCGCACGTTCCCCCTTGACCGGCAGCCAGCCGGCCGTGACCCGCAGGAGCTCCATCGTGGCCAAGCCGCCGCCGACCACCGTCGACCACGTCGTCTCGCTCGCCAAGCGCAGGGGCTTCGTCTACCCGTGCGGTGAGATCTACGGCGGGACGCGCTCGGCCTGGGACTACGGCCCGTTGGGCGTGGAGCTCAAGGAGAACATCAAGCGCCAGTGGTGGAAGTCCATGGTCACGATGCGTGACGACATGGTCGGCCTCGACTCGAGCATCATCCTGCCGCGCCAGGTCTGGGAGGCCAGCGGCCACGTCGAGACCTTCAGCGACCCGCTGACCGAGTGCCAGTCGTGCCACAAGCGCTACCGCTACGACCACCTGCAGGAGGAGGTCGCGGAGAAGAAGGGCCTCGACAACCCCGACGACGTCGACCTCTCCACCGTCGCCTGCCCCAACTGCGGCACCCGTGGCGCGTGGACCGAGCCGCGCCAGTTCTCCGGCCTGCTCAAGACCTACCTCGGCGTCACCGAGGACGAGAACGGCCTGGCCTACCTGCGTCCCGAGACCGCGCAGGGCATCTTCATCAACTTCGCCAACGTCGTGACCTCGAGCCGGCAGAAGCCGCCGTTCGGCATCGCGCAGATCGGCAAGAGCTTCCGCAACGAGATCACGCCGGGCAACTTCATCTTCCGCACCCGCGAGTTCGAGCAGATGGAGATGGAGTTCTTCGTCAAGCCGGGCGAGGACGAGGAGTGGCACCAGTACTGGATCGACCAGCGCACCGCCTGGTACGTCGAGCTCGGCATCGACCCCGACAACCTGCGGCACTACGAGCACGCGCCGGAGAAGCTCAGCCACTACTCCAAGCGGACCGTCGACATCGAGTACCGCTTCAAGTTCGCCGGCTCGGAGTGGGGCGAGCTCGAGGGCATCGCCAACCGCACCGACTTCGACCTGACGACGCACTCGAAGCACTCGGGCCAGGACCTGTCCTACTTCGACCAGGCCAACAACGAGCGCTACACGCCGTACGTCATCGAGCCGGCGGCCGGCCTCTCGCGCAGCCTGATGACGTTCCTGGTCGACGCCTACACCGAGGACGAGGCGCCCAACACCAAGGGCGGCGTCGACAAGCGGGTCGTGCTCAAGCTCGACCCCCGCCTCGCGCCGGTGAAGGTCGCGGTGCTCCCGCTGTCCCGCAACGCGGACCTGTCGCCCAAGGCCAAGGACCTGGCGATGCAGCTGCGCACGGCCGGCTGGAACGTCGACTTCGACGACTCCGGTGCGATCGGCCGCCGCTATCGCCGCCAGGACGAGATCGGCACGCCGTACTGCGTCACGATCGACTTCGAGACCCTCGAGGACGACGCGGTGACCGTGCGCGAGCGCGACTCGATGTCGCAGGAGCGGATCAGCCTCGATCGCGCGGTCGCGTACTTCGCTGAGCGTTTCGTCGGCTGCTGAGCCCCGTGCATATGCACAATGGCCGCATGAGGACCTCGCGCGCGCTCGCGCCGTCGATCGCGCTGCTGCTCTCGGCGACGGTGCTCGCCGGCTGCTCCGGCTCCGACTCCGGTGGCTCGTCGGGGAAGTCGGGGAGCCCGAGCGGCTCGACCAGCGCCTCGCCGTACCTGCCGGTGCCCGACGGCGTCACGCTGACGCCGCAGGGCACCCACCTCGAGGTCGGTGACGCGGCCGTGGTGGCCTACGAGCCGCGTCAGGACGAGGTCGGCGCGCTCGACCTCACCGTGACCAAGCTCGAGAAGACCACGACCAAGAAGACGCTGTCTGCCTGGCAGCTGACCGACGCGCAGAAGGCGTCGACGCCGTACTTCGTCCACGTGAGCGTGAAGAACGTCGGCGAGTCCGACCTCGGCGGCCGGCGGGTGCCGCTCTACGTCGTCAACGAGGACAACCTGCTGCTGGAGTCGACGCCGTTCGCGAGCTCCTTCAAGGCCTGCCCGAGCACCGCGCTCCCCAAGCCGTTCGCCGCCGGCGCGACCGCCGACGTCTGCCTGGTCTACCTCGCGCCGGACCACGGCACGCTCGAGGCGGTCAGCTTCCGTCCCGACGAGGACTTCAACCCGATCACCTGGACCGGCGAGATCGAGAAGTACGTGCCGCCGAAGCCGAAGAAGAAGCCCAAGAAGAAGGGCTGATTTGGGCGGTCCCACGCTCACGCCGGACAATGGATCCATGTCCTCGCTGCCCACCTCGCTGACCCTCGGGTCACTGACGGTCGACGTGCCCGTGGTGCTCGCGCCGATGGCCGGCATCACGAACGCGGCCTACCGCCGGCTCTGCGCCGAGCAGGGCGCCGGGCTCTACGTCTGCGAGATGATCACCAGCCGCGGGCTGGTGGAGGGTGACCAGCACACCCGGGACATGCTCGTCTTCGACGAGCTCGAGACCACCCGCTCGGTGCAGCTCTACGGCACCGACCCGGTCTACGTCGGCAAGGCCGCCGAGATCCTCTGCGCGGAGTACGGCGTCGCGCACATCGACCTCAACTTCGGCTGCCCCGTCCCCAAGGTCACCCGCAAGGGCGGCGGCGGCGCGCTGCCGTGGAAGCGCGGGCTGCTCGCCGAGATCCTCGAGCACGCCGTGGCCGCGGCCACGCCGTACGACGTGCCGGTGACGATGAAGACGCGCAAGGGCATCGACGACGACCACCTCACCTACCTCGACGCCGGCCGGATCGCGCAGGAGAGCGGCATCGCCGCGATCGCGCTGCACGGCCGGACGGTCGTGCAGGCCTACTCCGGCGAGGCCGACTGGGACGCGATCTCCGCCCTGGTCGACCACGTCGACATCCCGGTGCTCGGCAACGGCGACATCTGGGAGGCCGCCGACGCCGTCCGGATGATCGAGGAGACCGGCGCCGCCGGCGTCGTGGTCGGGCGTGGCTGCCTGGGCCGCCCCTGGATCTTCCGCGACCTGGCCGCCGCGTTCTCCGGCGAGCAGGTCGCGACCCTCCCGACGCTGGGCGAGGTGGCCGCGATGATGCGTCGGCACGCCGAGCTGCTCTGCCAGCACATGGGGGAGGAGCGGGGCTGCAAGGAGTTCCGCAAGCACGTGACGTGGTACCTCAAGGGCTTCGCGGCCGGCGGCGAGATGCGCCGCTCGCTCGGCCTCGTGCACACGCTCGCGGACCTGGACCGGCTGCTCGCCGAGCTGGACCCGACGGAGTCCTTCCCCGTCTCCGAGCTCGGGACCCCTCGCGGCCGCCAGGGCTCGCCGCGCGACCGCGTCGTCGTCCCGGAGGGCTGGTACGACGACACCGACGGCGCCGGATCCCACCTCCACGAGGACGCGAACGAGACCACCGGCGGGTGACCGGGATTACCCAGTTTTGATCGTTTGAAGATTCCACCACCTCGGGAACGGTGTGGTTGACTCGACCGTCGTTGCCGTTTCGTGACCTTCCCAGCGGTCCGGCGACGTGACCCCCGACCGCAACAGCTAAGGATCAGCGCTGTGGCAGAGCATCGCCACAAGCGGGACACCGATGCCCGCCGCAAGCCCCGCGCCGCCACCGTGGCCGCGCCCCTCGCCCTCCTGGCGACGGCGTCAGCGGTGACCCTCGGCGTGCTGGCGAGCGGCCCGGTCACCGGCACGATCCTGGCCCAGGACTCCGCCTCCGCTGACCTCTCCCCGGTCGCCGGGCGCCACGCCAGCAAGCAGATGGAGCGCCCCCTCGACCTGATGCGGGACCGCAAGATCGCCTCGCGCAGCGAGGGCCGGCTGGCGAGGACCTCCGCCCTGGAGGAAGCCGACACCCGGCTGTGGACCGCGATCGACCTCAACCTGTGGACCGCCCCTGGCAGGGACGCGAAGCAGGACGGCGAGATCAAGGCCGGCAAGCGCGTGCTCGTCACCGGCCGCCAGGCCGGCGACCGCGAGGAGGTCCTCGTCGAGGGCCAGCTGCGCTGGGTGACCGCCGGCCACCTCGCCGCCGAGAAGCCGGTCGCGGCACCCGCCGGCCTGTCGATGGCGCCGTGCCCCGATCCCGGCGTCGAGAACGGCCTGACCGCCAACGCCGTCTACGTCTACCGCTCCGTGTGCCACGCCTTCCCGCAGATCACGTCGTACGGCGGCTGGGACGCGCACGGTGAGCACTCCTCGGGCAAGGCGCTCGACATCATGACCAGCGACGTCACGCTCGGCAACGCCATCGCGGACTTCCTCAAGGCACACGCCTCCGAGCTCAAGCTGTACGACATCCTGTGGCGCCAGCAGATCTGGACCCCGGTCCGCGCCGGCGAGGGATGGCGGACGTTCCCGTCCCGTGGCTCCGCCACCGCCAACCACTTCGACCACGTGCACGTGTCGACGTACTGACGCTCGACCTGACCGGCGTGAGCTCGCGGTCCTCGGGTGCCTCTAGGCTCGCCTGCGATGACTGACCACGACGGGTACGACGAGGCCGCGCGCGAGCGGATCGTCGAGGAGCCGCCCAAGCGGGTGGACGCACCGATCCGGACGCCGTTCGAGCGCGACCGGGCCCGCGTCGTGCACGCCGCGGCCTCGCGCCGCCTCGCGGCCAAGACCCAGGTGGTCGGCCCGCAGAGCGACGACTTCGTGCGCAACCGGCTCACGCACAGCCTCGAGGTCGCCCAGGTCGCCCGCGACCTGTCGCGCGCGCTCGGCAGCCAGCCCGACATCGCCGAGACCGCGGCGCTCGCCCACGACATGGGGCACCCCCCGTTCGGTCACAACGGCGAGCGGATCCTCGCCGAGCTCGGTGCCTCCTGCGGCGGGTTCGAGGGCAACGCCCAGACGCTGCGGCTGCTGACCCGGCTGGAGGCCAAGACCTTCGCCGCCGACGGGCACTCGGTCGGGCTCAACCTCACCCGCGCGACCCTGGACGCCTGCACCAAGTACCCGTGGCCCTACTCCGCCGCCGACGACCCGAGCGGCGTCCACGCCGACGGGTCCCCGCGGATGGGCTTCAAGTTCGGCGTGTACGACGACGATCGGCCGGTCTTCGACTGGATGCGCCGCGGCGTGGCCGGCACCGGGCAGTGCTTCGAGGCGCAGGTGATGGACCTCGCCGACGACGTCGCCTACTCCGTCCACGACATCGAGGACGGCATCGTCGCCGGCCGGGTCGACCTGGCGACGATCGAGCCGGCAGCGGTCTGGCAGACGGTGCGGGACTGGTACGTCCCCGACGCCACCGACGACGTCCTCGACGCCACCCTGACCGGCCTGCGCGCGGTGGGCAGCTGGCCGACCACGCCGTACGACGGGGGCAGGCGCTCGCTCGCGGCCCTCAAGAACCTCACCAGCGACCTGATCGGCCGCTTCTGCGGGGCGGTCCAGCACGCGACGTACGCCGCCTCCGACGGGCCGTTCGCCCGCTACGCCGCCGACCTCGTCGTCCCCGACGACACGCGGCTCGAGATCGCGCTGCTCAAGGGCGTCGCCGCCCACTACGTGATGCGCACCGACGACCGGGTCGCGCTGATGCACCGGCAGCGGGCGCTGCTCGCCGAGCTGCTCGAGGTGCTGGTGCGGCGCGGGCCCGACGCCCTGGAGCGGCCCTTCGCCGACGACTGGCACGCCGCGGCCGACGACGCCGGCCGGCTGCGGGTCGCGATCGACCAGGTCGCCTCGCTCACCGACGCCAGCGCCGTCACCTGGCACCAACGGCTCTGCTGAGCGCCTCGTCGGCGGGGCAGGCGACATCGGGCACGACCCCGACGCCCTCCCAGTTGGTGCCGGTGACGGCGTTGACCGACCGCGCGATCGGGACGTGCAGCTGCAGGTGCGTGGTGAGGTCGAACGCCTCGCGCGGGTGGGCGCCACCCAGGGTCGTCTCGCCCACGACCCGGGCCCGACCGAGCGCCTGGAGGTCGTAGGCGAGCTCCTCGCCGCCGCTGAAGGTGCGCCCGCTCGTGAGCACGTCGACCGGCACCTCGGCCGGCAGCCGTGGCGAGACCGACGGCGTGGTGCACGACGTGACGACCGTGCCGTCGCGGTGGACCAGGTCCTGGAGGTGCACCGGCTCGTCGCCGAGGAGGTGGCTGACCAGCAGCGCCACCGACTCCGGGACCCCTCCCACGCAGCCGCGCAGGTCGAGGACGAGCCGGCGTACGCCCGTGAGGAGCGTGAACGCGGCCGCGGCGGCAGGCGCCACGTGCTCCGGCGACAGGATCACCGGCCCGACGACGAGCAGCCCGACGTTGCCGTCGAGGCGGCGTACCTCGGTGATGCCGGGTCCCTGCTCCCGGGCCGTCGTCGCGAACCACGCCGTCACGGCGGCCTCGTCCTGGTCCGGGGGTACGCCGTCGGGGTAGTGCCGCACCCGCAGGTGTCGGTCACCGTTGACCGACTGGAGGGCGGCGCTCAAGACGGCGGCGTCGGCCTCGGGAACGCCGTCGAGCGCGACGTCGTCGAGAGCGGCGACGACCTGCTCGGCGATGTCGGGGAAGACGTAGTGGGAGCGGACCAGGTCCTGCACGAGTGAGATGTCCATGCGGGCAGTGAAGTCGGCGCTTGACACAAGCGTCTACTTCTCTTGACGCTTGCGACATGACCGAGCCCGTGCCCGTCGCCACCGCAGCCCAGGTCCGCGCCTTCGACCACCCGATGCGGCACCGGATCTGGCGAGAGGTGAGCACCGGCGGCGCCACCGTGAGTCAGTTGACCAACCGGCTCGGCACCAACAAGGGCAACGTCGCCCACCACGTCAAGGTGCTGGTCGCCGCCGGCCTGCTGGCGCCGAGCCACACGCGGACCGTCCGCGGCGGGACGGAGCAGTACTACGTCACGGCGGTCCCGCGGCTGCGCCTGCCCGACGGGACCGACGCCACCCGGGCGATGTTCGCGACGATCGCCGAGGAGGTCGACGCGGCCCGCGAGCCGCTGGTCAATCACCGCACCCTCCGGATGACCCGGGTCCAGGCCGAGGCGCTCACCCGCCACCTCGAGCGGGTCGTGCACGAGCTCGAGCCCGCGGGGGAGCGCGAGGCGTCGTACGGCGTGCTCGTCAGCGTCTACCGCCGCTGACAGACCTCTAGGCTCGGGACCGTGACCGACCGACTCGTCTGGCTGCCGTTCGACCCGTCGGAGCTCGGCGACCCGCCCGAGAGCCTGCGCTACGAGGTCGTCGACCCGACGCACGAGGTGCCCGACAGCGTCGGCGAGGTGCGCTTCTACGTGCCGCCCTACATGGTCGGACCTCGTGTCGCCGAGGTGCTGAGCCGGATGACCGGCCTCGAGGTGGTGCAGACCCTCACCGCCGGGGTCGACAACGTCCGCGCCGCCGTCCCCCCAGGCGTGACGCTCTGCAACGGCCGCGGCATCCACGACACCTCCACCGCCGAGCTCGCCCTGACCCTGATCCTGGCCAGCCTGCGCGGCATCCCGAGCTGGGTGCGCGCCCAGGACCGGCACGAGTGGAGGCCCGGCTGGCGCCCGTCGCTCGCCGACAAGCGCGTCCTGCTCGTGGGGTACGGCGCGATCGGCGCGGCCATCGAGCGACGCCTGGAGCCCTTCGAGGTCGAGGTCACCCGGGTCGCCCGCAGCGCCCGCGACGGCGTGCACGCGATCAGCGAGCTCCCGCAGCTGCTGCCGCGTGCGGACGTCGTGGTGCTCGTCGTCCCCCTCACTGACGAGACCCGCGGGCTCGTCGACGCCGCCTTCCTGGCCGCGCTGCCCGACGGCGCGCTGGTGGTCAACGTGGCCCGCGGGGCGATCGTCGACAACGACGCGCTCGTCGCCGAGCTGACCGCAGGCAGGCTCCGGGCGGCGGTCGACGTCGTCGACCCCGAGCCGGTCCCGGAGGACCACCCGTTCTGGGAGGCGCCCGGGCTGCTGATCTCCCCGCACGTCGGCGGCGCGAGCAGCGCGATGTGGCCGCGGGCGCACCGCCTGGTCCGCGACCAGCTGCACCGCTACGCGGCGGGCGAGGAGCTGTGGAACATCATGTCCGGCGACTACTGACGCACCCGTAGGATCGCCCCGTGGCAGGCCGGATTCGTGAGGAGGACATCGCCGAGGTGCGCGAGAAGGCGCGCATCGACGACGTCGTCTCGCAGTACGTCACGCTGAAGAACGCCGGCGGCGGCTCCCAGAAGGGGCTCTGCCCCTTCCACGACGAGAAGTCCCCGTCCTTCCACGTCACCCCGGCCCGCGGCTTCTACCACTGCTTCGGCTGCAACGAGAGCGGCGACGTCATCAGCTTCCTGATGAAGATCGACGGCCTCACGTTCGGCGAGACCGTCGAGCGGCTCGCGGACAAGTACGGCGTCCAGCTGCGGCGCGAGGAGGGCGGCGTCCAGGAGGAGCGTCCCAAGGGACCGCCCCGCCAGCGGCTGATCGACGCCAACAAGATCGCCCAGGAGTTCTACGCCGAGCAGCTCGCCACCGCCGACGCGCTCACCGCCCGGCAGTTCCTCTCCGAGCGCGGCTTCGACCAGGAGGCGGCCGCCACCTTCGGCATCGGCTTCGCGCCGCGCGAGGGCGAGGTGCTCTTCAAGCACCTGCGCGGCCGCGGGTTCACCCAGGAGGAGACCGTCGAGGCGGGTCTGGTGGCCATCGGACGCTCGGCGTACGACCGCTTCCGCGGCCGCCTCCTCTGGCCGATCCGCGACGCCCCCGGCGACACGATCGGCTTCGGCGCGCGCCGGATCTTCGAGGACGACCGGATCGAGGCGAAGTACCTCAACACCCCCGAGACCCGGATCTACAAGAAGAGCCAGGTGCTCTACGGGCTCGACCTCGCCCGCCGCGACATCGCGAAGTCTTCGCAGGCCGTGATCGTCGAGGGCTACACCGACGTGATGGCCTGCCACCTGGCCGGCGTCGGTACGGCGGTCGCCACCTGTGGCACCGCCTTCGGGGACGACCACGCCCGCGTGCTGCGCCGCTTCCTCCACGACCACGAGGAGTTCCGCGGCGAGGTCATCTTCACCTTCGACGGTGACGCCGCCGGCCAGAAGGCCGCCATCCGGGCGTTCGGCGGCGACCAGAACTTCGTCTCCCAGACCTACGTCGCCGTCGAGCCGGACGGGCTCGACCCGTGCGACGTCCGCATCAAGAAGGGCGACGCCGCCGTGCGCGAGCTCGTCGCCCGCCGGGTGCCGCTCTACCGGTTCGTGCTCTCCAACATCGTCGGCAAGTACGACCTCGACCGCGCCGACGGCCGGGTCGACGCGCTGCGCGAGAGCGCACGTCTCGTCTCGAGCATCCGCGACCGGTCCAAGGTCGACGCCTTCGCGCGCGAGATCGCGGGGATGATCGGCATCGACGTCGACGAGGCCCGCGCGGAGGTCCGGCGCTCGGCGTCCCGGCAGGAGCGCGACGCCCGCGGTGCCGCGGCCGGTACGCCGCCTCCCGCGCCTCCGCGCAGCAACCTCCCCGACCTGCGCGACCCGCGCTTCGAGACCGAGCGCGAGACGCTCAAGCTGGTCATCCAGCACCCGATGGCGATCGGCCGGGCCACCACCGACCTCGGTCCCAACGACTTCACGCACCCCACCTACCGCGCCGTGTGGGAGCTCGTCGAGGGCGCGGGCGGCTCGGTCGCCGGCGCGGGTGACCCGGGGTGGGCCAACAAGCTCCGCGACTCCGCGGCCGACCCGGAGGTCGCGTCCGTGATCGGCGCGATCGGCGTCGAGCCGCTCAAGAAGGTCCCGGACGCGGCGTACGTCGCCGAGCACATCTTCCGACTGATGGAGCTGACGGCGGCGCGTCGGATCTCCGCGATCAAGTCCAAGCTGCAGCGCACCAACCCGGTCGAGAACCCCGACGAGTTCAACAAGATGTTCGGGGAGCTCGCCGCGCTGGAGGCGCACCGCCGCGCGCTGCGTGACCGTCTCGCGGGGCCGACCCAGTGAGGCTCCGCCGGGAGCGCCCGCCGATCCGGGTCGAGCGCGGCGAGCGCCTGCTCGCCGATGCCGTGGCCGCGGAGGGCCACCTCGGCGGCACCCGCGACGCGCTCTACCTGGTGCGCGCCCGCGGTGGCGGCGCCCTCGGCCTCGAGGAGACGATCCGGATCCCGTGGGAGGAGGTCCAGGCCGCCGACTGGGATCAGGACTCCTCGACGCTGCACGTCACCGAGGTCGGCTCCTGGGGCGAGGTGCGGCCGGACCACCACTTCACGATCGAGGCTCCCGGCCTGCTGCTGGAGCTGGTCCGCGAGCGCGTGACCGCCAGCGTCGTCCTGCAGCGCCACGTGCCGATCGCCGGTCGCCGCGGCGTCCGCGTGATCGCTCGCCGCGCCCCCAGCGGCGACCAGCCGGTCCAGTGGATCTACGAGTACGACGAGGGCGTCGACCCCGCCGATCCGGCCGTCCAGGAGGCCGCAGCCAGGGCCCTCGAGGCCGCGCAGGCCGACGTCGGGCTCGGCTGAGCCCTCGATTTTTCACACCCCGACGTCATTGCTAACCTATGCGGGCTGCACCGATCCCCTGTAGCTCAACTGGCAGAGCATTCGACTGTTAATCGGAGGGTTGTTGGTTCGAGTCCAACCGGGGGAGCCAGCGCAACCGCCTCTGACCTGCGATGCAGGTCAGGGGCGGTTTGTCTTGCGCACGGCGGCGCCGACCGTCTACTCGCCCCAGCCCATCGGGAAGACCTCGAACGGCGCGGCGAACGTCGTGCCCAGCCGCTGACCGGTCTGCCTCGCCATGCCCTCCAGGAACTCCCGGGCGTCGAAGTCCTGCCAGCCGAGGCCGTCGATGTAGGCGCCGTGCGCCTCCAACGAGGCGACACCCGCGTCGAACGTGTCCGTGGTGTCGACCGCGTGCCCCGAGCTCGGCGAGCCGCACGCCCAGACCTCGCGCACCCCGCCCCACGGCTCCAGCCCGTCGACGAGCTGCTCGTGGAAGACCCACCGGTTCGCGGCGTCGCGCACCGCGTCGAGCGTGGCCCGGCCGGCCGCGATGTGGTCGGCCTGGTTGAGGTTCCTGCCGCCCCAGGTGTCCTGGAAGTTCCCGGTGATCACGATGTCGGGCCGATGGCGTCGTACGACGTGGGCGATCTCGCGCCGCAGCGGTACGCCGTACTCCAGGATCCCGTCGGGCAGGCCCAGGAACTCCACCTCGGTCACGCCGACGATGGCGGCCGACGCGACCTGCTCGGCCTCGCGGACCCGGCGGCACTCGTCGGGCGCCATCGCGTCGATGCCGGCCTCGCCGCTGGTCACCATGCAGTAGACGATCTCCTTGCCCTGGCCGGTCCACCGCGCGATCGCGGCGGCGGCGCCGAACTCCAGGTCGTCCGGGTGGGCGACGACGCAGAGCGCGCGCTCCCACTCCTCGTCGAGCGGTTCGAGCCGGTCGATGTCCACGTGCGCCTCCTGCTCCGAGCATGCCACCGTGCGACGCCGCTGCGTGTGACCGGCGGTGACGGGTACCGACCGAGCATGACCTACCCCCTCAGCCGCCTCATGTCGACCGCCTCCGCCGCGTACGGCGTCTACGCCCTCGCCCAGCCCTCCCACCTGTGGCAGGCGCTGCACTCCGACGAGAAGGACCAAGCGGGCCTCGAGCTCCTCGGCCGGACGTACGGCGTCCGCGACACCGCCATCAGCGCCCTCGGCATCCTCGGCCGCTCCGACCGGACCGTCCGCGCCTCGATGCTGCTCCGGATCGCCAACGACCTCGGCGACGCCGCGATCCTCGGCACCCGCACCCAGGACCCGGACATCCGCCGCAAGGTCCTCGCCGTCACGCTCGGCTGGGCCGCCCTCAACACCGTGGCCCTCGCGATCGACACCCGCCGCGCCCGCTAGGAGGCCCCGTGGGGACGGTCCGCGTCGGCATCTCCGGCTGGACGTACGCCGGCTGGCGCGGCGACTTCTACCCGCGCGGCCTGCCACAGCGCGAGGAGCTGCGCTACGCGGCCGAACGCCTCGGCTCGGTCGAGATCAACGGCTCCTTCTACTCGCTCCAACGACCCTCGTCGTACGCCGGCTGGCGCGACCAGACACCCGACGGCTTCGTCTTCGCGGTCAAGGGCGGCCGCTTCGTCACCCACATGAAGCGCCTGCGTGACGTCGAGACGCCGCTCGCCAACTTCTTCGCGTCCGGCGTGCTCGCCCTGCAGGACCGCCTCGGTCCGGTGCTGTGGCAGCTCCCCGAGCGGCTGCACTACGACGCCGAGCTGCTGGGCTCGTTCTTCGACCTGCTCCCGCGCACGATCGGCGAGGCGGCAGCGCTCGCCCGCCGCCACGACGACAAGGTGCCCGACGACCGGGCGCTCACCCGCTCGCCGTCCGGGTACGCCGGACACCGGATCCGGCACGCCCTGGAGTTCCGGCACGAGTCCTTCTGCGCCGACGACGCGTTCGCGCTCCTGCGCGCGCACGACATCGCCTGCGTCGTCGCGGACTCGGCGGGTCGGTGGCCTCGCGCCGAGGTCGTCACCAGCGACCTCGCCTACATCCGCCTGCACGGCGACCAGGAGCTCTACACGAGCGGCTACTCCGACGCCGCCCTCGACCGCTGGGCCGAGCGCGTTCGCGATTGGTCCCGCACCGCCGACGTCGTCGTCTACTTCGACAACGACGCCAAGGGCTTCGCGCCGTACGACGCGATGCGGCTCATCGAGCGCGTCGGCACCGGTTAGGCTCTCGGCCGCGAGGGCTCGCCCTCGAGGGGCGGTAGCTCAGTCGGTTAGAGCAGAGGACTCATAATCCTTGGGTCGTGGGTTCGAGCCCCACCCGCCCCACCACGGTCAGGCGTGACCCGCGACGGGGTGGGGACGGTAGCCGGCCCCGAGCTCGGCGAGGTCGTCGTCCGATAGCTCCAGGTCGACGGCGGCGACGGCGTCGGTGAGGTGCACCGGCTTGGTGACGCCGACGATCGGGGCGGTCACGACGGGCTGGTGCAGCAGCCACGCGAGACCGACCTGAGCACGCGAGACCCCGAGCCGGTCGGCAACCTTGGCCACGGTCTCGACGATCGCACGGTCCTCGTCGACGTACAGGGTGGCGCCGAACTCGTCGGTCTCCGACCGCGCCGTCTCGGCGTCCCAGTCACGGGTGATCCGCCCGCGGGCGAGCGGGCTCCACGGGATCACGCCGACGCCCTGGTCGGCGCACAGCGGCAGCATCTCCCGCTCCTCCTCGCGGTAGATCAGGTTGTAGTGGTCCTGCATCGACACGAACCGCGTCCACCCGTGGGCTGCGGCGACCGACTGGGCCTTCGCGAACTGCCACGCCCACATCGACGACGCGCCCAGGTACCGCACCTTCCCGGCGCGTACGACGTCGTGCAGGGCCTCCATCGTCTCCTCGATCGGCACCGTCGGGTCCCAGCGGTGGATTTGGTAGAGGTCGACGTAGTCGGTGCCGAGCCGCCGCAGCGACGCGTCGATCTCGTGCAGGATCGCCTTGCGCGAGAGGCCGGCGCCGTACGGCCCGGGACGCATGCGCCCGTGCACCTTCGTGGCGATCACGACGTCCTCGCGCTTCGCGAAGTCGCGCAGCGCCCGGCCGGTGAACTCCTCGCTGCTGCCGCCGGCGTACACGTTGGCGGTGTCGAAGGTCGTGATCCCCGCCTCGAGCGCCTGGCGGATGAGGTCGCGCCCGGCGTCCTCGTCCAGGATCCAGGGATGCGAGCCCAGGCTGGGGTCGCCCCAGCTCATGCAGCCGAGGATGACCCGGGAGACGTCGAGACCGGTGGTGCCGAGCTTCACGTAGCGCATGGCTCCAGCCTCGCACTGCGGACAACCCGACCAGGGCTAGCGTCGGGGGATGGACCGTCCTCGCCGCCGGCGCACGTACTTCTGGCTGATGGGCACGTGTGTCGTGCTCATCGTGCTGGCGTGGAACGTCGTCCGGTTCTGGTCGACGACCGCAGCGGTGGTGATGAGCGTCGTCGCTGCGGTGATCCCGCCGGTCGCCGCGTTCGTCGGCAACCAGGGCGCGCTGGACGGGTCGGCTCCTCCGGCCGGCGACGACGAGCGCTGAGCCCCTACTTGGACGGCTGGGGCACGTTGACCTTGCAGTCGACCTTCGGGTTGGCGCCGAAGTAGTTGAGCGGCCCGGCCACGATGGTCAGGGCGGTGTCACCGGTGGACTTGCAGCTCACGTCCTGGTCGTTGGTGAAGTAGTCGCGCTGGTAGGCCGCGAGCGCGCCGATGGCGAGCCAGAGCAGGACGATGAGCGCGATGATGGTCTTCATGACCGACTCCGTACCCGGCCTGGGTCGGGCTGAACCTCAGGTGGCCGTGGAGTACGTCGCCTGGTAGGCCAGCAACGCGGTCCGCCCGGCCTCGAGATCGCGCTCGAGCTGGTCGGTCAGCTCGACGGCACCCGCGGTCGCGCCGGTGTCGGCGACCAGCTCGATCTGCTGTGCGGTGCGGCCTGCGGCCTCGACGCCCAGGTTGAGGGCGCCACCCGCGAGCTTGTGCGACACCTGCTTGAGCACGGCCGCGTCCCCGTCCGCGATCGCCTGCCGGATGGCCTCCAGCGTGGTCGGGGTGTTGCGCACGAAGTTGCCGATCGCCCGGTCCAGGTAGGCGGTGTTGCCCGGGTCGAGGTCGCGGAGCTCGTCGAGGCGCTCGGTGGCGAGACCGTCGATGGGGGAGGCGGAGTCGCCGTTCGCAGACACGTTCCGCAGCGTACGGCGTACTGCCCGGCTCTCGCTGCCACCCAGCCATCGGTCCAGCACGCCTGCCAGCGCGCCCGGGTCGACGGGCTTGGTCAGGAAGTCGTCCATCCCCGCCGCGAGGCACCGCTCGCGCTCGCCCTCCACTGCGGCCGCCGTCATCGCGATCACGGGCACGTGGACGGACTGCTCGGCCCGGATCGCGCGGGTGGCGGCGTACCCGTCCATGCGGGGCATCTGGACGTCCATCAGCACCGCGTCGTACCCGCCCTTGCGCATCTCCTCCACGGCCAGCAGACCGTCGTCGGCCGTGGTGGCGGCGTACCCGAGCGCTCCGAGCAGGCCGACGGCGACCATCTGGTTGACGGGGTTGTCCTCGACCACCAGCACGCGGTGCGTGATGGCGCGTTCGCCGGTCTCGTGCGGGGCCGGCTCCCCGTCGGTCCGGGGCTCGCGCCGGGCGAGCACGCGCAACATCGTGTTCCGCAGCTCGCCGGCCATCGTCGGCTTGGTCAGGCACGTGACGATCCCGGCCTCGGCCAGCTCCTCCGGCGACGGGCTCGCGGACGACGTCAGCATCACCAGCTGCAGCCCGGAGCTGGCCGGGTCGGAGTGGAGCGCGTGCGCCAGCCCGAGGCCGTCGCGACCGGGCATCGACATGTCGAGCAGCACGGCCTCGAAGGGGTCACCGGCGGCGCGAGCCTCGGCGACCGCCGCCTCGGCCGCGTCGGCGCCGGCGACGGTGACCGGGCGGACCCGCCAGCGCGCCAGCTGCTCGGCGAGGATCAGCCGGTTGTTGTCGTTGTCGTCGACCACGAGCACCCGTCGACCGGCCAACCAGGTGCGGCCGTACTCGTCGTCGGGGTCGACGCCCGTGCCCAGGGGGGCATCGAGCTCCGCGGTGAACCAGAAGACCGTGCCGCCGCCCGGGTTGGCGTGCAGCCCGATCTCGCCGCCCAGGGCCTCGACGATCTCGCGGGAGATCGCGAGGCCGAGGCCGGTGCCGCCGAAGCGACGTGTCGTCGAGGCGTCGGCCTGGGTGAAGGCGTCGAAGAGGGAGGTCACGTCACCCTCGACGATCCCGACGCCCGTGTCGGTGACGCTGACCTGCAGGGTCGACCCGCCGTCCTCGCGCGGCGTGGCCGTGGCCCGGATGAAGACCTCACCGGCCTCGGTGAACTTGACCGCGTTGGAGCCGAGGTTGGTGAGCACCTGCGCCAGCCGCGTGGGGTCGCCGCACAGGACCTCCGGCACGTCGGTGTGGCAGGCGACGATCAGCTCGAGCCCCTTGGCGCGAGCGGCCTCGCCGAGCATGCTGGCGACCTGGTCGAAGACGGCGCGGACCTCGAAGTCGAGCCGCTCGAGCTCCAGCTTGCCGGCCTCGATCTTCGAGAAGTCGAGGACGTCGTTGATGATCCCGAGCAGCGCCCGGCTGGCCACCTGGACGCCCGACGCCAGCCTCAGCTGGTCGCTCGTCAGCTTGCTGCGCAGCAGCAGGTCGTTGAGCCCGATGACCCCGTTGAGCGGCGTCCGGATCTCGTGGCTCATCGTCGCCAGGAACTCTGACTTCTGGCGCGATGCCTCCATCGCCGCGTCCCGGGCGTCGGCGAGGGCTCGCTCCGCGCGCTCCCGCTCGGCGACCCGCCCGAGCTCCACGGCCACCTGCTCGACCATCGACTGGATCATCTCGAAGCGGTAGAGCGGGGGAGCGGACGTGATCACGACGACGGCCAGCACCTCCTGGGCGTGCGAGACCGGGACCGCGATGGCGAGCTGGGAGTCGCTCCACACCGACCTCCGCGTCCGGAACGCCCGGTTGGCGAGCTCGAGCTCGGCCGCCGACTCGTCCGGCGTCGCCAGGTCGGCGTCGCGGTCGCTCTCCGACAGGTGCAGGGGTACGACGCCGGTGCCGTCCTCGTTCGCCATGAACGCCCGCCCGCGCTCCCAGTCGTCGTGGAGCAGAACGAGGTGCTGTGCCTGACCCAGGACGTCGACCAGGGTGCGGGCCTCGTTCGCGGCGATCGCCACCGCCTGCATGAGGGCGTTCTGGCGCACCTGGTCCTCGAGCGCGAGGTCGGCCAGCTTGGTCTCGGTGATGTCCTGGTGCGTGCCCGACATCGCGACCACCTTGCCGGACTCGTCGGCGGTCGACTCCCCGCGACCGCGGGTCCAGACCCAGCCGTCCTCGCCCTGGACGCGGACGACGAACACGAACTCCGAGGGCCGCTCGCGGGCACCACCGACCGCCTCGTCGACGGCGGCGCGGTCGTCCGGGTGCACGATGTCGAGGAAGTTGGCGTAGCTCGCCGGGAACGACTCGGGGTCCAGTCCGTAGAGCGCGCACAGCTCGTCCGAGGCATAGATCTCGTCGGACGGCACGTCCCACTGCCAGCTGCCCAGCCGCGCGATCCGGTGCGCCTCCGCCAGTTGCGCACGGCTCTCCCGGAGCTCGTCCAGCGCCCGGCGGCGACCGCTGTAGTCGCTGATCCGGTGGGTGAAGCCGATGATCTCGCCGTCGGCGTCGCGCAGCTCGCGCTCGCTGACGATCACCCACTGCGACGTACCGTCCCGGCGCCAGAAGAGCACGTCGACGTCCTCGCCTTTGGCCCCGGAGCGCTTGATCTCCTCGAGGTGCTCGGCGAACTGCCGGCGTCCGGCGTCGTCGAGCGAGTCGAAGACCGTGACGTCCTGCATCTCCTCGGCGTCGGCGCCGTAGAGCGCGCACATCGCGGGGTTGGCGTAGATGGTCCGGCCGTCGAGGTGGCACACCCAGATCGCGTCCGGCGACATCTCCACGATGTCCCGGTACAGCGCCGACAGCTCCATCTGACCTCCCGGCTCAACGATAGGGCTCGCGGTCAGCTCTCGCCCGCGATCAGGAAGTCGCCGTCCGTGCCCTCGAGCCGGAGCGTCACCTCGTCCGTCGACTTGTGGCCGTCGGTGTGCAGGTACTCGACCGAGTAGGTGATCGTCAGGTTGTCGGGGTCGGCCTGCGTGTTGCCGATGAGGTCGGCGGTCTGGTAGCCGCTCCAGAACTTCTTGTACTGCCCGAAGCCGCCGCTCGCCTTCTGGAAGTCCGGGGTCAGCCGTTCCCAGGCTGCCTTCGGATCCGAGGTCACCGTCGCGAGGTAGTCCTCGATGAAGTTCTCCATCCCGTCCGCCGTCACCTCCGGGGTCTTCGCAGGAGCCGAGGAGGTCGGTCCGGAAGGGCTGGTGGCCCCCGAGCCGGGGTCGGCCCCGGGATCGGAGCCGGGGTCACCGTCCGAGCCGAGCATCCAGGCGACGACCACGACGGCGACGACGAGGACCGCCACGACCAGGATGAGGGCGGGGTGACCACGTCGGCGGCGCGCCGCGGGAGCGGGGACGACCGGTGCGGGCTGGACCGGCGTCGACATGACCTGCGTGGCGGAGCGGTCGACCGGAGCCTCCGACGTCCCGACCGGGACGGCCCGGGGCAAGGGAGCCGGCAGCGGTGCCGACGGACCGCCGACGAGGAAGTCCCGCACCTGGTCCATCGACCAGCGGTCCGCGCTCTCCTGCGCCATGGTCGCGAGCAGCACCGGGGCGAGCCAGCCGGCGCTCGCGCCGAGCCGCGGGGGCTCCTCGTGCACGATCCGGTAGAGCGCGCCGAGCAGGTTCTCGCCGACGTCGTACGGCGGGCGCCCGGAGAGCGCGTGGAAGAGGGTGGCCCCGAGGGACCACACGTCGCTCGCCGCCGTCGCCTGCTGGCCGGAGGCGACCTCGGGTGCGAGGTACGCCGGCGACCCGGTCACCAGGCCGGTCTGCGTCAGCGAGGCGTCCGCCTGCGCCCGGGCGATGCCGAAGTCCGAGAGCTTCACCTGCCCCTCGGGCGTCACCAGGATGTTCGAGGGCTTCACGTCCCGGTGCACGATGCCGGCCGCGTGTGCGGCGGCCAGTGCGTCCGCCGCCTGCCTCAGCAGCGGCGCGGCCTGGTCGGGGGTGAGGGCGCCGTCGCGACGGACGAGCTCGGCGAGGGTCATGCCTTCGACGTACTCCATCACGAGCCAGCGGTCCTCGCCCTCGACGACGAGGTCGTAGACGGCGACCACGTGCGGATGGTTCAGACGGGCGGCGAGACGCGCCTCCCGCTGGGCGCGATCGAGGTCGAGGTCGTCGGTGCCCGGCCCGAAGCCGATGCGCTTGAGCGCGACCGATCGACCCAGGACCTCGTCCTGGCCCAACCAGACGGCGCCCATCCCACCGCGGCCGATCTCGCGTCCGAGCGTGTACCTGCCTGCGATCAACGTCTCCCCCTCACAACCGACGAGCGTAGTCAGGTGGCCCCATGGCACGCTGGACCCGCTGATTCCCCACCCGAAAGGTTCCCCGTGACCGTCGATCCCACCCTCCTCGACGACCTGGAGTGGCGCGGCCTGATCGCCCACTCGACGGACCTCGACGCCCTGCGCGAGGCCCTGGCAGGAGGGAGCGTTCGGTTCTACGTGGGCTTCGACCCGACGGCGCCGAGCCTGCACATGGGCAACCTGGTGCAGATCCTCACGGCCCGCCGGCTGCAGGAGGCCGGCCACACGCCGTACGCCCTGGTCGGCGGCGCGACCGGCATGATCGGCGACCCGCGCGACTCGGGGGAGCGGACGCTCAACACGCTCGACACGGTCAAGGACTGGGTGGAGCGGGTACGCCGCCAGATCGAGCCCTACCTGTCGTTCGAGGGCCACAACGCCGCCACGATGGTCAACAACTACGACTGGACCGCGAGCCTCTCGACGATCGACTTCCTGCGCGACATCGGCAAGCACTTCCCGGTCAACCGGATGCTGGCGCGCGACGTGGTGAAGAGCCGCCTCGAGGCCGGGATCAGCTACACGGAGTTCAGCTACGTCCTGCTCCAGTCGATGGACTTCCTCAACCTCTACCGCGATCACGGCGTGACGCTGCAGTTCGGTGGCTCGGACCAGTGGGGCAACCTCACCGGCGGCGTCGAGCTGATCCGTCGCGCCGACGGCGGCAAGGCGCACGCGTTCGCGACTCCGCTGGTGACGAAGAGCGACGGCACCAAGTACGGCAAGACGGAGGGCGGGGCCCTGTGGCTCGACCCGGACATGATGTCGCCGTACGCCTTCTACCAGTTCTGGCTCAACGTCGAGGACGAGAAGGTGGGGGAGCTGCTCCGCATCTTCACCTTCCTCAGCCGTGCCGAGATCGAGGCGCTCGAGGCCCAGCACGCCGAGAAGCCGTTCCTGCGTGCGGGCCAGCGGGCGCTGGCCGAGCAGATCACCTCGGTCGTGCACGGCGCAGACGAGACCGAGCGCATCAAGGAAGCCTCTGCCGCGCTCTTCGGCGGGGGCGACCTCAGCGGCTTGAGCCCGATCACCCTGGGCGCCGCGCTGCGTGAGGCGGGATCCGTCACCCTCGACGGTGACGAGCCGATGCCGCCCGTGGTCGACCTCCTGGTGGCCTCCGGGCTCGCCAAGAGCAAGGGTGACGCGCGCCGCACCGTGACGGAGGGCGGCGCCTACCTCAACAACACCCGGGTCGAGGACCCCGACCAGGTGCCCGGCCAGGACGACCTGATCGGCGGCTCCTGGTTGGTCCTGCGCCGCGGCAAGAAGAACTTCGCCGGCGTCGAGGTGCGCTGACAGGGCGCTGACCTGCGCAAACGTGGATGTGGCCGCGGTCACGTCCACTCGATTTGTACTCGCGCGCGCCGTCCCCTAATGTTCTCCGAGTCGCCAGGGAGCGGCGGGAGGCAAGACCGGTCAGGTCGGGCCTCCGGCCCCGGCGGACATCTGCACCACTCACTCACCTTTCCGGTGGCGAAGCGAGCTTCTTCCGAAGCCCTCCAAAACTGGCGAGATTGTTGTGTGCGTGGAGCTAGATGAGGCGGAATGGCCCGGATTTGCACCGGGGGAAAACAATCCGCTAAGTTTAAACCACTGCCCCGGACGGGCCGGCCACAAGCCGAACTACCGGTGAGCAACTGATGTTTGAGAACTCAACAGTGTGTCATAGTCGACGAATTAGTTTGTTATGCCCCGTCTTCTATGTTTCAGGTCCGCAAGGGCCTGGTCCATGGGATTCGGATTTCTTTGGTAAACATGATTCTGGCAATTAATTGTCAGGGTTCATCTTTGCCGGGTGGCATCTCTTTTTCAGTCTTCTGCTTCGGTGGGGGACTGGTTGTTGTTTTCAACGGAGAGTTTGATCCTGGCTCAGGACGAACGCTGGCGGCGTGCTTA